>NZ_JBSFRH010000009.1:0-151788 GCF_053589135.1 Rhodococcus sp. NPDC003382
TGTCGGGGCGGCCGCCGCAGATCGACGGGGTGGAGTCGATGGTGGGGTTGTTCGTGAACACGGTGCCGGTGCGGGTGCGGTGGGGCGCCGGGGTGTCGTTGGGGGAGTTGGTCGATCGCGTGCAGGCCGAGCAGGCGGGGTTGCTCGATCATCACTATGTCGGGTTGTCGGATGTGCAGCGGGTGGCGGGGCCGGGTGCGGTGTTCGACACGATGACGGTGTTCGAGTCGTATCCGGTCGATCGTGGGGGGTTGACGGCGGAGACGGACATCGCGGGGATGCGGGTGGTGGATGTCTCGGGTGCGGACGCGGCGCACTATCCGATGGGTTTGGTTGCGCACGTGGACGATCGGCTGCACCTGTCGATCAAGTACCTGCCCGAGTTGTTCGATCACCGGCAGATGGAGGAAATCCTCGACCGCGTGCTGCGCATCGTCCACACCGTCGCGACCGAACCGGACGTGTGCCTGGACCGGCTGCACCTGCTCGGCCCCGTCGAGCATGCTCAGCTCGTCCCGGTGCTCGGCGAACCCGGCGTCTCGCCGGCGACGCTGCCCGACCTTCTTTCCGCGGGAACAGGTGATCGCTCGGCGACCGCGATCGTGTGCGGAGATCGTCGCGTGACCTACGATGAGCTCGACGACCGGTCGAACCGTCTCGCGCGCAATCTGATTGCACTGGGAGCCGGACCCGAGACCTGCGTTGCCATCGGCATGGCACGGTCGGTGGAGTCGGTGCTGGCGGTGTGGGCGGTCGCGAAGACCGGAGCCGCGTTCGTCCCCGTCGACCCCGGATACCCGGCCGGGCGGATCGAGCACATGCTCACCGACTCCGGCGCCTCGCTCGGCCTCACCACACCCGACGCGGTCGATCGCCTCCCCGATGCGGTGCCCTGGCTGCTGCTCGCGGAAACGTCGGAAAATACTGGAATGCGGGAAAACCCGATCGTCGACGCTGAGCGGATCCATCCGCTGCGGGCGGACCATCCCGCGTACGTGATCTACACGTCCGGGTCGACCGGGATCCCCAAGGGCGTGACGGTCACCCATGCGGGACTCGCGAACCTGGTGGCAGAACAGTGCGCTCGGTTCGGGCTCGGTCCGCACGCACGTGTGCTGCACGCGGCGTCGCCGAGTTTCGACGCGGCGGTGCTGGAGATGCTGTGGGCCTTCGGATCCGGTGGATGTTCGGTGATCTCCCCGCCCGGGGTATTCGGTGGTCGGGAACTGGCCGACCTGCTCGCCCGGGAACAGGTCACGCACGCGGCCTTGACCCCCGCGGCGCTGGGCACGGTGGATCCGGCCGGACTCGACCGGCTCGACACGGTGATCGTCGGTGGCGAGACCTGCCCGCCGGAACTCGTCGCCCGGTGGGCGCCGGGCCGGACCATGGTCAACACCTACGGCCCGGCGGAAACGACGATCCAGTCGAACGCGGGGCACGCACTGCAGAGCGGGGAACCCGTCACGATCGGCCGCCCCATCCGCGGATTCGCCGAACTCGTGCTCGACAACCGGCTGCGGCCGGTCCCCGTCGGGGTGGTGGGGGAGCTGTACCTGTCCGGTCCCGGCTTGGCCCGCGGCTACCGCAATCGCGCCGGACTGACCGCTTCGCGTTTCGTCGCGGGACCGAAGGGGCAGCGCATGTACCGCACCGGGGATCTGGTGCGGTGGCGCCGCCGCGACGACGGGACGCTCGAACTCGACTACGTGGGCCGTTCCGATCAGCAGGTGAAGGTCCGCGGGTTCCGCATCGAACTCGGCGAGATCGAATCCGCGCTGCGGGCGTGCGACGGTGTCCGAGAAGCCGTGGCGACGGTGCACCGGGGTGCCGGCGATCGGCTCGTCGGATACGTGGTGCCGGAACCAGCCGCGGAGCTGGATCCGGTGGCGGTGCTGGCGCAGGTGGGGACGCGGTTGGCGCCGCACATGGTGCCGTCCGTCGTGTCGGTGATCGACGCGGTGCCGGTGACGGCGAACGGGAAGGTGGATCGGGCGGCGTTGCCGGAGCCGGACTTCCGTTGCGGTGCAACCGAATTCCGGGTACCGCGCGAAGGAACGGAAACTGCGGTGGCCGAAGCGTTCTCGGCCGAACTCGCGGTGACTCGCGTCGGCGCGGACGACAACTTCTTCTCCCTCGGCGGGAACTCGTTGACCGCCACCGGTGTCGTTGCCCGCCTGCGGGAATCGACGGGAGCGGAGATTCCGGTGCAGTGGATCTTCACGCATTCGACCCCCGCTACCCTCGCCCGCCGAATCGACAGCGGCGGCGCATCGACCGACCCGGACGCGGCACGAGCGGCGGTCTCGGTCCTGTTGCCGCTGCGCCCCGGTACCGCGGAACCCCTGTTCTGCATCCACCCGGCGATCGGATTGGCCTGGTGCTTCGCCGGCCTTGCCCAGTACCTCGGCGACGACCGCCCTGTCTACGGGCTGCAGGCGCCGGCGCTCACCGAACCCGACACCAGGTTCGCGTCCCTCGAAGACCTCGCCGACCGCTACGTCCGGGAGATTCGGTCCGTGCAGTCGACGGGCCCGTACCACCTGGTCGGTTACTCGGTCGGCGGGCAGATCGCACACGAGATCGCGATGCGCCTGCGCAGCACCGGCGACGACGTGGCGACCCTCGCCATGCTGGACACCCGCGTGCTGACCGGGACGATCGCCGAGCGGCCCACGATCGGCCGGTTGCTCGAAGAGTTCGGCGACGTCGACGACCTCCCGGTCACCGGTGCCGAGCCGACCTTCGAGACCGTCGCGGAACTGCTGCACGCGAAGGGCGGCATCTTCGCTGCCCTGACCGCGGCCGACCTCGAAACCCTCTACCGCGTGTACGGGGAACTCGTCGACCTCGCGCTCGCACACCACCCCGGGGTGCTCGACGGCGTCGACCTCCTGTACTTCAGCGCCGCCGCGGACAGCGGCCGGGATCTCGATCGGGACACCGGCGCCTCCGCCTGGAAGGAACACGTGACGCAAGGTGTGGTCGAGTGCCCGGTGCCGCTGTCCCACGAGCAACTCACCGGTCCTGCGGGTCTCGCGGTGATCGGCCCGATCCTCGAGCGGCATCTGTCGCGGGCGCCGAGGGGGCATGGGCAGGCTCCTATCATCGGGGCATGAGTCTCGACCGTGCCCCGGCGTTCACCATGCGACAGCTGGTCGCTTTCGTCGCGGTCGCGGAAACCGGCACGATCAGCGCCGCCGCGGACCGCCTGCTGGTGTCCCAGTCGGCTGTGTCGCTGGCCGTCACGGAGCTGGAGAAGGCGATGTCCGCCCAGCTCTGTGTGCGGCGGCGCGCCCACGGCGTGCAGCTCACTCCGACCGGCGAATCGGTCCTGGTTCGGGCGCGGGCACTGCTGCAGCAGGCTGCCGATATCGAGGCCGAGACCGCGGGCGCCGGTGGTGAACTGAAGGGCCGGCTGGTCATCGGGTGCTACGCCACCGTGGCGCCTACGATTCTGCCGCCTCTGCTGTACGAGTTCCGGCGTAGCCATCCGGGCGTCACCCTGCAGTTCCGGGAAGCGATGGCCGATGAACTCGAAGCTGCGCTGGAGCGCGGAGAACTCGATGCGGTCATCGTGTACGACCTCGATATTCCCCGCCAGTGGCGAACGGCGACCCTGTGGACGCGCAATCCTGCGCTGGTGGTGTCGGCGGAACACCGTCTCGCGGACGATCCCGGGCCGGTCGATCTCGTATCCGTGGCCGACGAGCCGATGGTGTTGCTCGACGCCGCGCCGAGTTCGAACCACGCGCTGCAGGTGTGCGCCCTGGCGGGTTTCACTCCCCGGATCGGCTATCGCTCGGCGAACTACGAGACGGTGCGCGCGTTCGTCGGCCGCGGCTTGGGTTGGACCGTGATGCTGAGTCGGCCGAAGCTGGATCGCACGTACGGGGGCATGCAGATCGTTCTGCGTCCCATCGAGCGGCCGGCACTGGAACCGGTCCGCCTCGTGATCGCGTGGCGGCCCGATGTCCTGCTGAGCAGGGTCGCGCGTGCATTCCTCGCGTTCGCGACCGAGCGCGCGGCCACACTCTGACGCAATACACAGTTTTACTCATAAATATCACTCGGTTCTTGTTCTTTTCAGTGTTAGTGACGGCGGACATACTGGGTCCATCGCACCGCACCGCGGATGGGACGCACGCGCAGTCGCAGCGGATCCGACCGTCCGTTGCCATCCAGCAAGATTCGAGGAGATTTCCATGTCGTCAGACACGTCCGCTCTGCACCCCCCGGTCCTCTTCGCTCCCGAGTACGACGAATTCGCCCAATGGGTACGGGAATTCGCTGCGCCGCATGCGGACAGCTACCTCGAGCGGGCTCACAGCGAGGAATTCCCGTGGGATCTGGCCGAGAAGATGGCGGCCCAGGGCCTTCTGGGACTCGGGGTGTCCGAGGAGAACGGCGGGGTGGGGAGGATCGGCGAGAGCATGACCAAGACACACCTCGGAATCGCGCACGAGGAACTCGCGTACGCGAACTTCTACGCCTCGCAGCTCGCCTACACCAACAACCTCACCGGACCACTGCTCGAGCGCTTCCTCGCGCCCGGCGTGGCGCGCGACTGGGTGCGCGGCATCGTCGAGGGCCGCCACGTCGTCGCACTCGGGTTGACGGAACCGGGATCGGGCTCCGACGCGATGGCCATGCGCGCCAAGGCCGAACGCGTGGAGGGCGGCTGGAAGCTCAACGGTGAGAAGACCTCCATCACGTTCGCGCCGCACGCCAAGGCGATGATCACGTTCGTCAAGGCGCGGGGCGAGGGGCCGGAGGACTCCGGCGTCACCGCATTCCTCGTGCCGCTCGACGCAAAGGGCGTGAGCATGCAGAAGTTCCCCGACGCCGGATGGAAGCCGCTCGGCCGCGCCGGGGTGTTCCTCGACGACGTGTTCGTTCCCGACGAGTACGTGATCGGCGGTGTCGGGAACGGATTCCGGCTCGTGATGAGCGAATTCGACTACACGCGCTCGGTCATCGGTCTCATGTCCACCGGCGTCGCGCGCAAGGCGCTCGACATCACGATCGAATATGTCAAGAGCCGCAAGGCGTTCGGGAAGCCCGTCTCGTCGTTCCAGGGGGTCTCCTTCCCCATTGCCGAGAACGCGACCAAGCTCGAGGCCGCGCGGTGGCTGACCTATCGTGCCCTGTCGCTCGCCGACGCCGGCAGGCCCTTCACGAAGGAGGCCGCGATGACCAAGCTCTATGCCACCGACGTGTCGCTGCAGACCATCCGCGATTGCGTCGTCGCCCACGGGCACTCCGGGTTCGCGGAGGAGCTTCCGCTGCAGGCCATGTTGCGCGACGTGTCCGGCCTCGAGATCGGCGAGGGTACTCCGCAGATCCAGAAGGTCGTCATCGGACGTGCCCTGCTCGGACGTGAGGCCACGCTGTGAGCCGCCGGGCCGCCGGACGGCGTGCTCTCGACGGGGTGCGGGTGATCGACCTGACCCAAGCGCTCGCCGGACCGTTCTGTACTTCGCTTCTTGCCGATCAGGGCGCCGATGTCATCAAGATCGAGCCTCCGCGTGGCGATTTCCTCCGGTACACCGGGCCGTTCGGCTCCGACGACGAGCCTCGCGACTACGGCGGGGTGTTCCAGTCCGCCAATCGCAACAAGCGCAGCGTCGTGCTCGACCTCAAGAAGCCCGAGGCCCGCAACGTTCTGCTGCGCCTGGTGAACGATGCCGACGTGCTCGTCGAGAACTTCAGTGCGGGCGTCATGGAACGCCTCGGACTCGGCTACGAGACCCTCGCGGCGCGGAATCCGAGACTGGTCTACGCCTCCATCCGCGGTTTCGGGGACAAGCCCGGCGGCGAAAGCCCGTACGCGCACTGGCCCGCATTCGACATCGTCGCACAGGCCATGGGTGGGCTGATGTCCATCACCGGTCGCGATGCCGAGCACCCCGTCCGTGTGGGTTCCGGTGTCGGTGACACCGTTCCCGGGCTGTTCGCGGCATTCGGCATCCTTGCCGCCCTGCGTGAGGCGGAACGCAGTGGTCGTGGCCAGTACGTCGACGTCGCGATGGCCGACAGCGTGCTTGCGATCTCGGAGGTCGTCGTCAACACGTACGGGCACACCGGGCAGGTGCCCACACCGATCGGCAACCAGCTGCAGGGTTTCGCCCCCTTCGACACGGTGGAGGCGTCGGACGGTGTCGTCGCACTCGGTGCCCCGCACAACCCGCAGTGGGCGAAACTCGTCGCGATCATGGGCCGGCCGGAGCTCGTGGACGATCCGCGATTCGCTACCGATCACGCTCGCTGGGAGAACCGCGACGCCGTGTACGAGGTGGTCAACGACTGGACCCGCCGGCACACGGTTGCGGAACTGATCGACCTGCTGGGCGGCAAGGTGCCGCTGGGTCCGATCTTCGACGCCGAGGACATCTTCGCCGACCCGCACTTCGCGGCCCGCGACATGCTCCCGACCGTGGAGCACCCGGTCAGCGGCCGGGAAGTCACGGTGCCGGGGATCCCCGCCAAGTTGTCCCGCACCCCCGGGGCGATCACACGTCCGGCCCCGCTGACCGGTGAACACACCACCGAGGTTCTGAGAGAACTCGGTCTCGACAGCAACGATCTCGGTGCACTGGCCGCTGCCGGCGCCACCGTCCTTCCCACACTGCAGGAGCAGACCTCATGATCATCACCAAGGTCGAACTGACCCCGGTCTCCACCCCGCTGGTCAAGCCGTTCATCATGCCGGGAACCCGGATCACACACATTCATTCGGTGGTGCTCAAGGTGTACACCGACGAGGGCATCGTCGGCTACGGCGATTCCGGGGACACCTCGACGTGGTACCGCGGTGAGACACAGGATTCGATGATCGCGATGATCGCCAAGCACATCGCGCCGCAGTTCCTCATCGGCCAGGACCCGCTCAACATCGAGAAGATCGTCGGGCAGATGGACACCTTCGTCCGCGACAACAACCAGGCCAAGGCGCTCGTCGATTTCGCGTTGCACGATCTCAAGGGCAAGGCGTTCGGCGTTCCGGTCTACCAGTTGCTGGGCGGCAAGAACATCGAGGCATCGGTGCAGGGCTGGGTGGCGTCCGCGGGGCCGACGGACCAGATCGTGGCCGAGGCGGTTGCGGCTCACGAGCAGGGTTACTCGCTGATTAAGCTCAAGTCCGACGGCAACTCCGACCACGATGTCGACAATGTCCGCGAAGTACGCGCCGCACTCGGTCCCGGTGCACGTATCGTCGTCGATGCCAACGGTTTCTGGAACTACGATCAAGCACTCAAGACGATGCGCCGTCTCGACGAGTTCCGGATGGAGTGCATCGAGCAGCCTGTTCCGCACTGGGACATCGAAGGTATGGCCCGGCTGCGCGGCCGGATCGAGACACCGGTGTTCGCCGATGAATCCGCTCAGGAGCTGTACAACATCCGCGAGATCATCGAGCGCCGCGCGGCGGACGGACTGTTCATCAAGATGCAGAAGGCAGGCGGTCTCGTCAAGGCGCAGCGCTGGCTCACGATGGCGCGCCTCGCCGACATGGCGGTCTACAGCGGCTGCATGATCGGATCGGGTCTCGAGGCCAGCCCGTCCGCCCATCTGATGATCGCGAACAACTGGGCTTCGCAGTTCACCCACGAAAATCTCGGTCCGCTGATCATCAACAACCAGTGGGAGAACGAGAAGCAGGTCATCGAGAACGACATCGCCGCGAACGTGCCGATCTTCAAGGACGGCAAGCTCTTCCCGAACGAGGGCCCGGGTTACGGAATCGAGCTCAACGAGCGGTTCATCGCGGACCACATCACCCCGGGAATGGAGATCGTCACCGTCGGGCAGCTCGTCAGCGCCTGACACCCATCGGTATCGGCGCCGGCGGTCGGGGCATCCCGCCGCCGGCGTACCCAACTCGAGGAGAGCAAGTCCATGACAGAGCACCGAGCGGGCCCGCTGGCCGGCCTCAAGGTCGTCGAACTCGCGGGACTCGGGCCTGCCCCGTTCGCGGCGATGTTCCTCGCCGACCAGGGCGCCGATGTCGTCCGTGTCGAACGGGCGGGTGCGGGATTCGCCATGCCCATCGACCCGCGCTTCGACACCCTCCAGCGTGGGAAGCGGATGCTGTCCCTCGATCTGAAGAGTGCCGACGGCCTCGCCGCCGCGCTCGAACTCGTCGAACACGCCGACGTTCTCATCGAGGGATACCGGCCCGGCGTCACCGAACGTCTCGGACTCGGGCCCGACGCCTGCCTCGCTCGCAATCCCCGGCTCGTCTACGGTCGGATGACGGGATGGGGGCAAAACGGTCCGCTCGCGCAACGTGCCGGGCACGACCCGACCTATCAGGCGCTGGTCGGGTCGCTGCACGCGATCGGCCGCGCCGGGGGTCCGCCGCAGCTTCCACTGAGCCTGGTCGGTGACTTCGGCGGCGGGGCAATGTATCTGGTGTCCGGAATCCTGGCCGCGTTGTGGGAGCGTGAGCGGTCCGGGGAGGGCCAGGTCGTCGATGCCGCGATCGTCGACGGTGTGGCTCATCTGATGGCGAACCCGTTCTCGATGCTCGCCGGTGGTGCCTGGAACGACGAACGGGGCACGAACCTCATCGACTCGGGAGCGCCGTTCGTCGACGTGTACCGCACCTCCGACGGCCGGTATGTGGCCGTCGCGGCCCTCGAGCCGCCGTTCTACGCCCAGCTGCTTGCCGGTCTCCATCTCGACGGGGACGAAACGCTGCCCGGGCAGTGGGATCGGCGCCGCTGGCCCGAACTTCGCGATCGATTCGCCGCGGCATTCGCGACCCGGACCAGAGACGAATGGTCGGCGGTGTTCGCCGGTTCCGACGCGTGCGTCGCACCGGTCCTCTCCATGAGCGAGGCCCCCGCGAACAAGCACCTCGTCGCTCGCGGAACCTTCCTGGAACGTGAAGGGTGCCCGGAACCTGCACCGGCACCGCGATTCTCGCGGACGCCTTCGGGGTTTCCCGCCGCGCCTCCCGTTGCGCCCGAAGATGATCCGGCACAGATACTGAGCGCCTGGGCAGCGATGTCGTTGCCGGGTCGCTGACCCGGGCGAACTCTCACCGTCCAGCGCGGCCGGTCCGGCCGCGCTGGACGTTTTCGTGAAGGCCTTCTTGAGTTTTCCTGTGCAATATCCCTAGTTGATTCTGCTATTCACATCATGTGATGTGACCCATACTGGTGCGGCACCTTCGAGTGCCCCGGACGCCGGCGTTCTGCTCGTCGCCGTTCTCTGTTCCGCCGGCAGGTCCGGCACCCGCAAATCAAGGAGTTCCTGATGGCATTTCTGGACGAATCCGCATGGCAGGGCCGGATCTTCACCGGGAGTTGGACGGCCGGCGGCGCGGGGGAGATCAAGGTCGTCGAACCCGCGACGGGTACGACTCTCGGAACCGTCGGGCTCGCGAACACCGATGATCTCGACGCAGCCGCCGCGCGAGCCGTTGCCGCACAACGAGAGTGGGCGTCCCTTCCCCACCCGGAGCGGGCCGCGGTGATGCGTCGTGCCGGCGAGTTGTGGCAGACCCACGCGGACGAGATCCAGCGTTGGATCATGCGTGAGTCCGGCTCGCTGCGGCCCAAGGCCGCGCTCGAGACCGACGTCGCCGCCCAGGAGTGCTTCGAGGGTGCAGCACTGCCGTCCCACCCGCACGGCGAGATCCTGCCGAGCGTCACTCCGCGGCTGCTGAGCACGTCCAAGCGGGTCCCGGTCGGAGTGGTCGGCGTCATCGCACCCTTCAACTTCCCGCTGATCCTGTCGATCCGATCGGTCGCCCCCGCACTCGCGACCGGCAACGCGGTCATCCTCAAGCCGGACCCGCGCACCGCCGTCTCCGGCGGCGTCGTGCTGGCCCGGATCTTCGAGGAGGCGGGGCTCCCCGCCGGCGTCCTGCAGGTTCTTCCCGGTGGCGCCGATGTGGGAGCAGCTCTCGTCGAGGATCCGCGGGTCCGCGCCATCTCCTTCACCGGCTCCACCTCCGCGGGCCGCCACGTCGGAGCCGCCGCGTCCCGCCACCTCAAGAAGGTGCACCTGGAGCTCGGGGGCAACTCGGCGATCATCGTCCTCGACGACGCCGATCTCGACGCGACGGTCTCCGCCGCCGCTGCCGGCTCCTTCCTCCACCAGGGACAGATCTGCATGGCCACCGGCCGTCACCTCGTTCACACGTCCGTGTACGAGGAGTTCGTCGCCAAGCTCGCCGAGAAGGCGGCCGCGCTTCCGGTGGGTGATCCGATGACGGAGCAGGTCGCTCTGGGCCCCATCATCGACCGGGGGCAGCTCGACAAGATCCATGCGCTGGTCACCGCCTCGGTCGATGCCGGAGCCAGACTCGCCGCCGGCGGCACCTACGAAGGTCTGTACTATCGGCCCACCGTCCTCGCGGACGTGCCCCTGGACGCGCCGGCCTACGCGCAGGAGGTCTTCGGCCCCGTCGCGTCGGTCGTGGAGTTCACCACGCCGGACGAGGCTGTCGAGCTCGCCAACGACTCCGAGTACGGACTGTCCCTCGGCATCTTCACCCGCGACATCGGAAGGGGGCTCGAATTGGCGGATCGGATCCCTACCGGTATCGCCCACATCAACGACCAGACCGTGGCGGACGAGGCCAACATCCCGTTCGGCGGCTTCGGAGCTTCCGGCAACGGGGCTCGCTTCGGTGGCGCTGCGAACAGCTTCGAGGCCTTCACCGAGACACGCTGGATAACCGCGGTCCGTGAGGTCCCGTCCTATCCCTTCTGAGATCCCGCACCTCCCTTCTGAGATCCCGCACCGAATTCCCCCGGTCGGCGCGCCTGCCCGGCCGCCCGACAGTTCCCCTCCGGACAAAGGACCATCCATGACGCTCGCAGAATCGGAGTCGTCCGCCCCCGTCGATACGATGAAACGGCGAAGCGATCTTCGTCGTGTGGTGTTCTCCAGCTACCTCGGCAGCACCATCGAGTTCTACGATTTCATCCTCTACGCGACCGCTTCGTCACTCGTCTTCGGACCGGTGTTCTTCTCGAACCTGAGTCCGGCAGCGGCGTTGATCGCGTCCTACGCGACCTTCGCGATCGGCTACATCGCGCGCCCCCTCGGCGGCATCGTATTCGGGCATTTCGGTGACCGGATCGGCCGCAAGAAGATGCTGCTGCTGTCCATGTCGATCATGGGCGCGGCCTCGTTCCTCATCGGGCTGGTGCCCGCGATCCCGACCTGGGGCGCGGTCATGCTGATCGTGCTGCGCGCCGTCCAGGGCGTCGCGATCGGTGGGGAGTGGGGAGGGGCGGCGCTGATGTCGCTCGAGCATGCCGGCGACCGCAATCGCGGATTCGCTGCCGCCTTCACCAATGCCGGAGGCCCGACCGGTGCGGTGCTCGGCACGCTTGCGCTCGCACTGGCGGCGACGCTTCCCGAGAACGACTTCCTGTCATGGGGCTGGCGCATCCCGTTCCTGTTCTCGGCGGTGCTGCTCGCCGTCGGTCTGTTCGTCCGCGCCCGGGTCGCGGAGAGCCCGCTGTTCCGAGAGGCAATGAAGGCGGCGGCCGAGAAGAAGGACCGGGCGGCGGAGCCGATGCCTCTGCTGGCGATCCTGCGTGCCCCGCGCACCCTCGTCCTCGCCGGGCTGGTGTGCACCGCTCCGTTCGTGATCCAGGCGTTGTTCTCGACATTCGTCATCGGTTACGCGGCCGAGAACGGTGTGTCCCGGTCGGAGGGTCTGAATGCGTTCGCGATCTGCCAGTTCTTCGCGATCTTCGGCATCCTCGGCGCGGCGCGACTGTCGGACCGCTACGGGCGCAAGCCTGTCATGCTGAGCGGGTTCGTCGGCATGGTGGTGCTGGCGTGGCCGCTGTTCCAGCTCGCGTCCTCCGGCAACTTCCTGCTGGTCGTGCTGGCCTTCGTGATCAGCTGCTCGGTGCTGCAGTCGCTCACCTTCGGCCCGATGCCGGCGTTCCTGGCCGAGCAGTTCGGTACCCGGTCCCGATACACCGGGGCGTCCCTCGGCTACCAGATCGGCAGTCTCCTCGGCGCCGGGTTCACCCCCGTCATCGTCGCCTCGTTTTTCGCGAGTTCGGGAACGATCACCTCGGTCGTCGCCTACCTGGTCGCGTTGTGCGCGATGAGCGCCGTGATTCTCGCCGTCTTCGTCAGGGAGAGCAAGGACGTCGACCTGACCGCCTGCTGACGGCCCCGTGCCCGGTCCCCGCACCGCATCGTCGGTGCGGGGACGTCGGTGCGCCTACGGTGACACCATGAGCCCAGTCGATCCGGTGCCCCACTACACGCTCCGTCAGCTCGCGGCGTTCGTCGCGGTCGCCGAGTGGGGGTCGATCGCCGGTGCCGCGGACGTGCTGAGCATGTCGCAGTCGGCGGTGTCCTCGTCGATCACCGAGCTCGAACGTTCCCTCGGTGCCCGCCTGTGCATCCGCCGGCGTGCCCGCGGCGTCCAGCTCACCCCCACCGGCGAAGGCGTTCTCGAACGGGCCCGGATCCTGCTGCATCAGGCGGGGGAGTTGCAGGCCGACGCGCGCGCCGAGGCGGGCGAGGTCGTCGGGCGCGTCAAGGTCGGGTGCTATCCGTCGCTGGGACCGACCGTGCTGCCCCCGCTGCTCGAGGGGTTCATCCGCACCCACCCGCGCGTGCAGCTCGATTTCCACGAGGACGACCAGACCCAGCTCACCGCCCAGCTCGAGTCCGGGGAGGTGGACGTCGCCGTGATGTACGCCCTGGATCTGCAGCCCGGGCTGGGCACGGTCGTGATCGGGCACCGCAACCCCCGGGTGCTGCTGCCCGCGGCGCATCCCCTGGCGGTGGACGGTGGGCCCATCCGGCTGCGGGACCTCGGGGACTCGCCCATGGTGTTGCTCGATTCACCGCCGAGTTCGAGCCACGGGCTCGGGGTGTGCCGTGCGGCCGGTTTCACCCCGAACGTCGTGTACCGGACCCGCAACTTCGAGACGTCCCGGGCGTTCGTCGGGCGGGGGCTGGGCTGGACGCTGCTGCTGTCGCGGCCGCGCAGCGACATCACCTACGAGGGCCTCGAGATCGCCGTCCGCAACGTCACCGACCCCGTCCCCGAGCCGGTCGACGTGGTGGTGGCCTGGAAGGACGGGGCCTTGTTGAGCCGGGCGGCCCGGGAATTTCTCACGTTCGCCACAGGGCCGATCGTCCCGTCCGACGTGCAGAAACAGCCTTACTTCGAGAGAGTCGTGGAATAACCGGGAAATTTCGCGCTTTTCACGGGGTTGTGGGGGCGTCATCGTGGTGTCGGCGGTCACGTTTCCCGCCCTCCTCGAAAGGTCCCCATCCATGACGGTTATCGACAAGCGCGACGCGTCCGGCACTGCCGCGACCGCGCGTAAGGCCGCTGTCGGAAGTTTCGTCGGCACCGCGATCGAGTGGTACGACTTCTTCATCTACGGCACCGCCGCGGCACTCGTCCTCGGTCCCCAGTTCTTCCCCGGGTCCTCCGACCTGGCCGGCACGCTCGCGGCGTTCGCGACCCTTGCTGTCGGATTCGTCGCACGCCCCATCGGCGGCGTCGTCATGGGTCACTTCGGCGACAAGGTCGGCCGCAAGTCGATGCTGGTGATCTCGCTGCTGCTGATGGGATGCGCGACCGTCGCGATCGGCCTGCTGCCGAACTACGCGGCCATCGGTGTCGCCGCCCCGATCCTGCTCGTCGCCCTGCGTTTCGTCCAGGGACTCGGCGTCGGTGGCGAGTGGGGTGGCGCGGTGCTCGTCGCCACCGAGAACGCCCCCGCGGGCAAGCGCGGCCTGTACGGCGCCGCACCCCAGATCGGGGTGCCCGCCGGTGTCCTGCTCGCCAACCTGGTCTTCCTGCCACTGTCGGTGTTCATGGACGACGCCACGTTCGACTCGTGGGGCTGGCGTGTTCCGTTCCTGCTCTCGGCCGTTCTGGTCGGTGTCGCGATGTGGATCCGTCTCGGCCTCGAGGAGAGTTCGGAGTTCCAGACGGCGAAGGACGAGACCGTCGAGACCCACGCGAAACTGCCGATCGTCGAGGTCCTCACCAAGCACTGGAAGACCGTGCTCCTGGCCGGCGGCACGTTCATCGCCACCAACGGCATCGCCTACGCCTACATGGTCTACGTGCTCAAGTACGGCGAGAAGGAACTCGGCTTCTCGCAGACGACGATGCTGAGCCTGCTCATCGCCTCGTGCCCGGTCTGGATGGCCGGCATGGCGTTCAGCGCCTGGCGCTCCGACCTCATCGGCCGCCGCACCGTCTACATCCGCAGCTCCGCCGCACTCGTGATCGCCGCCGCCCTGTTCTTCCCGCTCATGGACACCGCGAGCCTGCCGGTCATGTTCGTGGCGATGGCCGGACTCGGCTTCACCCTCGGCTGCTGCGCCGGACCCCAGTCGGCGCTGTTCTCCGAGCTGTTCCCGCCGGCCGTGCGCTACAGCGGCGCGTCCCTGGGCTACCAGATCGGCGCGATCCTGGGCGGCGGTCTGGCCCCGATGATCGCCACCACGCTGTTCGCGAAGACCGGCACCTCGTGGTCGATCACCGGCTACTTCGTGCTGATCGCGCTGATCAGCCTCGTGAGCATTCTCGTCCTCCGCGTGCCCTCCACGCCCGCACGTCCCGCCCGTCTCGAGAAGGAAGGGATCTGACCTCGTGTCGACCTACTACCAGCCACGCAAGTACCCCGCATCCTCGTTCGCGTCGATGGAACCCACCGACGACGCGCTGCCCGTCGTCGTCGTGGGTGCCGGCCCCGTCGGCATGGCCACGGCACTCGGCCTGGCCCAGCGCGGCATCCCGGTCACCGTCATCGAGGCCGCCGATCAGGTTTCCTTCGGCAGCCGCGCGATCTGCATCTCCCGCCACAGCCTCGAGGCCGCGGCCCGTCTCGGCTTCGGCGAGGAGCTCGAGAAGATCGTGCTGCCGTGGGTCGGCGGCCGCAGCTTCTACCGCGACCAGCAGGTCCTGCAGTTCAAGATGCCGCTGCGCGATTTCGACGTGCGCCCGCCGATGATCAACGTCTCCCAGTCGGAGTACGAGCAGATCGTCGTCGACACCATCGAGCAGAACCCGCTGATCACCCTGTACTGGTCGGCGAGCATCGCCGGCATCCTGCGCGGCGAGGACGAGGTCACCCTCGAGGTCGACACCGCCGACGGCAAGCGCCACCTGCGCGCCCGCTGGGTCGTCGCCGCGGACGGTGGACGCAGCCGCATGCGTGAACTCGCCGGGTTGCGTCTCGAGGGCACCAACTACGAGGGCCGCTACGTCATCGCGGACATCCACTGGGAGTCCGAGCTGCCCGCCGAGCGCATGGTCTGGTTCGACCCGCCGAGCAACCCCGGCTCGACGATCATCATGCACAAGCAGCCCAAGAACATCTGGCGCATCGACTACCAGCTCGACCCGTCCGAGGACGCCGAGATCGAGACCCAGGAAGACGCGATCCGGGCGCGGATCACCAAGCACCTGGACTGGCTGCAGAACGACCTGCCGTGGACGCTCGAGTGGCACGGGTTCTACAACGCCCGTGCGCTGGCCCTGCGCGACTTCACCCACGACCGCATCCTCTTCGCCGGCGACGCCGCGCACCTCGTGCCGATCTTCGGCGTGCGCGGGCTCAACTCCGGCATGGAGGACGCCGAAACCCTCGCCTGGCAGCTCGCCGCCGTGATCCACGGCAACGCCGAGCCGGCACTGCTCCGGGCGTACTCGGCCGAGCGGCACCACGCCTGGGAACAGAACGTCGCGAACGCCGGCAAGTCCACGCTCATCATGTCGCCCGGCAGTCACGGCTACCGCACGACCCGCGATGCCGTGCTGGCCCTCGCGGTGCACCGTCCCGAGTTCGGGCACCTCATCAACCCGCGGCAGTCCAGCGCGACGCACGCGCGGCTGTCCCCGCTGACCTGGCCCGTCGCCGCGGGCGTCACCGGTGTGCTGCCGGGCGACCCGGTGGACGACCGGAAGGTGCGCGTCGTCACCGCGACCGGCACGGAGGACTCGTCGCTGAACGTGGTTCGCGGTACCGGTTTCGCGGTGCTCGGTGTCGGCCTCGACGCCGACGGCAGCTCGGCCCTGGTGGCCGCAGCGGCCGAGCTCGGTGCGGCACTGTCCCCGGAGAGCGTGCGGGCCGTCCTCGTCGGCGGTGCGGTCGAGACCGCCCCGGCCGAGGCGACGGTGCTCGACGCACCGGATCTGATCGAGGCTCTCGGCGCGACCGCCGGTGAGGCGTTCGTGATCCGCCCCGACGGACTGCTGCTCTGCCGCGTCCCGGTGGCCGAGCTGTCCGGTGTCGCCGCCGCCCTGCGTTCCGGCACCGCCCCCGACGGTCCGGCCGTTCCGGCACGTCCCGCCGAGGCCGTCACCGAGGACGAGGCGCGCCGCGAGAACGTGTGGCTGGGCCTGTCCGCCGCGATCGACCAGGCCGACGAGTCCGACCGCGAAGGCTTCCTCGCCCGGCTCGCCCTGGTGCTCGGTTCGCAGGTCGGACGCCGCGAGTTCGAGGAGGCCGTGGCTGCTGCGGCGGACACCTCCCCGGTCCGGGTCGCGGAGCTCACCCCGCAGGCCTGACCGACCACACCCGAATGCCGCACCGGCCGCGCCGGTGCGGCATTCGGCTTCCAGGGATTTCCAGTGCTTTCGGGACCGTCTCAGGGGTCGAGAAAGTCCAGCACGTCGCCGGGCAGCTGCCTGATGCGCACGACACCCACGTGCCCGACCCCGGGGTAAAGCGCCAGCTGTCCGTTCGCGACGCCGTCCGCGGTCTTCGCGAAGAGATCCGGGCTGTAGAAGCCGTCGCGGTCGCCGCCGACGACCAGCACCGGGCACCGGATGTCGGCGAGCCGGTCCGACAGGTCGAAGCGGTCCTCGGCATCGATGACGATCAGCATGTCGTCGTAACTGTGTCCGTCGTGCCCGCGCCCGCGCATGGCGGGTTCGAGCAGCCAGCCGGCGATCCACAGCAGACGTCGCGACCAGCCGTGCGCGGCGGTCGCGGCGGCGAGCCCGGCCATCGCGCGGCGTGGACGACCCGCCCGTACCTCCGCGGCCGCATCCCGCTGGACCCGACGCCCGGGGCCGAGCCGATGTGCCGAGGAGATCAGGACGAGCCGGCGCACCACGTCCGGGTGGTCCGCGGCGAGCTGGAGCGCGATGCTCCCACCGGTGGAGGTGCCCATCACGTCGACGGGCACGTCGAACCTGGCACGTAGCGCGGTGGCGTAGGCACGAGCCAGGTCCGCGATCGTGGTGCCCGCGGCCAGGCCCGTCGGCCGGTTGACCCACCACACCTCCCGGTGTGCGGCGTACGGAGCCATCGCACCGAGCTGCGCCTTGCGGTCGAATCCCTCCGGCGCCCGATGATCAGAGCTCAGGCCCGGTAACAGCACCAACGGCGCACCCGACCCGAGCCGCATGCAGGCCATGCCCGAATCCCAGGTCTCATCGGATGCCTCCATCGGCCGTGCCCCCGTCGCCGTGTGTGCGGTCGCGAACTACGGGGGAATCTAGCGCCGGTGGCGCTACCGCGATCGCGGGTTCACGAATTCGTGCCGAGAGCGTCGAGGAACGCGGAGATCGGTGTCAGACCGTTGTTGAACTCGATGGTGCGGTGCACCGTCGCGGGACGGTCGAGCACCGCGGCGGCGACCGCTGCGACGTCGGCCCGGCTCACCGTGCCCCCGGCCGCGGCCGAACCCGTGTCGATCAGCCCGGTCGGCGGATCGGACGTCAGCGACCCCGGACCCAGGATGGTCCAGTCCAGGTCGGTGCCACGCAGATGGGCGTCGGCGGCCGCCTTCGCCTCCGCGTACGGGAAGAAGCTGTTGTCCTCGGCGACGCCGTGGTCCGGTCCGGCCCCGAAATAGGACACCATCACGTAGCGCCGCACACCCGCCTGCTGCGCCGCGGTCATCGAGGCGATCGCGGCATCGCGGTCCACCGCGTAGGTGCGCGCCGGGTTGCCGCCGCCCGCGCCCGCAGACCACACCACCGCATCGTGACCGCGCAGCAGATCGGCGAGCGCCGTGACGTCGAGGTGCTCCACGTCGGCGACCAGCGGGTTGCCGCCGGCTGCGCGTACATCGTCGGCGTGGTCGGGATTGCGGATGAGAGCAGTGGTCTCGTGCCCCGCCTCGGCCAGGAGCCGTTCGAGGTGCAGGGCCACCTTCCCGTGTCCGCCGACGATTGCGATGCGTGCCATGCCTATTCCTCCGGGACGTTCGAACCGAGCAGGGTGATCATCATCAGATTGTGGATGCGCGGTGCTTCCTGCTGTGCGGCGGCGGGCCCGAGGAACACGCCGAGATCGGACACCAGGTTGAGCGCCCCGTACATCAGGAACCGTGATTCGACGACGGACAGACCCGGGCGGACTTCGCGGAGGAGGGCCGCCCACTGCTCGATGTTCGAGCGTTGCCGCAGCCGCAGGTCCGCGCGGGGGCCGGGTGCGACGTGGACCAGCTCCGCAAAGTACACGGACATCAGCTCTCGTTGCGAGAACGACAGTTCCACGTACACCGCGGTCAGTGCCCGCACCGCGTCGACCGGATCGGAGGCGGTGCGAAGCTTCTCGGCGACCGCCGCTTCGAGCCCGTCGATGGCCCGGTAGAACGCGGCCGCGAGAATGTCGGCCTTCGACGGGTAGTAGCGGTAGACCCCGGACGCCGGCAGGCCGACCGCGGCGGCGATCTCCTCGACCCCGATCTCGGCGTACCCCCGATCGTGGAAGAGATGGACCGAGGCCCGCAGCAGATCCTCACGTATGTTGCTCACCGCGGCCGGCTCGGGGACGGCCGCGGGAACGGTCACGCTCGTGCCGGACGAGCCGGCGTCGCATTCGGCGATCGCGGTGCATGCGCCGAGCAGGAGTTGCTCGGTGCGTCGCGGGGAGAGCACGAGGCTGTGCGCAGTGATGCTCCCGATCACACTGAGCATCGCGGCGACGGTGACGAAGGCGTCCCGGTCGGACAGCTCCGGCCGGATCCGCATGACGCATTCGCGGATGACGCGGTTCACCTCCCACGATCGCGTGCGGATGGGCAGCCGGTCCTCCTTCTGCAGGTACCGGCGTTTCCACCGGTAGATGCCCGCGGTGCGGCGATGCGTGATCGTGGTGCCGATGATCGCGGACAGATGTGCGCGGAGCTGATCGTAGGCGCTGCCCGGGAGCGGATCCGACGATTGCTCGAGTGCGGCTTCGAGTGCGTCGAGGAGGATCAGGGCCGAGTTGAGGAAGAGCGCGTACTTTCCCGGAAAGTGGCGATAGAGAGCGGATTTGGTGATTCCCACTTCGGCGGCGATGTCCTCGACGCTCACCCCGTGGTAGCCGCGCTCGGCGAAGGCGATCGCGGCAGCGGTCGCAATCCGGTCGCGACGGTCCTTCGGCCGCGACCGGCGCTCGACCCGGGGGGAGGAAGTCTTGCTGACCACGCGCACCTGCCTCTGTTCGCTCGGTTTGCCCTGTCGGTGTTGCCCGGATGACGCTCGCTGGGGTGTGTCGCTCCGTGAGAGCATATGCCAATTCCACGATTGCGAATCGCTGTCCACATATATTCGGCCTCGCCCCGTTCCTGTTACAGGGTCTTTCGGCCTGCACTGCTGTGAGCAGGAATTACTCGCGAAGAGGGATGCCCGACCAACGAACAACTCCTGCGGAATGATTGTTCACAAAAGTGGAAGTTCTGCGGCTGGGTGGTGATAGCCTCCTCCGCGTCCGTCGCATCCGGATCTGCAACGGATGCACATCCGAGGGGGTAGGGCATGGATGCGCTGCAGGGGACACCCGGCGTCCCGACCTACTGTCCGCCCATCGTTCAGGAGTCCGATCGGTGCTCGATGTCGCACGCAAAGTCCTGTCCTACGAGATGTCCGTCGCCGAGTTCATCGGTCTCGTCGTCCTGGTCGCCATTCCCTACGGCCTGATCGGTGTCGTCTGGACGCTCACCCACACCTCGCATCTCTCCGACATGGAGGGTGTCGACCTGGTGATCTCGTTCCTCGGTTCCATCGTCTGCTGGCCGGTGCTGACGTTCTCGAACGTGTGCATGACCTAGTCGCCTGTGCGACGGGCTGCCTGCGCGGTGCGGCGGGCAGTATCGGCGTTCTCCTAACCGTCCGATCGGTGCATCGTAGTCAACGTCCGCCGCTCGGCGAAAAGCGCTGACGGAAAACAGATATTCCCAGGTTGTGAGCGGTGCGGTACGTCTTGGCTTCCATGGGCACACCCGCTCCGTCTGATGAGAATCGCGGTTCACTTAGATCTTGCCCAGCGTCGGTGGGTGTGTCACACTTCACCCTGAATCGACGTCTGCTTCCGTACCCGATCGACGGAGCCACCCCTGTGTGAAAACCGAAGGGATGCAGTAGATGACCTATGAATTGCCGGCTCCTCGTGGGCCGGTTCGCGACGTCGCGACCGAGGGGGGTTTCCTCATCGGATTCGCCGTGCAGTCGCTGGTCGTTCTCGCCGTCGCCGTGCTGCGACGCCGGCTGTCGCTGTACGAGACGGTGACCCAGACGCTCTTCATCGGGCGCGTGTGCACGGGACCGTCGCTGCTGCTGATGATTCCGGTCGGCGTGTTCATCGCAGTGTCGGTCGGCGAACTCGCCGGCCGGATCGGTGCCGGTGGCTACTCCGGCGCCGTCGTCGCCTTCATCATCGTCGGCCAGGCCTCCGCCCTCGTGTGCGCGCTCATGCTCGCCGGTGTGGCGGGCTCGGCGATCTGCACCGATCTCGGCTCGCGCAAGATCCGCGAGGAGATCGACGCGATGGAGGTCATGGGTCTCGACGTCCTCGAGCGCCTCGTCGCGCCCCGCCTCGTCGGTGCCGTCGTGGTCTCGCTCGCGCTGTGCTCGATCGTCACGCTCGGTGGTGTCGGCGCCTGCTGGCTCTACCACATCTACGTCCAGCATCTTCCCGCCGGTACGTTCATGGCGACCTTCGCCGAATACGGCCGTCCCGCGGATTTCGTTATGGCACTGGTCAAGTCGGCCGTGTTCGGTCTGCTCTCCGCGCTCGTCGCGACGTTCAAGGGACTGCACACCAAGGGCGGCCCGCGCGGTGTCGCCGACGCGGTCAACGAAGCGGTCGTCATCGCGTTCGCGCTCGTGTTCATCGTCAACACCGCGCTCTCGGCGCTGTACACGGTCATCGTTCCGGCGGTGGGTGAATTCCGTTGACCCTGACCGCCCGAGAACCTGTCCACACCGCGACCCGCGCGGTTCACCGCGTCGGCGACAATCTCGCCACGCTCGGCATGCACGTTTCGTTCTACTTCCGCACGATCGCGTCCATTCCGTACGCGCTCAGCAAGTTCCGCAAGCATGTGATCGCACAGATCAGCGAGGTCAGCTTCGGTACCCAGTCCTTGCTGTCCGGTGGCGGCACGATCGGCATCGTGTTCGCGATGTCGCTGGCCGCAGCCATGATGCTCGGTGTCGAAACGCAGCGCGGCCTCGAACTCGTCGGCATGACGACGATGTCGGGCATGCTGTCGGCGGTCGCGAACACCCGCGAGCTCGCGCCCGTGGTCGTGGCGATCGCGTTGTCGGCGAAGGTCGGTGTCGGCTTCACCGCGCAGATCGGTGCGATGCGGATCTCCGACGAGATCGACGCACTCGACTCGATGGCCATCAAGTCGATACCGTTCCTCGCGGCCACCCGCACGCTCGCCGCGATGGTCTGCGTCATCCCGATCTACATGATCGGCCTGCTCGCCAGCTACCTGTCGACGCGCCTCGTCGTCGTCGTGTTCAACGGCGCATCAGCCGGCACGTACGACTACTTCTTTCATCTGGTCCTGACACCCCAGGACCTGCTGTACTCCGGAATCAAGGCCATGGTTTTCGCGATGGTCGTCAGCCTCGTGCACTGCGCCTACGGGTACTACGCGTCGGGTGGTCCGGCGGGTGTGGGTGCCGCGGCCGGCCGTGCCCTGCGCACCGCGATCCTGTCGATCGGTGTCCTCGACGTGTTGCTGACGTTCGCGCTGTGGGGTCTGGTTCCCGAAGTTCCCGGAATGGGGGTGTGACGTGGATCGACCCACATCACGTGAAAAGACCAGGTACGTCCTCGTCGGAGCGGTCAGCGTCTGTGCGGCGCTGGCCGTCGCGGTGGGCATGGTGCTGCGCGGAACGGGAACCTTCGAGGACACGAACGACGTCTTCGTCGAGGTGCCCGCGGCCGTCGGTCTCGTCAACGGGGGCGCACCCGTGCGGTACCACGGCGTAGAGATCGGGCGGATCGCTTCCGTCGAGGCCGGTTCGGCCGAATCCCAGGTGCGCTTGGCGATCGACTCCGCTGCTGCGGAACTCGTGCCGTCGTCGGTGCTCGCCCGGGTCGTGCCCCGCACGTTCTTCGGTGACATCTACGTCGAACTCGTCGACCCGGTCGACGATCCGGCCGGCAGCCCGGACGGCATCGAGACCACCGCGGCGTCCGGCGTCGGCACGCTCGGGCAGGTCGAGACGATCGCGGTCGATTCCGGCCCGGAAGCCGTTGCGATGTACGACGTGTTCACGAAAATGGCCGGCGTGCTCGACGACATGCGCCCCGACCAGCTCTCCGTCGCTCTGAGCGCCCTGAGCAGCGCACTCGACGGCAACGGCGAGACCATCGGCCGCACGATCGACCGGTTCGCCGCGGTCAGCGATCAGATGGCCCCGGCCGCAGCCGAATTCCTCGACACCACACCGCAGTTCGTGGAGGTGATGCGGTCGCTGTCGGACGCCACCCCGGACATCGTCGGCATGGTCGCGTCCGCGGCCGAGGTCTCCGGTGCGATCGTCGAGAACCGTGACCGGCTGGCCGATGCCTTCGGCGCGGCGACGCTGCTCGCCGCCTCGGTCGACGGATTCGCCGGTGAGCGCCGGGACGCGATGATCACCGTCACCGACTCGATCGGGACGATCCTCGCGACGACCGCCGCCAATCCGAGCGGCTTGTACGAAACCCTCGAGAACGCCGGACTGTTCGGCAACGCCGGCGCACGGGTCTTCGCCAGCGGGCGGTTCAACATCACCGCGGTGCCGTCCTTCGCCGATCCGATGCCGTACACGTCGGCGGACTGCCCGGTATACGGTCCGCTCACCGGCCTCGAATGCAACAGTCCCGGCAACGGCACCTACGACGCGCCGAAGCGAATCGTCGGCGGCCCCGAGGAAGCCGAACCGCTGAGTCTGCTCGAGGACGCACTCGGTGTGGCCGAGGCGACCGTCCCCGCCTCGCTCGACGAGGCCGGCGCAGCGCTGAACCCGGCGCTCACGTTCATCCTCGGCCCGCTCGTCCGTGGAAGCGAGGTGCAGATCCCGTGAAACTGAAGCGTTCCCAGATGGTGTCGCTCGTCGGTTACTGCGCCGTCGGTGCGATCTGCGGATCCCTGGTGTTCAACACCCTCGCGGTCCCGGTCCGCGGTTCCACCGACCACTACGTCCTCGAATTCACCGACGTCGAAGGTCTCAACGTCGGCAACCCCGTCACGTTGTCCGGTGTTCGGGTCGGCCGGGTCGACGCGGTCGACGTCGCCGACGCCGACGGTGGTGCTGCGCTCGCGCGGGTGACCGTCGAGATCGAGGGCGATCAGGTGCTCACCCGCGACGTTCAGGCCGCGGTGCGCTACGGCGACATGCTCGGCGCCCGGTACGTGGCCATCACGATGCCCGAACCGCACGTCGACGCGCCCGGCTCGTCCGAGGTGCTCGAACCCGGATCGGTGGTCCCGATTTCGCAGACGACCCCGCCGGTCGATCTGACGGCGCTGATGAACGGGTTCCGGCCGCTGTTCGAGTCGCTGCCGCCCGAGGAGGTGAACGTCCTCGCGCGCAACATCACCGACACGTTCAACGGGCGCAGCGACGCCGTCGCACAGTTCCTGGACCGGGTCGCGACCCTGACCGGCAGCCTCGGCGACCGCGAGGGCATCCTCGGGGAGGTCGTCGACAACATGACGCGGCTGCTCGGCACGCTCGACAACCGCAGCGACGAACTCACCTCGCTCGTGAACGGGCTTGCCGTACTGGGTGATTCCGTCGTCGGTGACGGCACGCGCATCGCCGGGTTCCTCGACTCCGGAACCGCGACGGTCGACGAGCTCGCCGACATCATGGCACAGTCCGACGGCGCGTTCGCGCGCTCGCTCGCGAGCCTGGCCTCCGTCACCGACACCTGGATCGCGAACACCCCGGAGTTCGAACGCATGGTGGCGAATCTCCCGAACTTCGCACACCAGATCAACCGCACCGGTCAGTACGGCAGTTTCGTCAGCCTCTACCTGTGCAACTTCACCCTGAAAGCAGGCGACGCAGAAGTGAACATCTTCGGTCCTACCCACTCGCCGGTGTGCCGATGATCCTACTGACACGACTCATCGACCTCATCGTCCGCGGCGTCCGATCGCTCGGCGGGCACAACGGGCGGATCCTGCAGAGCTTCGCCTGGATGTTCGTCCTCGTCGGCCTCGGCGCGGGTGTCGCCCTCGTCGCGATCGGGATCACCTACATCGACGATCTCGTGGACGTGCTGGAGAACTCCGCGGCAGCTGCGGCGGGGGAGGGAACGCTGCCATGATGTTCCTGGTCAAACTCATCGACGTGTTCGTCGGCGCACTCGAATTCCTGTTCGGGTTCGGCCGCCGCCAGAACACCACGCACATGCCGCTGGTGCTCGGCACGATCGGCATCGTCGTCCTCGTCGTCGGTCTCGGCGCCGCGATCGGCATCCCTCGATTCTGGTACCACGCCCGAACCGAGCCGTACACAGCGGAATTCGCGAACGCCGCCGGTCTCGCGACGGGCGATCCCGTGTACGTCGCGGGTGTCCCGGCCGGCCGGGTCGAGAACATCGAGCTCGCAGGCGACCACGTCGACGTCGAGTTCCGCCTCGAGGACAACCGCACGGTCGGCAACACCTCCACCGCGTCGGTCCGCCTCGAAACCGTCCTCGGCAAGCGTTATCTCGACGTCCGCCCCGGCGGTGTCGACGACGGCGGCGACACCATCCCGCTCGAGCGCACGACCGTTCCGTACTCGCTCGACGAGGTCGGTGCCGGTGCCGAGCGGGTCTCCCGGGAACTCGATCTCGAGGCGATGGAACAGATGATGACCACGCTGTCGCAGGTGATGCCGTCCGACAGCGGCCAGGTCGAACGCACCCTCACCGGGATCAGCGCGGCCTCCACCGCGTTCGGACGTCACAGCGAACAGTTCGACCAGCTGCTCGAGATGTCGCGCCGGCTGTCGGTGATGGCGGTCGACCAGCAGGACTCCCTCGTCGAAACCGCCGCGGACGCACGCACTCTGGTACAGACCATGTCGGTCCGTAAGGAAGCGCTGACCGGGCTCGCGAACAATCTCCGCGCCGTCATCTCGACCCTGTCGCAGACGTTCACCGAGAACCGTGAGGAGGCCGACCGGCTCGTGGCCAACCTGGTCGCCGTCACCGGCACGTTGCAGCGCAACTCGGACAACATCGCCGCGCTCATGACGCAGCTGCCGCCGGCGCTGCGCACGGTCACCGACGCCACCGGCAACGGCACCTGGGCCGACGTCACCACACCCGCTGCGGTTCTGCCCGACAACCTTCTGTGCGCGATGGGAGTGATGCAGGAATGTCGGTGATTCAGGACATGCCGGGGAGCGAACAGCCCACTCCGGCCCGCTCGTCGAACCGCAAGAAGATCGTTTCGCTCCTCGTGGTCACGCTGCTGCTGATCGTCGCGCCGATCTGGTACATCTTCGGGCGCACCGATCGGGTCACCACGGTGCACGCCGACTTCGAGTACGTCAACGGAATCTACACCGGCAGCAAGGTCGCCGTCCTCGGCGTCGGTGTCGGCACCGTCACCGACATCGAACCGCAGGGCACCTCGGTGCGGGTGACGATGACCGTGCCCGAATCGGTGAAGCTTCCCGCCGACGTGAACGCCTACGTGATGAGCCCGGCGATCATCAGCGAGCGCTACATCGAACTGGGCCCCGCCTACACCGACGGCCCCCAACTGCCCGACCAGTCCACGATCCCGGTCGAACGCACGCATTCGCCGATCGACATCGACGGCATGCTCGGCAGTCTCTCGACCCTCGTCGACTTCATGGGACCGGAGGGCGGCGACGTCGGCTCGGTGCTCGCGAGCGGCGCGCAGACGTGGGGCGGCCAGGGCGAGGCGTTCAACAACGCCGTCCGCGACCTCAGCTCCGCCTCCGGTGTCATCGGGGGAACCTCCGAGGACTTCTCGGTGCTCGTCGAGAACCTGTCGACGCTCATCGAGGCGATGGATGCGCGGCAGGTGTCCCTGGACAGCATGGTCGACGACATGTCCACGCTGTCGACGGTGTGGCAGGACGCGGACCTCGACATCACCGTGCCGCTCGAGGAACTGCAGACGGTCTTCGCCGAACTCGACAGCTTCGTCACCCAGCACCAGGAGAGCTTCGGTGCGATCTCGGCGAACCTGGAGGGACTCGGCGACGCCCTGACCGGCAACCAGGCCGGACTCGCGGAGTTCATGGATCTCGTGCCGCTCATGATGCAGAACCTCGAGAAGACGGTCGGCCCCGACGGACGCAGCCGCATCCGGCTGAACGTGTCGACGAACCTGACCCAGTTCGCGGTCGCCGGCCCGCTGTGCGCCGAGCATCCGCTGCCCCTGTGCACCGGCGCCGGATTGACCAACCCCATCACGTTCCCGATCAGCGCATCCGACCCGCTGGGAATCGTCACCGCCATCACCGGAGGGAACCCGTGACCCCGACATCCACCGTTCCGTCCCGGCGAGCGGTCCGTCTCGCCGCGCTGGCGGTCGCGGTCGCCGGCACGGTCGCCGTGTCGGGCTGCGGTTACGGCATCCAGGACCTTCCGGTCGGCCGGTCCGCGGGTGCCGGTGCGTTCGACGTCGATGTGCATCTGGCGAGCGCCGACGGCATCGTCCTCGGTGCCGACGTCCGGTACGGGCAGCAGATCGTCGGCCGCGTCGCGTCCCTGAACACCACGACCAGCGGTGCCGGCCTGCAGGTGTCGCTGCAGCGCGAACTCGAGGTCCCGAGCAATGTGCTTGTCTCGGTGGAGATTCCGTCCGCGCTCGGCAGTCCGTACCTGCGGCTGATCAACCCTGTCGACGCGGCGCCGGACCGGTTGTCCGACGGAGACGTCATCGACGTGGACAACACCGATCTCGGGCCGCGTGTCGAGACGATGCTCGCCTCCCTGGGCAACGTCGTCAGCGGCAGTGGGATGGATCAGCTCGCGACCGTCGTCGACGAACTGAACGTCGCGTTCACCGGACGGTCCGACCGGGTGCAGGCACTCGCCGACACCGCGACCGACCTGATGACGCGGGCGATCGACCAGCAGACCGCGTTCGATGAGGCGATGACGCTGGCCGCCGACGTCACCCGCCGCATGGCGGACGAAGAGCAGACGATGGACGCATATCTCGCGAACACCGCCGAAGCGGTCGAAGTGCTCGTCACACAACGTGATTCCATCTCCGCGCTGCTCGACTCGACGACCCGCCTCGCCCTCAACGTGCAGGCGCTGACCGGTGCCGTGCCGCAGGGCCCGGCAGGGTTCCTGGCCGACGCCGGGACGGTCGCGTCCACCCTGCAGGCGTTCAACGACCGCATGGGCGGCACCCTCGCCGCCATGAACGCGTTCATGGACGCGTTCGGAAAGTCCGTGCGCGGTGACTACCTGGTGTTCGACGGTGCGCTCGAGATACCGGAGAGCATCGACACGATCCTGGCCGGCGGCTACTTCACCGGGACACCGCCGGAACCGTCACCCACGTCGCTGCAGGAGATGCTCGGAGGAGGCACCCGATGAAGAGAATCGTCCTCGTCCAGCTTGTTCTGTTCGTGCTGACCGCCCTGATCGTGGTGCCCTACGGCATCTACTACATCGTCGGCCCGCGGGGACTCGGCGACGAGATGCGGCTGTCCGCCCACGTCGACGACGCGCTCGGGGTCTCGGAAGGCACCGTCGTCACCTATCGCGGTGTCCAGGTCGGTGTCGTGTCGGCAGTGTCGGTCGACCCGCAGAGCGGTGGCGCCCGGCTCGAGTTCGAGCTCGAAGGTGGCACCGAGATCCCGACCGACTCGATCGCGAAGATCACGCAGGGAACGCTCGCCGGCATGCTCAACGTCGACATCTTCCCGCGCGTCGATCACGGTCCGTACCTCGCGGACGGTGATTCGATCGAGATGCCGGCCGAGGAGCAGCCGGTTCAGATCGCCGAAACGCTGGCGAGCACGGCGGCGCTCCTCGACACGGTCGAACCCGGCACCATCGCCACCGTCGGTGCCGAACTCGGCGCCGCGTTCCAGGGTCTGGGTCCCGATCTGGCGCGGCTCATCACCGACGCCGACGATCTGTCCGGCCGCCTCGAAACCCACGCGACCGATCTGACCCAACTGCTCAGCCGCACAGCAGGTTTGATGTCGACGATGGCGAACAACTCGGAGGAATTCGTCGACGGGATGGCCGCGGCGCGCACGATCGCGGACACGTTGTACGCCAACGAGGACCGGATCAACGAGATGATGACGACGACCCCGGACGCCATGCGCCGCGCCGACGGTGTGCTTGCCGCCAACGAGGAGTCGTTCGCGGCGGTGCTCGCCAACCTCGTCGACGTCGCACCGATCATCTCGGATCGTTCGGCCGCGCTGCAGACCGGCCTGGTCGCCCTTCCTCGTGGCCTGGCCGCGCTCGAATCCATCGTGCACGGCGACCGCGCGGACTTTGCGCTCATCGCCACCCAGGGTCCGGTGTGCGTGTACGACACGCCGCGCCGTGCGCTCGGTGACGAGTCGTCGGTCACGGTCGACCTCACGCACTACTGCCCGCCCGGCGAGGACCACGGCCAGCGCGGCGCCCAGAACGCGCCGCGGCCGAACGATCTCGGTGTGGCGAACCGGACGACGCCCGGCACGCTCATCGGACCGCCGGCCGTCGCCGATCCGATCCTCATCCCGGCAGGCGAAGAACTCGCGGCCTTCTGGCGGATGCTCCTCCAGGGCATCGGCAGTGGAGGGAACTGACAGGTGGTAAACGCACATCCCGCGCCGGTCCGGCGCACCCGTCCGAACAGAATCTGAGGAGGACCCGATGCCCGCGCATTACCTCGACGACGCCGTGGATACCGAACCCGTACTGACCTCCGCGCGCACGCGAATCAAGATCACCAGCGGCCCGAACCGGTGGAGCCGCAAGAAGCATGCCCTGTCCGACGCCATCGACTTCTGGTCGTTCGCCGGCGCCGCCGCGAACGTCATCATGCAGCTCGGCTGGCCCGAGGTCGCATACGGCGTCATGGAGAGCAAAGTGACGTCCGGCTCGCTCGTCCACCATCCGTGGAAGCGGGCCCGCACCACGACGCAATACCTCGCGGTCGCGATCCTGGGCACCGACGAGGAACGCCTGGCGTTCCGCGAGGCGGTCAACGGTGCGCACCGGCAGGTGCGTTCGGACGAGAACAGCCCGGTCAAGTACAACGCGTTCAACCGTGAGCTGCAGATGTGGGTCGCCGCGTGCCTCTACGTCGGCATCGAGGACAGCTACCAGCTGCTGCACGGTACCCTCGACGAGGAGCAGATCGAGGACTTCTACGCGACCGCCTCGAAACTGGGTACGACCCTGCAGGTCACCGAGGACATCTGGCCCGCTACGCGTGCCGACTTCGAGCGGTACTGGAACCGCGGCTGCGAACGGGTCGTGTTCGACGAGACCACCAAGCAGTTCCTGAACGATCTCGTCGGGTTGAAGATGATCAACTTGCCGATGCGGCTCATTTTCGGGAATCTGCTGAAGTTCCTCACGATCGGGACCCTGCCGCCGTACTTCCGTGAACAGCTCGGGTACAGCTGGAGCGAGGACGACCGCCGCCGTTTCGAGCACCTGTTCGTCTTCGTCTCGTTCGTCAACCGGTTCATCCCGAAGTTCATCCGGCACGGCGGCAGCCTGGCGCTGATGGTGGACCTCCGCCGTCGCATCCAGTCCGGCAAGAACATCATCTGAGGTCGGGAGTCCGAGCTCACGGTGGTTGCGCACTCGACCGACATCGACCCGGACGGGCTGCTGCTCCGGTATCTCGGCGATCGGCGGTTCCTGCTCGCGTTGCCGCGCGCGGTGGGGCTGCAGATGCTGCATCCGGCGATCGCTGCGGGAATGGAACATTCGCGTACCCCGCGCCGGCTGTGGCTGCACAAACGGCACACCGTTCCGCTGCTGATCCGGATGGCGTACGACGACACGGACCTGTCGTCGATCATCCGGCGCGGGCACGAACGCATCAAGGGCGTCGACGATCTCGCCCGCCGTTACCACAGTCTGAACCCGGACCTGTTCCAGTTCCAGCACGCCACCTACGTGGACACGCTCGTCACGATGATCGAGACGTTCGTGCGACCGCTGACAGTCGGCGAGCGGGAGGATCTGTACCGCGACTGCGGCGCGTGGTTCCGGCGGTACGGGATCAGCGACCGGGGGTTGCCGGACACGTGGGCCGAGTTCACCGACTGGTTCGACGACACCTGCCGCACGGTGCTGCAGCGGACCCCGCGCGGCGACTTCTACCGGGATCAGGTGATGCGTCCGCAGGACTGGGTGCAGCGCCGGGTGCCCACCCGTGCGGTGCGCGCGTTGATGCATCCGATCGCGCAGGAGATGTGGGGGATCGAGGTCACCGCGGCCGACCGGCGGGCGTTGCGCCGCTATGTGCTGAGACGCAAGGCGGTCGCCGCACTGTCTCGTCGCCGGCCCGCCGCTCCCCGGCTCTGAACCGGTCTAGCGCCCGTAACATACGGCTGTCATGATGTGCCGATGACAACTGGCTTCCTGGAACTGCGGCACGTGGAATGCGAGGGTCTGGCGGACTACCTGCCGGCACTGGAGGAGTTCGGTCCGGTGCACACGGTCCGGTTGTGGCAAGAGCCGTTGCCCGAGACGGTCGACTACCGGGGCATCGTGGTCATGGGTGGCCCGATGGGCGCGAACGACGGTGCGGTCGTTCCGTGGATCGACGACGAGATCGCTTACCTGCGTTCGGCTCTCGCGTCCGATGTTCCGGTGTGGGGTGTGTGTCTGGGGGCGCAGTTGCTGGCCGCTGCGCTGGACGCGAAGGTGTACTCCGGTCCGGCGCCCGAGGTCGGGGTGTGCGACGTGGAACTGACCGCGGCGTCCGCTGCGGACCCGGTGTGGGGGGAACTGCCGGCGAGTTTCCCGACCCTGCAGTGGCACGGCGACACGTTCGATCTGCCGCGCGGGGCGACGCTGCTCGCGTCGTCGCCGGCGTATCCGAACCAGTTGTTCCGGCACGGCCGCAGTTACGGCGTGCAGTTCCACCTCGAGGCCGGTCCCGATGTCGCCGCGGAGTGGCTCGCGATCGACGAATACCGTCGCGCACTCGAGGAGACCCTCGGCGCCGGCGCCGCCGAGTCGGTGCTCGCCGAACTCCGGTCGGTGCATGCGCAGTCGTCCGCGCAGGCACACGCGGTCATGACGCGGTGGCTCGAATCGATCGCCTGAGCGTCGAGCGTCCGATCAGCGACCGACCCGCTCCAGCGCGGCGTCGACGAGATACTCGGCGATCGCCATCGACGACGTCGCGCCGGGGGAGGGCGCGTTGCGCAGGTGAACGAGCCGTCCGTGCCCGGTGACCACGAAGTCGTCCTCGAGGCTGCCGTCGGCGTTCATGGCCTGGGCGCGGATTCCTCGTGGTCCGCGCACCACGTCGGCGACGGTGAGGCCGGGAACGTATTTCGCTGCCTCGACGACGAATTCGCGGGTGCTCACCGCGGTCCGCAGTTCGCGTAGCGCGGCGGGGACGTTGCGGACGGCGAATCGTGCGAAGCCGGGGAAGGCGAGTGCCTCCCACAGGTCCCGCGCGGACCCGGATCGCCGGGCGTAGGCCTCCCGTCCGGGGGAGAGGAATGCGTTGGGGCCCAGCATGATCGAACCGTCGATGCGTTTGGTCAGGTGCACGCCGAGGAACGGATAGCGCGGGTCCGGCACGGGGTAGATCAGCCCGCGCACGGTCGTCGAGAGTTCGGGTCGCAGCAGGTAGTAGTCGCCGAAGAACGGCACGATCCGTGGGGTCGCTGCATCACCGGCGGCGCGGGCGAGCCGGTCCGATTGCAGCCCTGCGCAGGTGATCACGAGATCGAAGGCGTCGGTGCCGGATCGGGTTCCGACGAGGACCTCGTCGCCGCGCGTAATCAGTTCGGTGACCTCGGTGCCCGTGCGGATGGTGCCGCCCGCCGCGGTGACGTCACCCGCGAGAGCGGTGGTGATCGCGACGTAGTCGACGATCGCGGTGTGAGGGGAGTGCAGCGCGGCGATGCCGCGGGCGCGCGGTTCGATCGCCTCGATCTCGTTCGGCCCGATCCTCCGGATGCCGGGCACCCCGTTCTCGGTGGCCCGGGCGGTGATCGCGTCGAGGCGGCCGAGTTCGGAGTCGTGGAGTGCGACGACGAGTTTGCCGCACTCCTCGTAGGGCAGATTCCGCTCGGCCGTGTAGTCGCGCAGCAACTCCACGCCGCGGCGGCACAGTCGTGCCTTGAGGCTGCCCGGCGTGTAGTACAGCCCGGCGTGGACCACGCCGCTGTTGTGCCCGGTCTGGTGCGCGGCGAGGTCGCGTTCCTTCTCGAACACGGTCACGGTGGCACCGCACTCGGTGAGCCGGCGTGCCGTTGCGGCACCGATGATTCCGCCGCCGACGACCGCGGCCCGTAGCGCACTCATGCGCGCAATGGTAGGTGCCCGCCCCGAAAAGAGAATGTCAGTTGTACGGAAAAGTGTTACGGTCGGGCATGGGTTACAAGTACGAGAACGTTGCCACCGACCTGAAGCACCGGCTGGCGTGGAAGGAATGGGCCGTCGGGGACCAGCTTCCCGGCGTGCACGAACTCGCCGCCCACTACGGGGTCTCGCCGTCCGTCGTGAAGGACGCGCAGGACGTGCTGCGGATGGAAGGACTGATCGAGACGCGCCGCGGAAGCGGGTCCTATGTCCTGGCGATCCCGGAACCGGGGGACATGACGCTCGGGATGCACCGGCAGCTCGCGGCTCTGCGCGAAGACCTGGCCACCGCCCGGGAAGCGCTGGCGAGCGCCGAGCGCCGCCTCGCGTCACTCATGGGCGGGGAGTGACGCGCCGCGACGCTCGACGACAGGATCAGCGGTTGCGGTCCGAGCTGTAGCCCCACAGCCAGTCGGTGTACTTGTAGCTGGACGTGTCGCGCGTGCGGAACAGCTCGTTGCGGGCTTCGCGGCCGGCTCCGTCGAGGTGCCACAGGTCGCCCCACATGCGGCCGGTCGTCAGGATGCGGTTGCAGCGCGGTGCGCGTTCGGCGTTGACGTCCCGGAGGATCTTCGGCCAGTTCTTCGTGTCGCCCTGCAGATCCTCGGCCGCGTAGTCGGCGAGGCACTTGGCGTCCTCGAGCGCCATGACGGCGCCGGAGGCGAGGTACTGCAGCGGCGGGTGCGCGGCGTCGCCGAGCAGGATCATGCGGCCGTCGACCCAGTTGTCGATGGGGTTGCGGTCGAACATCGGCCACCAGCGGTCGGTCCACAGGTACTTCAGTGCGGTCTGCACGCTCTCGTGGCAGTGGTCGTAGGCGTGGGCGAGTTCCTCGGGGCTGCCCCACATCTCCTCGCCGCGCAGGAACGCGGGCGACTGGAACACCGCGACCTGGTTGAGCATCTCGCCCTGACGCAGCGGGTACTGGATGAAGTGGCAGCGCGGGCCGATGTAGCCCACGACGTCCTCGATCTCCTCGTCGAGCGGCACCTCGTGCATCGGGAAGGTGCCGCGGAAGGCGACGTACCCGGAGCCGACCGGCTTGTCGTCGGAGAGCTTCGGACGCAGCCGCGAGTGCAGACCGTCCATGCCGAGCGCGACGTCGCCGACGTGTTCCTCGCCGTTCTCGAGGATGACGCGCACGGTGTCGCCCTCGGTGACGACGTCCTGCACCGCCGAGTCGACGCGCAGGTCGGCACCGGCCTTGCGGGCTGCGTCGACGAGGACCGAGTGCAGATCGGAGCGGTGCACCACGAAGTACACGCCGCCGTAGTGCTGCTGGTAGTCGCGGCCGAGGTCGACCTTGGTGAGGATCTCCGCGGTGACGGCGTCCCGGAACACGAGGTTCTTGGGGAGCACGCCCTTGGCGATGACCTCGTCGTACACCCCGAGCGACTGCAGGATGCGGGAGCCGTGCGGGCCGATCTGAAGGCCGGCGCCCACCTCGCCGAACTCGGGAGCACGCTCGAACAGGGTGACCTGAGCACCCTTCTGGGCAAGGGCCAGGGCGTTGGCGACACCGCCGATGCCGCCACCGGCAATGAGAACTCGTGCGTCCTTCAGATCGGACATGACGCTCCTTCGGTCGTGAAAGCGGGGATGGGGAGTCCGGGATCGCAGGGCGATCGGTGATCAGTGGGTCAGGATCGGACCGCGCAACGTCCGATCGCTGGCGGGGAACTTCTTCCAGATCACGGTCAACAGCAGCGACGAGATCAGTGCGCTGATGCCGAAGAGGACGAAGTTCGAGTCGGCGCCGAGTCCGGCGGCGAGCAGCCAGCCACCCAGCTGCGGGGCCGCGACGGCGCCGATGCGTCCGACGCCGAGTGCCCAGCCGAGCGCGGTGCCACGGAGATGGTCCGGGTAGTAGGAGGCGACCGCCGCGATGATCAGCGCCTGCGTGCCGTGCGTACCGACACCGGCGAGAACGAAGATCAGGTAGACCACGGCGACCGGCGGGTCGAGCAGCAACGTCAGCAGGGCGGCACCGGCGACGAGCGCCGCGACGATGCTGGTCGGCACGGATCCGAAGCGCACCCCGCCCCAGGCGGTGATGAACGAGCCCGCGACCGCCCCGAGGTTCAGGGCCAGCGAGAACGTGAGCGCGTTGCCGAGATCGGTGCCTTCACCCTGCATGAGCTTGGGCAGCCACGTGCCGAGGCCGTACCACGCCAGCAGCGTCACGACGGTGACGGCCGCGAACATGATGCTGATCGTGCGGAACCGCGCGCCGAGGAGTGCCTTGAACCCGCCCTCGGAACTGTCGGGATGGGCCTCGAGCAGCGAATGATTCGGCAGCACCTTCACCGCGAGCGGAACGAGGATCACCAGGGGAACCAGGGCGAACGCGAACATCGGGCGCCAGCCCCAATGGGGGATCACCGGGATACCGATCAGGGCCGCGATCGAACCGCCGATCGGGACGCCCGACATCATCATGGTGGCGACGGCGGCGCGCCACTTGTCCGGTACGAGTTCGGCGGCCAGTGCGTTCGACGTGGGCACGAGACCGCCCAGGCCGATACCGGCGATCAGCCGCAGCAGGCCGAAGACGATCGGTCCCGGTGCCATCGCGCAGAGCGTGGTGAAGACCGACAGGACGACCACGCAGCCGATGACGGCCTGCTTTCGTCCGATCGCATCCGACAGTCGCCCGGCGAGGACCGCGCCGATCATCATGCCGACGAACGCGAGGCTTCCGAGGGTGCCGGCGGTCGAAGCGCTTATGCCCCATTCGGCCTGCAGGCTCGAGATCACGTTGCCGTAGACGATGAGGTCGTATCCGTCGAAGACGACGAAGAGCCAGCAGACGATCACCGCGATCACGTGGGCGCGGGGCAGGGTGATGTTGCCGGTGGCCCGCGCCGGTGAAGCCTCGTTGGGGGAAAGCATTCCTCAACGGTGGGTGCGCGCCACCCTTCCGTGCAATAAAGTTCTGCTATGCAGAACAAGCCGATGGACACGATCCGGAAGCCGACGTACATGCTCGAGTCGGTCGACAACGCCTTACGCCTGCTCCAGTTGCTCCGCGACGCCGGGGCGCTCCGGCTGAAGGACGCGGCCCAGGAACTCGGTACGGCCCCGTCGACCGCGCACCGTCTGCTCGCGATGCTCGTGTACCGGGGGTTCGCCGTGCAGGACGAGAAACGGATGTACCACCCGGGGCCGGCACTGGGGGTCGGTCCCGCCCGGCAGGGATGGACGCGCGACTTCACCGACATGTGCCGGCCCCACATGGAGGCACTCGCGGCACTCACCGGTGAGACGATCAACCTCGTGATCCGCGTGGGATCCCAGGCCCGGTTCCTGTGGACCGCCGAGACCGAATCGATCCTGCGTGTGGGCGATCGCCGAGGTCAGGTTCTACCTGCGGAGCTGACCGCCGGCGGGCGCATCCTCCTGGCGGAACTCCCGCGTTCGGTCCTCGAGCAGCTGTATCTGCGTCCCGCGGACGAGCCCAGTATCAGCCAGGGGCCGACGCCCGCGTACGAGACCGACCGCCGGATGGCCATCGGCGAGTTCGAGGAGTTCGTGCACGAACTCGAGGCCGCGCGCCACGTCGGGTTCGCGGTCAACGTCGAGCAGACGGAGGCCGGCGTCGCGGCGTTCGGAGTGGCAATCCGCAACGCGCGCGGCACGGCCATCGGGGCCGTCACGGCCGCGGTGCCGATCACCCGGTACCGGCAGCATCTGCGCGGAAAGCTCGTCGCTCAGATGCAGGCGGCGGTCCGGGGAATCGAGGTCGACATCGCCGATATCGAGGGAACGGACGCCCAGTATTCTGCACAGCAGAAATAGTTGGCTTGTCGTGATTCGACCCACCTAGGTTGGGAACAACGCCGGACAACGAGATGCACCGTTGCCGAGAGGAGAATTCATGACTGCCACCGAGCCTGTCGATCCCGAGCTTCTGAAGCTGTACGACGACTTCGAGACGGAACACCTGAATCCGTTGTGGACCCAGCTCGGCGATCTGATGCCGATGGTCCCGACCTCCAAGGCCGTGCCCTTCGTCTGGAAGTGGTCGACGCTCTACCCGCTGGCGCAGCGCGCCGGCGACCTCGTGCCGGTCGGGCGCGGTGGTGAGCGTCGTGCGATCGCGCTGGCCAACCCCGGTCTCGGCGGCGTCCCGTACGTCACCCCGACGCTGTGGGCGGCGATCCAGTACCTGGGCCCGAAGGAAACCGCGCCGGAGCATCGTCATTCGCAGAACGCCTTCCGCTTCGTCGTCGAAGGCGAAGGCGTGTGGACCGTGGTCAACGGCGACCCGGTCGCCATGCGCCGCGGCGACTTCCTGCTCACGCCGGGCTGGAACTTCCACGGCCACCACAACGAGACCGACCAGCCGATGGCGTGGATCGACGGCCTCGACATCCCCTTCGTGAACTACACCGACACCGGATTCTTCGAATTCGGCTCCGACGGCGTGACCGACGAGGGCACCCCGGACATCTCCCGCTCGGAGCGGCTGTGGGTGCACCCGGGTCTGCGTCCGCTCGTCGGCGTCGACCGCAAGACCAGCTCGCCGATCGCGTGCTACCGCTGGGTGTACACCGACCGCGCGCTCAACGAGCAGCTCGCCCTCGAGGACGAGGGTTACGCGGCCACCCCGGAGCCGGGCCACGCCGCGATCCGCTACACCAATCCCACCACCGGTGGCGACGTCATGCCGACGATCCGCGCCGAGTTCCACCGCCTGCGGGCGGGGGCGCAGACCCGCGCCCGCCGCGACGTCGGCTCGGTGGTCTTCCAGGTCTTCGAGGGACAGGGCCGTTTCCACCTCGCCGACAAGAGCCACGACGTCACCAAGGGCGACATGATCGTGGTGCCGTCCTGGACCGAGTGGTCGCTCGAAACCGACAACGGCATCGACCTGTTCGCCTTCTCCGACGCGCCCATCGTGGAGCGTCTGCATTTCAACCGCACCATCATCTCCGAAGGAGCCTGACCCCCATGCGACTCGCCACCCTCCGTCTCGACGGCGGCACCGCCGCAGTCCGCGTCGACAGCGATTCCAGCGCCACCGTGATCGACGGCTACGCCGATCTGTCGGCCCTGCTCGCCGACGCCGACTGGAAGTCCGTGGCCGAGCAGGCGTCGGGCAAGACCGTCGACCTCGCCGCCGCCGACTACGCGCCGGTCGTTCCCGCACCCGGCAAGATCGTGTGCGTCGGACTGAACTACGCGACCCACATCAAGGAGATGGGCCGCGACCTGCCGGAGTACCCGACCCTGTTCTCGAAGTTCAAGGAAGCCCTCACCGGCCCCTACGACGACGTAGTCGTCCCCGCCTACGCCGCGTCGCAGCTCGACTGGGAGGCCGAGCTCGCCGTCGTCATCGGCAAGCAGGCCTACCAGGTCGACGAGGCCGACGCCGCCGACTACATCGCCGGCTACTCGGTCATCAACGACTACACGATGCGCGACTACCAGTACCGCACGCTGCAGTGGGATCAGGGCAAGACCTTCGAGAAGACCAGCGGTTTCGGTCCGTTCCTGGATACCGACTACCAGCTCGGCACCGCCATCGAGACCCGTCTCGAGGGTGAGGTCATGCAGTCGTCGAACACCAACGATCTGGTGTTCACCCCGGCCAAGCTCGTCGACTACATCTCCCACATCGTGACCCTGCAGCCGGGTGACGTGATCATCACCGGCACGACCGGTGGTGTCGGCCACGCCCGCAAGCCCGCCCGCTACATCCAGGACGGCGAGGTGTGCGAGGTGACCATCGAGGGCCTCGGCACCGTCAAGAACAAGACCGTGATCAAGTAGGACGTCGTGGGATTCAACGATCTCGAACTGTCCGAGCGGCTGCTCATCGCACGTCGCGGAACCGCCTACCTGTCGCAGCGTCTCGCGGAACTGACCGACGACGAGCTCGACGGCCCCACTCTGCTCGAAGGGTGGACCCGCCGTCACCTCGTCGCGCACCTGGGCTACAACGCCGCCGCGTTGTGCCGGCTGATGGATTGGGCCGCAACGGGTGTCGAGACGCCGATGTACGAGTCGACCGAGCAGCGCGCACAGGAGATCGCCGAGGGCGCGACTCTCAACCCGGCGGCGCTGCGAAACCTGTTCGCGCACACCGTTGCCCGGTTGGATGAGAAGTGGCGGAACCTTCCGGAGTCGGCGTGGCAGGCGCAGGTCCGTACCGCGCAGGGCCGGACGGTGCCGGCCGAGGAAACCGCGTGGATGCGCACCCGTGAGGTGTGGATCCACGCCGTCGACCTCGGCAACGGTGGCCGCTTCGGTGATTTCCCTGCGGTGGTTCTCGATTCGCTGCTCGACGACATCGTCGGTATGTGGCGGAAGAAGGACCTCGGTGCGGGTCTCGTCCTCGAGGTCGACGGCCGCGAACCGCTGCGCGTGATCGAGGACGCTCCCGTCGAGCACACCGTGCGCGGTACGCTCGCCGGCGTCGTGCGCTGGGCCGCCGGCCGCGGCGCCGTCGGTGTCACCGGTGGAGAGGCCACTCCTCCCCGCTGGCTCTGACGCCCGCCCCCACTCCCGGTGACGGGACCGTTCACCTGCTCAGACCGGGTGAACGGTCCCGTCATCGGTTTCGGGCGGAGTCGTCGGCAACTTCATCAGGTAGACGATGTCGTCGTCGATCCCGAGTTGCAGCGACGTGAACATGCGGGCCAGCGTGTCGTAGCTGCCGATGGTGAAGATCAGATCGAGGATCTGCTGCACATCCAGGTGCTCTGCCAAAGTCTGCCAAGTGGATTCGCCGATTCCACCGTCGAGGACGAACTCGTCGACGATGCCGAGATCATCGGAACCGTGTACTTCGCCGCGCTGCAGGGGATCGCGGTGATGGCGAACAACAGAACGATCGACCCGCTGCGTGACGAGTTGATCGTCGAGGTCGTCGATTCCCTGCTGCACGGCTTGGCTCCTCGCACGCGCTGAGGGGCAGTTCCCCGGAGATCCGGGAAACTGCCCCTCGTTACGAGTGCGGTGTCGGAGCCGTCAGCGCGGATCCTTCTCGCAGGCGATGCCGTCGCTGTCGCCGTCGAGCTTCGGCGCGTAGCCGGATTCCCCGCGGTAGAGCGGGGCGACACCGGCGTTCCACGCCTCGGTGCAGTTCTTGTAGCCGGTGCTCGGGGCGGGCCTCGGCGCGGGCTGGGCCGGTGCCTGAGCTGCAGGAGGTGCCGGGGGAGCGAGCGGAGCCGGGGCCGGAGCCGGCGGCGGAGGCGGAGGCGGTGCGAACAGACCGGCGGATCCGCTCGGGAAGATGTCGGCGACACCCATCGGCAGCAGATCCGTGAGGCTGAACGCGTTCGCGGTCGTGGGGGCGACCACGGTGAGCGAAACGCAGCCGAGCGCGGCAACCGCGATACGGCGGAACTTCATTCGTGCTGTTCCTTTCGGGAAACGGTTCGGTCGGCCGATCGGCCGACCGAACCGGACTATCGCGGCATCCGGGACTGTCGTTACGAAGTCCCGGATGCCGTGCGCGGCTCCCGAATTCCGCGCGTGTCGCGTATCAGGCCGGCGCGACGACCGCCGGATCGATACGCATGACCGAGAATCCCGCGACCGCTCCAGCACCGAAGCCGGGCGCGAATACTCGGACGGGCTCCGTGATCACACCGTCGCGGACGGCGTCGGCGACCGCGAGCGGGATGCTCGCCGACGACGCGTTGCCGACCTTGTCGATGTTGAAGTACAGCCGGTCGGCTGCCAGGCCGGACGCGGCGGCCAGTTCGAGCACCATCGTCTTGTTGGCCTGATGCGGAACGACCACGTCGATGTTGTCGAGCAGGGTGCCCTGCCGTCCGTCGGGCGCGGGGAGTTCCTTCAGCTCGTCGAGCATCTGCCCGAGGTACCGGCCGGCCAGCGACTTCACCTCGGGTCCGTAGACCGTGATGGCGTTGTCGAAGTCCGGGTTCGGCCAGATGATCGAGTTGATCTCGCTGGCCGGACCTCCGGCGAAGGTCTGCAGGTACTCGATGTCGCCTTCGGTACCCTCCGGCGCGACACCGAGGACGATCGCAGCCGCGCCGTCACCGAAGATCATCCGCGACGGTCGGACGTTGCCGACCTTGTCGGAGAACTTCTCGACACACACCACGAGCACCGGTCGCTGGACCTGCTGCAGAATGCGGGTCGCCTCGGAGAGGCCGTACGGCAGGCCCGCGCACGCCGCGACCAGGTCGTACGCCGCGTGCGTCTGGCCGATACCCAGTTCGCCGCAGAGCCAGGTGGCCAGCGACGGAATGGGCCGGGAGCTGGTGCACGTGCACACGAGGACGCCGCCGATTTCCTCGGGGCCCCGATTTGCATGGGCGAGAGCCGATTTCGCGGCCTTCAGTGCGAGCTCTTCGAAACTGCCCGAGGTGTAGCGGCGCTGTTCGATCCCCGTCTTCGCGGTGATCTCGTCCGCCGTCATCGGCGACCAGCTGTAGGCCGAGTTGCGGATCAGGTCCTCGTTCGTGCAGACGGTGTCGCCGTGCACCGCCGACAACGCCTCGATCCGCGGCTGGACGGCGAAGTCGCGCCGCACGTCGATCGGCGGGAACGGACGCACCGGTTCGACCGGCTCCTGCGCCGAGTACGGGGACACCGGTGCGAGCAGCGTGCCGGACGCAGGCTCGGCCAGTGCCTTGGCGATGAAGCGCTGGACATGACGATCACGCGGATGCAGGACCACCACGTAGTCGTCGTCCTTCAGGTCCTCGACCGCAACGAGCTCGGCCTGGGTGCGATCCCACGGCTGCTGGTTGTGCAGCACCATCGCCCAGCGGTGCAGGGCCTCCAGCTCCGCGACGTCCTCGCTGACGTCGAGGATCTCGTCGTAGCTGTAGCGACGGAAGTCGGGGTCGTAGTCGCCGAGCCGCAACGTCATGTTGCTCGGATCGGCAAGCAGTTGCGCGACGGTGGGCTTGACCGTCGGAAGGTCGGACGCGATGTTCTTGCGCGCGGCGAACACGTCGAAGAGGACGTCGAAGATGTGCTCCTCGGCGGTGGCGTCAGGCCCGGAGGGAAGTGCGCGGAACGCGTCCTCGATCTCCGCGGCGCGGGCTTCGCTGCCGGGCCACGGGGTCATCACCGGCATGTAGACATCGTCGCGGGTGCGCGGGACGTCCGCCCAGCGCATCGGACGCTTCTCGAACATGGTGATGACGAAACGATTCGCCCAGTACACGTTCAGTGCCATGTCGCGCATGAGGTCGGTCTTCGACCGGTAGGCACCTCGTTCGTTGCGCGCGATCATCTCCGAGACCGTCGGCGCCTTCGTGTCGAAGTCACGCCGGATGATCGAGTCGAGCTGCTCGAGACTTGTGATCGTCGAGAAGTCGAGATCGGGAAAGAAGTTGCACGGAAATACGATTCGACCGTGTCGATTCACTTCGAATTGCTGCATGTGGACGATTCGCCGTTCGGGATAGTTGTGGAACTGGAGATGATCACATGTCGAGGCCGCCGTTGACGCCCCACACCTGGCCGGTGATGTAAGAGGAGGCGTCGGCGGCGAGGAAATGCACGACTCGTGCGATCTCGTCGGGATGGGCGAGGCGCTTGACCGGGATGCTCTCCTTGATCTGGTCGAGCACCTTGTCCGGGATGGCGTCGACCATTTCGGTGGCGACGAAGCCGGGGGTGACGGTGTTGATGGTCAGGCCGATGCCACCGTCGTTGAGCTTGCCGGCGCGGGCGAGGTGGAACGCCGCCTCGCGGGCGAGGGTCTTGGTGAGGCCGAAGAGCCCGGCCTTGGACGCCGCGTAGTTCGCCTGGCCGATGTTGCCGGTCTCGCCGATGACGGACGAGACGTTGACGATGCGCCCGGTGCCGCGGGGGAGCATGTGCTTCATCGCGGCCTGCGCGAGGTAGAAGGCCCCGGACAGGTTCACGGAGATGACGGTGTTCCAGTCGTCGTCGGTCATCTTCGGGACGGTGCGGTCGATCGTGATGCCGGCGTTGTTGATCAGGATGTCGAGACGGCCGTGGCGCTCGATCACCTCGTCGATGGTACGGCGGCACTCGGCGGGGTCGGACACGTCGCCCTGGTGCACGCTCATGCCGGCACCTTCCCCGGCCTCACCGTTGAGAACGTCGAGGAACTGCGCTGCCTGTTCGGTGTTGCGGCCGTAACCCGCGGCCACGGTTGCACCCTGGGCGGCGAGGCTGCGGCTGATGGCCGCACCGATCCCGCGGGTTCCGCCTGTCACGAATGCGACGCGTCCGCGGAGCTTGTTACCGGGTGCGGTGGCAGTGGTGGTCGACGGTTCGAGGGTGCTGGTCATTTCGTATTCTCCTGCTCTGGTCGTCCTCGACGCGAGGTGGTGTGTCGATGCGAGCGCGAACCGTCGTCGGGTTCGGCCGGCACCCCGGCCCCTCTCCTCGGATGCCCCTGCTGCTTTCCGAGGTTGCGGCGAAAACCGCTGTGGGCCGAAAGGATCGAAATCTCAATCGCGGGGGTGGTTGCTGACAACAACGATCCTGCAGCATCCCCCGTGGTTTGTCATGTCTGTCTCGCGGTCAGGACTTTGGGCCCCACCGAAGCGGTCCGAAATTCGAAAAATGCGGGTGCAGAAGAGATTTGGACGTTCGATGGGCCCGTCTCGGGCATCGAACTGGTCATACGTCCAGCATGTACCGATGGGTACGTGCCAACGGCATGTTCGGGTGGACTTCACCAATTGTTTACCTGCCGAGGGGAACTGGCGTACGTGAGTTTCGAGGTTGAAGTATCAAGATAATGAGCAACATTCGGTCGGTATGTTTTGAAAATCGTTGGTACAAGCGAAAGTACGACGTGCGAGTGCATCGGTGGCGGGTAAGGCTGCCGACCGCGTGTGGAATGCACTGAGTGCAGCAATAGTTCGAGGTCACGGACCGGAAACATTTGTCCGTGTTGACTCCTCAAGAAGTGACCCGTCCGATGTGAACATGGTCACATTGGGGTTTGACTGGCGCTCGGTGCCACACCGATCCGAGGTATCCGTCCGATTTGACACGCCGTGCCGGAGAGGGGGCCATCGGGTGCACCCACAAGGGCCCACTAGGGTGACGGACATGGGTGACAACCAGACGGTCCGATTCGGCGACGTCCGGATGGAGGTGCTCGTCGACGGCGCCGGTCCCACCGTCGTCCTGCTGCCGTCCCTCGGACGCGATTCCCTCGACTTCGATCCTGTCGCACACGATCTCGCCGCAGCCGGTTTTCGGGTGCTGCGTCCCCAGCCGCGTGGCATCGGCGCGAGCACGGGCCCGATGGACGGTCTGGACCTCCACGATCTCGCTCGGGACGTCGCGGAGGTGCTCGAGCGCCTCGATGCGGCACCGGCCGTGGTGGCCGGTCATGCCTTCGGCCACTACGTCGCCCGTGTGCTGGCGGCGGACCGGCCCGACCTGGTGCGCGGCGTCGCCGTCCTCGCCGCCGGCGCCCGACGTTTCCCCGGTTCGCTGACCGCACGCGTCGCCCGGTGCTCGGATCTGACCCTGCCGGACGAGGAACGCCTGGAAGAACTCGCCGCGGTGTTCTTCGCGCCCGGTCACGACCCGTCCGAGTGGCTGGGAGGCTGGTGGCCCGAAGCGATCATCGCCCAGCGTGCCGCGATGGCGGCGACCGACAAGGAATCGTGGTGGACGGTCGCGCCGTCGCCGCTGCTGGACGTACAGGCCGGTGAGGACGTCTTCCGTCCGGCCGAGACCCGCAGCGAGCTCGTCGACGAATTCGGCGCCGACAAGGTCACCACGGCCCTGATTCCGGGCTGCGGGCACGCGCTGATCCCCGAGGCTCCCCACGACGTCGCGCGAGTGGTCGCGGACTGGATCCGCACCCTCGACTGACCCCGGTTCTCCCGAGCGAACCTGCCGCCCTTCCGAGCGAACCCCGCCCCCTTCCGAGCGAACCCCGCCCCCTTCCGAGCGAGTGGCACATTCGGTCGGTCTGAGGAGACGAGCGGTACATTCGCTCGGAAAACCGCGGGCCACAACCACACCCACGACCCACAGCACGAGACGCCGAAGGGCCCCGCACCTTGCATAGGTGCGGGGCCCTTCGGCTACTGCCGTGTTACGCGAGGGTCTTGGCGATGCCTCGTTCGATGGCGGCGATGATCTGCGGACGCAGTTCGGCTGCCGGCACGATCCGGTGCACCGAACCGACCTCCTGGGCGCGCTGGATGTTGTGGATCGCCTCGAATTCGGCGGCCACCTCACCGAGCTTCTCCGACCGCACCGCGGTGCGCAGCGTCGCGAGTTCGACACCGAGGCGGGCCTTCTCGCCGTCCTCGGCGGCGGCGAGCTGAGCCTCGAGTTCGACGACACGGGGGTCCGACGCGGTGCGCTTGTTCACGTCGCGGGTGAACACGACCGCCGCGGCGGGTGCGCCACCGAGCACCGACGCGAACGAGCCCTCGACCGCGAGCACTTCCATGTTCTCGTTCAGTGCGCCGGAGAACACCACGAACGCGCCACCGTGGTAGCGGGAGACCACGACGAACACGATCGGGCCGTCGAAGTTGACGATGGCTCGGCCGATTTCGGCGCCGTTCTCGAGCTGCAGGTTGCGCAGCGACTCGGGGGAACCGTCGAAGCCCGACAGGTTCGCGAGCACGACCAGCGGCCGGTTACCGCTCGCCGCGTTGATCGCGCGGGCCGTCTTCTTCGACGACTTCGGGAACAGCGTGCCCGACGTCCACTGGTCCGGTCCGTCGGTCGGGAACCAGCCCTTGCGGGCGATCGCGCGGGACTCGATGCCGACGACCGTGACCGCGTGGCCACCGAGGTGGGCGTCGAACACCACGGAGGTGTCGGCGTCGGCCATGTCGGCCCAGCGCTCGAGCACCGCGTGGTCCTGGTCGACGACGGCGCGCATCACCGTGCGGATGTCGAACGGCTTCTTGCGATCCGGGTTCGTCTCCGAGGAGAAGATGTCCCCGACGGTCGTGAAGTCGCTGGACGGGTGCACGTGCGGGTACACCCGGACGTCGCGGTCGATCGGGTCGTTCGACTCGGCCTTGCGCGGGAAGCGTTCTCCCGGTGCGAGGTACGCGTGCTCGTAGTGCCCGAACAGGATCTCGACGGCGGCCGAGACGTTCGGTGCCCAGTACTGCGCCTGCCCGTTCGGGCCCATGACGCGGTCGTATCCACCGATACCGAAGTTGTCCTCGGCCGAGACACCACCGGAGTAGTCGAGCGACTGCTTACCGGTGAGCACCATCGCGCTGTCGGGGGTCATCACGAGGATGCCCTTGGTGTGCATGAGCATCGTCGCTTCGGCGTTCCAGTACGGCTGCGCGCCGACGTTGATGCCGGTGACGACGACGTTGATCTCGCCGCCGTTCTGCGTGAACGTGATGATGCGGCGCAGGCCACGCGACACCCAGTCCATGTTCTCGGTGCCGGAGTCCATCGAGATGGTCGCGCCGGAGGAGAGGGCGAACCATTCGACCGGGGCGCCGAGCTTCTCGGCGAGGTCGATCGCGGCGACCATGCGGGAGCACTCGGCCTCGGCGACCGTGCCGAGCGCCTTGGTCGGGTCGCCGAACAGCGCGACACGGGTCATGCCCTCGGGGTACCGCGCGGTCTTGGTGGTGACGACGCCGACGATCAGGCCCGCGGTGTTGCGGCCGTACGGGCGGTCCACCGGTACGAGCTCGCCGGAGGCGTCGAAGTCGTATTCGACGAAGCTGCCGTTGCCCTTGGTGAGCAGCGGAACCAGCTCGTACGGGTACACCGTGCCGCGCGCCCGGGAGCGCTGGACCTTCTGGGTGTACTCGTCGAGCGGCTTCAGCGGCTCCTTCGGCGGCTCGGTCACCCGGGCGACGACGCCGGCGCCGGAGCGGTACGAGAACCGCAGCGCCACTTCGCGTGCCGGGGATTCCGGGTTGTCGCGCAGCCAGCCGATGACGGTGATCTCCTCGAGCCCGGCACCGACGGTGATCGGCGCCGCACCCTGCCCGACGCGCTTGAGCTCGTCGAGGGTCAGTTCGACGACCGGCCACACGAACAGCACCACGCGGTTCGAGTCGAGGCGGCGGTTGCCGCGGGCGGCCTGCGCCCGGCGCATGCCGTCGAGGCAGCTGGCCAGCGCCCGCTCGAACGCGGGCAGCGCCACGATCGCACCGGTCTCGTCACGCTGCGGCGCGATGTCGCGGACCTCGGCGAGCGCGATGAACCGCTCGTCGGACGGATTCTCGTTGGCGACAAGGTGGTACAGGTACGTGTCCGGGTTCGCGGGCAGGCGGGTGCCGACGAAGTTCTTCAGCCGCCACAGATCCAGTCGCTGACCGGTCAGCGGGTGGATGTCGCGGATGTTGTGCTCTTCGGCGTATCCGCTGGCGAACGGGCGGAACGTGAAGACGTGCTCCTCGGCGGTGTCGGTGTGGCACACCGTGACCGTGACGCGGCGAGCCGTGGCGGTGACCGGGCGGGCGAGCAGCTCGGTGCGCAGCGCCTCGGCCTGGGCGTCGGCGTCGGCCGGGGCGTCGTTCCACGCCACGTACAGGTCGACGACGAGGTTCTCGATGCTCGGCAGCGGCTTCGCAGCGGCCTCGACCGAGTCGAGCGCGGCCGACAGCTCGGCATGCCGTGCCTCGGCGGAGATGAGGTACAGGCGGGTGCCGCGCAGGTCGAAGTTTCCGGTGACGAACTGGCGGCCGTCGACCGTGTAGGACTGCACGTCCTCGAGGGTGCGGATCTTGTAGGCGCGGCGGGTGATCACCTCGAGCAGCGGTCCCGGCACCGATTCCGGGCGGGTGATCTGCTGCGCGAGCAGGTCGATCAGCGGCTCGGGCGTCGCGACGAGGGTCTCGATGCGCTGCGCGTAGTCGGCGGCCTGAGGGTTGTCGGCGAGGTACGCGAGGCTGCCGCGCACCCCGTCGTACACCTGCTCGCGGGCCTTGCGGATGACCGGCTCCTCGAAGAACCGGAACCGCAGGTTGCGGGCGGCGTCACCGATGAGCGGGTAGCGCACCTGGGTGGCGACGATCAGCCGGTCCAGGACCTCGTTGAGTTCGTGCGACAGGCGCGGGGTCTCGACGTTCGCGAGCCACCGCTCGAGCAGCGCCGACACCACCGGCACCGCGGTCTCGATGCGCTGCTGCGCCAGGAACAGCCGATAGACGGCTTCCTCGAGTTCGCCGGTGCGGTCGAGCGAATCGACGTCGTAGTGACGCAGTGCGCGCGACAGGCGGGTGCGGAAGCTGTCCGGCAGGCCGCCGACCTCGACGTCGAGGGACTGCAGGTAGCCGTGGAAGTACTCGCGGGGGCTGTGCACCCGGTTGTCGCCCGACTCCTCGTCCTGCGTGGGCCTGTTGCGCGAGAGCTCGCACACGTCCGCGAACGTGGTGAGCAGCGACAGCTCGGCGCGGACCAGATCGCACTGCTTGCCGGCCTCGCTGCGCAGGCGGTCGTACTCGCTCAGCAGGGTCGCGGTGCGCTTGGCGGACACGTCGTAGCCGGTGATCAGCGCTTCGAGGGCGTCGATGCGCGCGAGGGCGTCGGCACCGGCGTCACCGGTGATCGCGGGCGCGGGGGCCGGGAACTGGACGCGTTCGACGACCGCGGTGACGGTCTCCTCGGCGACCTGGTCGACGCGCAGCAGCGGAGCGCCCGCGTCGACCTGCGAGTTCACGACCGCGAGGACTTCGCGGACCTTGCCGGCGAAGGGTGCGCGGACGGCGGTTTCCATCTTCATGGACTCGAGCACCACGAGCGTCTGGCCGGCCTCGACCTCGTCGCCGACGGCGACGGGCACGGCGACGACGACGGCGGGTGCGGGCGTGCGCACGACACCGGCCTCGTCCTGGCTGATCTGGTGGCTGACACCGTCGACCTCGACGAGGAAGTGCGCGGGTCCGGCGATGGAGACGACATGGTGGCGACGTCCGGCGACCGTCACGCGCGATTCGTACTCGCCGAGACGATCGACGTCGACATCCAGTTCGCCGCTGCCGGTTTCGACGCGGTAGCGGTGCGGGCCGACCTGGCCGACGAACAGCTCGTAGGCCTGACCCTGGTAGCTCAGCTCGATCTTGCGGCCGACGGTGTGGCCGGCGCGGGGGCGGCCACCGCGCGCGGAGGTGAGGAACGCGGAGCGTTCGCGGGCCTCGTCGGCGTCGTACACGTCGATGGCGGTGGAGATCAGCGCGACGTCCGCGACCCGGCTGGGGCCGGTGGCGGTGCCGGCGCCGGTGCGGTCGAGCCAGCCGGTGTCGGCGGAGGCGTCGATGACCTCGGTGCGGTCGAGCAGTTCGAGCAGGAACGATTTGGTGGTGGTGCCACCGTCGAGGACGACGGTGGTCTCGCGCAGCGCGGTGCGCAGACGGGCCAGGGCCTCGTCGCGGTCACGGCCCCACGCGATGATCTTGGCGACCATCGAGTCGTAGTCGGGCGGGATGACGTCGCCCTGGGCGATACCGGTGTCGACGCGCAGACCGGAGCCGAGCGGGAACTTCAGCAGCTGCACGGTGCCGGGCGCCGGAGCGAAGCCGTTGTCGGCGTCCTCGGCGTTGAGGCGGGCCTCGACGGCGTGCCCGAACTCGGTGGGGCAGTCGCCGGGCAGGGCCTCGCCGGCGGCGACGAGGATCTGCAGCTTCACCAGGTCGATGCCGGTGGTGGCCTCGGTGATGGGGTGCTCGACCTGCAGGCGGGTGTTGACCTCGAGGAACGTGAAGATCTTCAGGTCGGGCTGGTACAGGTACTCGACGGTGCCGGCGCCGCTGTATCCGGCGGCACGCACCAGGTCCGCGGACACCTTGCGCAGGTGATCGGACTGCTCCTTGGTGAGCAGCGGCGACGCGGATTCCTCGATGACCTTCTGGTTCTTGCGCTGGATGGAGCAGTCGCGCACACCGGGTGCCCACACGTTGCCGTGGTTGTCGGCGATGACCTGCACCTCGACGTGGCGGGCGTCGGTGACGAGACGCTCGATGAACACGACGGGGTCGCCGAAGGAACGCTCGGCCTCACCCTGGGTGCGTTCGAGGGCGAGTTCGAGCTCGTCCTCCGCGTACACCTTGCGGATGCCGCGACCGCCACCGCCGGAGCGGGCCTTGATGATCAGCGGGTAGCCGATGGCCTGGGCGTGGCGGCGGGCGTCGGCGCGGTTCTCGACCGGACCGCCGGACCACGGCGCGACGGGCACGCCGACCTTCTCGGCGAGGATCTTGGCTTCGACCTTGTCGCCGAGCAGGCGCATGGCTTCGGCGGACGGGCCGATGAAGGTGATGCCCAGCTTGGCGCACAGGTCCGCGAACGCGGGGTCCTCGGCGACGAAGCCCCAGCCGACCCACACGGCGTCGGCCTTCGCTTCGATGAGGGCGCGCTCGAGCTCGGCGTGGTCGAGGTAGGACGTCGCGGCCGTGGTGGACGGCCGGAGGGTGACGCCTTCGTCGGCCTGGCGGACGAACATGGCCCGCCGTTCGGCGTCGGTGTGCAGCGCGATCGTCTTGATGTCGTAGTTGTGCTCGGAGTTGAGCTCCCGGACTGCGCGGATGAGACGGACTGCCGCCTCACCCCTGTTGACCACTGCGATCCGCTTGAACATACTCGTTGCCACCGTTCTCCAAGGTTGTGCGCGCTCGTAGCGACGCTCGTCGAAACTCCGCCCCGATGAGGAAGACAAATTAACCGATCAGAACGCCGACAATGTCACGAATTGACAACGCGGACGTGTGCATGTGATCGATCGACTCCTCATGATGGGCAAGGCAGGTCATGGGTCCGAAGTGCCAGGACGACCCCGGCCCGGCGGACGGCTCTGCGGCAGGTTTCCCGCCACATTCGGCCATCGTCGTCGATGACCGCCCCTGCACGGGTAATCCTTCCGGTAACAAGCATGGACCAAACATGAGGGTTTGTCACGTTTTGGATGTCGACACCCTGGGGGTCTTGCGCATCCACCCTTCGTGTGGTGGAAAGCGTTGCGCAGAGCGCGAATTGGACTTTCGATGAAGGGTCAACCATGCGGAGTGTGGCGAGCGTCACGCACGTACTCCGGGGTAACACCGACGGGTAACCACGCGGCCGGTGCCGATCGGGAGGTTACCCGCCGGTATCGCCGTCACATGCCGTCGGCAACTTGACAAATTCATCCATCTGTCAAGAAAGAGCACGACAAATCGGGCGGAATCCGCGACTTCTGTGACCCATCTCACGCAATCCGACCCGGCGGTCTGCAAAACGACGGCACGTCGACGGGCCGCTTTCGGTGGCTCGCGGGCGGTGTCCGTGTCGCACCGTCACGGATTCTGGAACAGTGGAAGGGTCCGGACACCGCGAGGAGGCCCTGAATGATGTCCGACGAGCACACGTTCGACTCGCCCGCGCTGCGCCGCGAGCGCATCGACCGCCAGGTGCGGCAGTGGTGCGATCGCGCCCGCATCGACGGCCGGCACGCGCCGCTGAGCGACGCCGCAGCCCTGTGCCTGGCCGCCGGGCACCTCGACGAGGAAACCCGCGAGATCCTCGCGGTCCGACGCCGCACGGGCCGGCCCCTGCCCACCCTCGACGGCTTCGGAGACCTGCGCCGGCTCACCGACGAACACGCGCGCATCGCGTCGCGCGCTGCGGAACTGCGCCCCGGCGCGACACGGCTCGTGTTCGAGTACCGCGCACTCGAACTCGACAAGCGCCTGCGCGCCGCACACCGCGCGTTCGTGCACTCCCCGGCGCACTATGCGCAGGGCGTCCGGGCCGTGCGCCGCGACCGCCGCGACGGCGTGCACCTCGATCCGGCGCAGCGCGACGCGCTGTTCGCCGCGCTGCAGCGCACCCCCGTACCGGTGTCGGTGCCGGTCACCGCCCAGGCGCGCGGCGCCGTGCTCGGCGTCGCCGTCGAGCGGGTCGCCCGCTGGTCCGAAGGCACCCCCGCCGAAGCTGTGGGTCGCCGGGCCGCCGACGCGTTGTCCCGCCGGGTTCCCGAGGACGACGATCGATTCGTCGACCGTTACGACACACTTCTCTTTCTCGCGGGCAGCCTCTACGACCGCATCGAAATGTCTGCTGCGTGGAACTCCGAGCAACTCGTCGTCCAACGCGCACAACTGGATCTGGCCGACGAACTCACCCAGATCGCCGTCGACACCGTCGCCCTGCGCGGGCTGCTCGCGGAACTCGCCGACGCGGCACGTAGCGCGCCGGCCGCGCGCGCCGGGCTCGAGGCGAGGGCGACAGCGCTGGAGGCGGTGTGGGATCAGCTCGTCGACCGCGTCGCGGCGCTCGCGCGCATCGGTGATCTGCTCACCACGGCGGAGGAGCAGTTGCGTCACGACCGGATCGCCGAACGTACCGCCAGCCTGGACGAGCGCATCGACCGCCTCATCGGACGTTCGGGAGCTCGTGAATTGTCCGCGGAGAACACGCATTTCGTGGGGGATCAGGTCGACGCCGCGGCCGGCTCCATCCGGTCCCTGCAGGCAGCCCTGCGTGGCGACATCGCAGTGCTCACCGCGAGGGAGCGGCCTCCGGTCTGACCGCCCGTGGATTTGCTCCGGTCCGGGTGATAGCTTTCTCGCCGTCGTGGTGGGGGGCGAGTGACAGGAGTTACCGGAGTGGCGTCGTGCTGGGCGCGGAAGCTGACGATTCTGGGGCTGGCTGCCGCGGTGGCGGCGACGGGAGCGGCCTGCGGCGGCGGTCCGAACACCGTCGAGATCGTGGAGGACCCGGTCCTCGAAACCGCCTTCGAAAAGGTTCTGGCGGACGGAGAATCCCGCACACTCGGTGAGGTCGCCGAAGCCGCGGGCATCAGCGGATGGGACCGCATGTACTACTTCCGTGTGCCGCTGCTGATGAGCGAGGTGAACCGCAGCATCGGCACCGAGAGCACGCTCTGGGAGAACCTGCCCACCGCCGGCGCGGACGGCGTCATCATCTTCCTGTCCGGAAACTCCGTCGTGCGAGCGGTCCTCGACCATGCCCCGAGCCTCGACCTGCACGGCTACGCCACCGCCGATTCGGCCGTGACCGCTGCGCCCGGTGGGGCGCGCGGCACGATCGCTGTCGAAGCCAAGGGCAGATAGCGCGGTCAGAAGACGCGCAGGCCCAGGCGCCGACGGGTGCGCATGTCCACGAGGTAGGCCTTCCACAGCAGCGGCCACACGTGCGGGGTCACCCGGTGGAGTCGGCGGACCGCCCGGAGGTAGCGGTCGAATCGCCGCTGGTCGTCGGCGGTCCAGGGGTAGTGCATGACGTCGCGGAACTCCGGCGGCAGCGCGCCGCGTGTGACCAGTTCGAACGGCGTCCCGAGCGTGCGGTGGATCGCGCGACCCACCCGGCCGAGGCGCACCTGGAGAACAGCGAGATTGCACAGTGCGGTGAGGTATTCGCGCACTTCGTCGTTCATCGAGATCTCCGCGACCCCCTCCTTCCAGAGCCTCTCGTACTCGGTGCGGGTGGTCGGCCAGGCCTCGGGGCGCACGTTCAGCGTCGTCCCGAGGGTGCTGCCGTCGAGCAGGATCCGGTGATATTCCTCCTCGGTGAGCGGGCCGTAGAGCAGTTCGTGCTGGTCGATGAAGTACTTGAGCAGGCACAGCGCCACCCACCGCTGCAGCGCGGGGGAGTTGGCGCTGTACCGCACGACGGAATCGGGCTCGGAGGTGACACGCGCGTGGATCTTCTTCACGGATTCACGGATGAAGTCGCGGTCGTCCTCGGTGCCGAACACGGCGACGGCCAGGTAGGTGCCGGTGGTGCGGGCACGTTTGACGGGGTGCAGGTCGGCCCGGCCGGAGTCGACCTTGCTGTCGACCACGCCCTGCCCGACACCGGGATGAGCGAGTTGCATGATCACGTTGGCGGCGTTGATCGAGCCGCCGAGTGGAGAGACGAGATCTCCGAGTGTGTCGATGGTGCGCATACGCCCCCTCCATCTGATTACGACCGTAGTCAGTTGCTTTCCACTGTAGTCCTACAGCGGGGTGGAGGGAATCGGCCAGAGTCCGGCGACTCTTGCCGCGGGGACCGTCGATGTAGTACTAGCGTGAGCGTGTCCGACGACACCGAACGGAAGGCGCCACGCCGTGAAAGCTGCTGTGTTCGAAGGAAACGCACCGACCCTCGTCGTCGAGGACATCCCACGCCCGGCCCCGCGCCGCGGCGAGGTTCTGGTGAAGGTCTCCGCGTGCGGGGTGTGCCACACCGACCTGCACGTACTCCGGTCGGAGGTCGCGTTCCCGGTGCCCGCGGTCCTCGGGCACGAGGTCTCGGGCACCGTCGCCGAACTCGGTGACGACGTCGAGGGACTCGCGGTCGGCGACCCGGTCGTGTGCAGCTTCATCATGCCGTGCGGCACCTGCCGTCACTGCGTGCGCGGCGCCGAGGACCTGTGCGAGAAGTTCTTCGCGTACAACCGGCTCGGCGGCACCCTCTACGACGGCGAGACGCGGCTGTCCCGCGCCGACGGCACTCCGCTGGCCATGTACTCGATGGGCGGACTCGCCGAATACTGCGTCGTTCCCGCCACCGACGTGTTCCGAGTCCCCGACGGTGTGGGCCTCGGTGAGGTGTCGATCCTCGGGTGCAGTTCGTTCACCGCGTACGGCGCGGTCGCGAACGTCGCGCAGGTTGTCGTCGGCGACCGCGTCGCGGTGATCGCGGCCGGCGGGGTCGGCTCCAGCATCGTCCAGTTCGCGAAGGCCGCCGGTGCGACGCAGATCATCGCCGTCGACGTCAGCGACGACAAACTCGACGCCGTCACGAAACTCGGAGCGACGCACACCGTGAACTCCTCGGTCACCGATCCCGTCGAGGCGATTCGCGAACTGACCGGCGGCACCGGTGTCCGCGTCGCCTTCGAAGCGCTCGGCCGCGCCGACACGTTCGCGACCGCCCTCAACGTCCTCGACGACGGCGGACGTGCCGTCGTGGTGGGTATCGCCCCGGCCGGGTCGACCGGCGAGATCGACCTCGCTCGGCTGGTGCGGCGCAAGCTCGAGATTCGCGGCTCCTACGGCGCCCGCGCCCGCACCGACATGCCGGCCCTGCTCGCGATGGTCGCCGCCGGGACGGTCCGTCCCGAGAGCGTGATCACCCGCCGCTACGGGATCGACGACGTCGACGAGGCATACCGGGCCCTCGGACGCGGGGAGATCGTGGGTCGCGCGATCATCGAGTTCCCCTGACCTGCTCGGAAGCCACACACCCACACCGACGTATAGTTGCCCGCGCAACGAGAGGTTCTTGCGGAGGGAGCGGGTGGTGGCGCGGGTTATCGCGACGATCAACCTGAAGGGCGGCGTCGGGAAAACCACGACGACCGCGGCACTGGCGGAGTTCATGGCCGCCGACTTCGGGCAGCGGGTGCTGCTCATCGACCTCGATCCGCAGACCAACCTGACCACCATGATGGTCGGCGAGGAACGCTGGCAGGAACTCAACGAACTCGGCTGGACCCTCGCGACACTGTTCCGCAAGGCCGTCGATCCGTCGGCGCCCGACTTCGACATCGAGAAGGCGCTGCAGCGCAACGTCTCGTCCGTCAAGACGGTCAAGGGCGTGGACCTGCTCGCATCGTCGCTCGATCTCATGGACATCCAGGAGGGACTGAGCCACCAGCAGTACGCCGATCCGGTCTCGACCCGCCCGATCGAAGTGCTGTCCTCCGCGATCGCCCCGATCGCCGACGGCTACGACTACATCCTCGTGGACTGCCCGCCGAACCTCGGTATGCTCACCCTCAACGGCCTGCGGCTCGCCGACGGATACATCATCCCGACGATCCCGGACATCTTGTCCACCTACGGAATTCCGCAACTCCAGTCCCGCGTGAAGAAGTTCGCCGAGCGGGTCGGTCATCCGATCAAGGAGATCGGGCTGGTCATCACCAAGTACCGCAGCGCGTCGAATCTGCACCGCAGCACGATCGAGCGACTGCAGCGCGACGAGAAGACCGCCAATGTCGCACCGTCGTGGATCCCGGAGGCCACGCAGATCGCGCAGTCCGCGGACTTCGTGCCGTACGGCACGCTCAAGCGCAAGTACGGCAACAGCGGACAGTACGACGCACTGCGCATGCTCACCGAGGACGTGCTCATGAATGCGCAGGTAATGCTGTGACCGACATCGACCGAAGCGAGGCCCGACTACGCCTGCAACTCGGGGAGGCCGGTGCGGCCCTGCTGCGCCTGAGCGAGAGCACACCGGCCGTGGCGACCGCGTTGATCAAGCTCGTCCAGGTCGTCGCCGACGAGGCCTCGCGCACACCGAGATTCGCGAAGGCACTCTCCGGTGTCCTTGCGGCAGCGGCAGAACCGGCGAGCCCCCAGCCGGCGCCGGTCGCGGCGACGCCGGTCGACAAGCAACCGGCCGAGAGGAAACCGGTTGCGCGGCGCGGCAAGCGGTCCCCGGGCCCGTTCGACCCGTTCGCGGTGTACCGCACCGACGGTGAGGATGGACTGCGCGCGCGGCTGGCTCCTCTGGAACTCGAGCAGCTCAAGGACATCGTGGCCGAACACAACATGGACTACGACCGGCTCGCGATGCGGTGGCGCACAGCGTCGAAGCTGCACGACCGGATCGTCGAACGCGTCAAGGCTGCGTGGACAAAGGGCGACGCGTTCCGCTGAACGGCTGACTCACCGCGAGCCGCGTTTGCGCCACTCGATCGCCGGGCACGTATCCATGACCATCGGGACACCCGCCGCGATCGTCCGGTCGAACGCGTCCTCGTCCACGACGCCGAGCTGGAACCACACGGCCTTCGCGCCGACGTCCACCGCCTGGTCCGCGAACTCGCCGGCAGCCTCCGAACGCCGGAACACGTCGACGACGTCGATCGGGAACGGGACGTCCGCGAGGGTCGCGTAGCCCTGCTCGCCGAGGACCGTCGGCGCCGACGGGTGAATCGGCACGATTCGCTTACCGCGCGACTGCAACAACTCCGCGATCTCGTACGCGGTCCGGCTCGGATCACCCGACAACCCGACGACGGCCCACGTGTCGCACTCGTCGAGCATGAACTCGACGGCATCGGGGTCCTGCCACGAACTGGTCATGGCGGCAAAAATACTAGGGACTCGCCACCGCTGTCCCCGGTATGCACAGCGGCGGCGCGATCGGAATGCAGAACGGATCCGAAGGCGATGGGTTGGCCGGACCGTCGGTGAATGCGGCGGTCACGTCGGACGAAAGCTGCTCGGCCGAACCGTAGGTCGACGCGGCGACCACGAAATCCGGTCCGAACGACGCCGACGCGTGCGCGGAACTGCGATCGTCCGTCCACCCCCACTTGGTGCCGACCACTCCCGGCAACCGCGCGGTACCGAAGTTCTGGGCGGTTCCGTCCGCCGCCCGATCATTGGCCGACGACATCGCCGCGAGCACCGGTGATCCGGGGTCGGTCCGAATCTTCGTATCCAGATAGGTGACCATGTCGTAGGTCGAGGTCGTCGCGGTTCCCCAGTATCCGGAGGCGTAGGAGTCGACGAGCCCGAACTCGGCGATCGTCGCCGCGATCGCGCCCGGGTACTTCGAGGCCAGTCGCTCGGCGATCCCGTCGTGGGACGATCGGATCATCTCGACCGCGGCGTCACGATCCGCGGGATCACCGTGCCGGACCACGTACTCGGCGAGGTAGAGCTTGATGATCGACATCGCCGTGCGGGATTCGTGTTCGTTCGCCGTTCCGGTGCGGGCGCCGGACAGGGGAGCGAACGAGATCTGCGTGCGCGCGGGGGCGCTCACCGTCCCGTCGGGGGTCGGGACCGGTATCGGTGCTGCCCATGCGGACTGGGGTCCCACCATGATCGTCGTCAGTGCCGCAGCCGTCGCGAACATCTTCGCCGTCCTGCGCATACAACCGAACACTAGTCCTTCGGGCGTCCCGACGGGAGCCTACGGGTAGGTTGGGCCGAACCCAGAAGGCTCGAACCCTCTGAAAGGATGGGCGCCCGTGTCCGAGACCGGTACCGAGGAATCCGTTGTAGTCGAGCGCGACGGAGCCGTCGCGATCGTGCGTCTGAACCGCCCCGATCGGCTCAACGCATTCACCACCGAGATGTGCGACCGGCTCCTCGCGGCCTTCGACGAGATCGACGCCGACGACGACGTGCGCGCGATCGTGCTCACCGGAACCGGTCGTGCCTTCTGCGCCGGCGCGGACCTCGGGGCGGGTGGCGACACGTTCGTCCTCGACGACGATCCCGACACCGGTGGCGCACCCGCCGACACGGGCGGTCTGGTCTCGCTGCGGATCTTCCGCTCCACCAAGCCGGTGATCGCCGCGATCAACGGTCCCGCCGCGGGGGTCGGCGTCACCATGACGCTGCCCGCCGACATCCGGATCGCTTCGGACACAGCTAAATTCGGATTCGTGTTCGCACGCCGCGGGCTGGTACCGGAGGCCTGCTCCACGTGGTTCCTGCCCCGCGTCGTGGGGATCTCCACCGCCGTCGAGTGGACGGCCGGCGGCAAGATGGTGCCCGTGGACGAAGCGCTCGCGCGTGGCCTCGTGCGCGAAATCGTCCCGGCCGAGCGCGTTCTCGACCGTGCCCTCGAGGTCGCCCGCGAACTGGTGACCGGGACCGCGCCGGTCTCGGTGGCCCTGACCCGGCAACTGATGTGGCGGATGCTCGGTGCGTCGAGCCCGGAGGTCGCGCACCGGGCGGAGTCCATCGGCATCTACGTCCGCGGCACCTCCGACGACGTGCGCGAAGGTGTCGAGGCGTTCCTCGAGAAGCGGGAACCTCAGTTCCCGAACCGCATCTCCGACGGGTTGCCGGATCTGTTCGGCGAGCACGGCACCGACTGACCACGGACACCTCTTCGTGGGGTGGCCGACCAGGATTTCGTTCGGTCGGACGATGTTCCCGTGCCCGATCGCCTGACACCATCACCGGATGATCAACCCGGGCCCAGGGCGTAACGGATCGGGACGAGGAGCCTTGCTGATCGCAGCCCTCGCGGGAGCATCGGTGGCGACGCTCGTACTGTCGGTGCTCTACCTGCTCGTTCTCCGGGAGGAACCGGAAGCGCCGGAACCCGTGGCCGCACCGCCGTCGACCGTGACGGTCACGGCTCCCGCCCCGACGGTGACCGTCACCGCCCCCACCTCGCCGGTGCGGGTCGTCGCTCCGCCCACGAGTACCCCGGCCACCACACCGGTGACGACGACATCCACTCCCGGACCTCCGGCGATCGAGCAGGTCCGGGTGTTCACCGAGCGGGGCGGGCGCGGGCATCTGGTCGGACCGGACATGTACCAGGCGACCACCTACGGCACCGCGGGCGTGGTGTTCCGATGGCGATCCATCGACGAGTCCGGAGCCGAAATATGGAACGAGACCTGCCAGGTCGTGTCCACGGTGACCGGCCCCGGCGACTACAGCCACACCGACCGGAGTGCCGCGTGCTCGGGTCGCGTCCGCGCACACGAACTGGTCCTCGACGCACCGGGTGACTACACGATCACGACGACGGTGATCGGCGCCGACGGCGCCACCACCGTCGGTACCGCCGGCTTCCAGGTGATCCCCGAGTGAGGGTCGCGATCGATCAGATCAGGTAGAGCACCAGCACCGTCGCGATCAGCGTGACGAGCCAGCCGTCGGTCGCCCACTGCAACCAGCGCGGGGCCCCGCGAACCTCCATGAACGTCCGGATGATCAGGCGGCACTTCACGGCGGCCAGGGCGAGGACGAGCACGGTGATCGGTGCGCTGGCACCGACCGCGGTCGGCGAATGGCCGGGTGCCAGCCACCACGAGGCGATCGTGACGGCCGTGAGCACGAGCCACGTGACGGTGATCGTGCGCGTCGACGTTCCGGGTCGAGTGGTTGTTGTGGTCACCGGTCACCTCATGACGTAGAGCAGAGCGAAGATGACCACCCAGAGCAGGTCCACCATGTGCCAGTAGACCGCTCCGGATTCGACCATCGACACCCTGCGCCGGGCGGGATTGCGCAGTTCGCGCGCGACGACCCCGAGGACGACGAGGCCGATCAGCACGTGCAGCAGGTGGACGCCGGTGAGCACGTAGTAGAACGAGTAGAACATCTCGGAGTTGGTCTGCCCGCCGGTGATCTTGGTGCACCACTCGTAGAGCTTCAGCGCCGTGAACAGCACGCCGCACGCGCCCGCGGCGTACACCAGCCGGATCCCGTGTTCGTGCCGGCCGTTCCGGACCGCGGGGACGCTGAGTGCGACGAACCACGAACTAGTCAGCAGCACAACGGTATTGATCACCCCGATATCCACGTCGAGATGCTGCTGGGCTTCGAGGAAGGCTTCCGGCGTCATCGATCGGTAGATCATGAAGATGACGAAGTAGCCACCGAAGATGAGCATGTCGCCGAGCACCATGACCCACATGTCGCGATCGCCCGGCAGGTGCCGGCTCGGTGCGGCGGTGCGGGCGGTGACCGGGATGGCGGTCTGTGCCGGTACGGGTATCGAACTCGGACGGTTCATGACGCGGTTTCCTCGGTCCGACCCGGCGAGTAGGCGGGTTCACGTGCGGTCGCCTGTTTCAGCAGAACCATCAGCGCTCCCAGCCACACGCAGAACACGACGACGGCAAGCCAGAAGGCGATCGAGCCGTTCCAGGCGAACGGCCCCGACGCGAAGGCGAACATCTGGGTCGCGATCACCTCGGTGACGATCTGCCAGATGCTCACGTACGCAAACCATTTCGGGAAGATGTTGTTCCGGTCGTAGAGGATCGCGATCGCCAGGACCAGATATGCGGCGGAGAAGCAGCCGAGCGAACCGTTGTAGGACAGCATGCCCAGGTCGTAGAGCAGGCCGACGAGTTCGGGGTCGCGGTCGGGCCGGAAGGTCGCGGTGAGGAAGCACGCGGCGACGAGCAGGAAGCCGGGCAGCGCGCCGACCGCCATGCCGCCGATGTAGCCGTAGGCGAAGACGGAACCGACCGACATGCGTGTCATGTGGTAGGCGACCAGTCCGTTGGTGATCGCGGCGCCGCCGAGCAGCACGAGCAGCAGGCAGAATCCGATCTGGATCGTGGTGTGATGCTGCGCGAAGAACTCGACCTTCTGCGCGGTCGACACGTCCGGCCGCGGCGGTGGCGTCACCCGCGTCAGCAGGCAGATGATCACGCCGAACGCCGCGTAGAAGCCCGGGAAGATCCAGTAGACGAACCGGACGTCGGGCCTGCCGCCGCGTGCCGGCCGTGGGGTGACGTCGCGGTCCGGGATCAGGGTGCTCATCGGATCAGGCCTTCGGAGAGGGCCTGCCGGCGCAGCGTCCGGCGCAGCACGAAGAACATCACGATCATGAACAGGGCGAAGGCGCCGTTGCGCAACCAGAACGAGAGCAGTCCGTCCCACGCCAGCGGGCCGGTCTGCACGACCGCGGCACCGGCGGCCGGGATCATCGCGACCGCGGTCGCCAGCGAGTAGTGCCCCACCCAGCGCGGGAACACCGGGTCGGGTCCGTGGTCGAAGTAGATCGCGGCCGCCAGCAGCAGGAACTGGCTGACCACCATGCCGATCGGGGCGATGAACACGATCCACGCGAGGTCGTTGAGGAGCATCACCAGTTCGGGGTCGCGTTCCGGGCGGAACGCGGCGACGAGGAAGAAGATGTTCGACAGCGCGAAGATCGTTGCGCCGCTGACGATCGCGGTGAGGTAGCAGTAGGCGAACACGTGACTCTGCCGCATGCGTTTCATCTGGACCACGATCACCGTGAACAGCGGCAGGATCATGATTCCGCAGAGGTTGAACGTGACCATGCTGAACCGGATCCACGCGGTGTTCTCCCGGTAGAACGCGGCGACCTCGTCGGTGGGCAGGGTGGGGGGCATCGGGGGCCGGAAGCCGGGGAACGCCAGGCATGCCACCAGCAGCACGGCCGCGACCGCGGGTGCGGTCCACAGGCTCACCCATTGCGCCTTGACGTTGCCCGCCGCGGGGGAGTCCTGGGCTTGTTCGAGTATCTGCACCGCAACCTCCACAGACTGACTTCAGTCGATTCGTGCGCGAGCCGCCCGACGGGCTTCCGGTGAACGGTAACCCGCGATTGACCTCGGCGGAAGGGATTTTCTGAGTTGAGTCAGTTTTTCTCGGCTGTCGTAAACTCGCCGCAGAGTCGAGAACGATCAGCCCTAGGCGGGCGGAAACGGGTTGTGGATGGCGACGAGCAAACCGCAGACGCGCGGATCGAAGGGGCTTCAGACGCGGGAGCGGCTGCTCGGCGCCGCGATCGCGGAATTCAAGCGCGACGGCATGGCGGCGGCCGACACCGGGGCGATCGTCGCGGCCGCAGGCGTCGCCCACGGCACGTTCTTCTTCCATTTCCCGACGAAGGAACACGTCCTGCTCGAGCTCGAGAAGCGCGAGGAGGAGCGCATGGCCGCCGAGCTCGAGCGGTTCTTCGCGGCCGGGCACAGTGTGCGCGACACCCTCGCCGAAGCCGTCCGCATCCTGAAGGCGCTCGAGCGGCGCCTCGGCAACAGGCTGTTCAAAGACTTTCTGGCCCTGCATTTTTCCACCAAGCGACCGCCGTCCGAGGAGTGGCCGCACCATCCGGTGATCGTGGCGTTCGTCGACGAATTCGCGCGCGCACAGGAACGGGGCGAGATTCCCGCCGGGGTCGACACGTTCCACAACGCGGTCTCGTTCCTCGTCGGTCTCTACGCCCTGCTCATCACGATGCCCGACTCGGACGAGATCCGGACCCCCTTCATCGACCAGTACCTCACCACCTACCTGTACGGGCTGAGAGCCGTATAGAGCGGAAAGCCGGCCCGGGAGTCAGGCGCCGGGGGTGTCGCCGATCGTGTCGGACCGTCGGTCCAGAATGTCTCACTGTGCCGGGGTGCAGCCCGGCCGGGGACGACCGGAGGAAACGTGATCGATACGCACACGACGACACTGCCGCGCGACCACCGGTGGGTCGTCGTCGACGTCGAGACCTCGGGTCTGCGTCCCAACGCCCACCGCGTGCTCAGCGTCGCGGCGCTGGTCCTGAGCGAGGACGGCACCGTCGAGCGTGAGTTCTCCACCCTCGTGAACCCGGACTGCGATCCCGGTCCCGTCCACGTGCACAACCTGACCCGCGAACGGCTCGCCGGCGCGCCCCGATTCGAGGACATCTCCCGCGACCTCGCCGAGGTCCTCGACGGCGGCACCCTCGTCGCCCACAACGCGACGTTCGACTACGGCTTCCTCGATGCCGAATTCCGCCGCGCCGGAACGTCGCTGCCCGTGCAGAAGCGGCTGTGCACGATGGCGCTGTCGCGGCGCCTCGAACTGGACGTCCCCAACTTCCGCCTCTCCACCCTCGCGCAGCACTGGCAGGTGCAGCAGCTGCAGGAGCACGACGCCTACGACGACGCGCGCGTCCTGTCCGAGGTGTTCGTGCACAGCGCCGCGCTCGCGGACAGCCTGCAACTGCCGCTGCCCGTCGTGAACTGCCGCGGCCGCAAGGCTGTCTATCCGGATTCGGTGCCGCGCGTGGCGTGCGACTGGCAGAACCCGGGCCGGCTCGCCGACGCCGGGCTCGTGCAGGGCATGAAGGTCGTGATCAGCGGCTCGACCACCACCCCGCGCCTGACGCTCGCAGCCCGCATGACCGACGCCGGCCTCGACGTGATGAACCAGGTCAGCCGCCAGACCAGTGTGCTGGTGTGCAACGACCCGCTCGTGCAGACCGGTAAGGTCCGCAAGGCCATGGCCCTGGACATCCCGATCATCGACGAACCGCAACTCGATCGGCTGCTCGCCGAGGTGCGGCCCGGTGTCCCGAAGGTCGCGACCGTCATCGACGTGGTGCCGCAACCCGTCGCGCACATCGAAACACCGATCGTCATCGAGCAGCCCGCCGCGCCGGCCGAGGCTCCGGCCCCGACATGGACGCTGGCCGGGCGGAAGCCGAAACTGTGGTCGGGACGCCGCGTGCTGCTGCTCGGCGGCACGCACCTCGACGGGGTACTGATGCGCTCGCGCATCACCCAGCTCGGCGCCCGGCCCGCGCTCAACTTCACCGCCGCGGTCACCGACGTGCTCGTCCTCGACGGCGGCCACGACGACAAGCGCATGCCGCGAGTCACCGCGCGGCAACTCCCGGTCCTGACCCGCGACGACGTCGACGCCGCGCTCGAGCGGGGTGTCGTGCCGCCGCACATGCGCCTCGAAGCGCAACTGTCCGCACCCGTGCTGGCCCGCGGCGAGGTCATCGACCTGCCCGCGAAGAACACGTCGTGGGCAGTGAACGTCGCGTGGAAGGCCGAGGCCGTGGGCAAGGAGTACGACGTGGACGTCGTCGCGTTCCTGCTCGGGCCGGACGACAAGGTCGACACCGACGACGATTTCGTGTTCTACAACAACCCCCTCGTCGACGACGGTGTCGTCGAGCTGACCGTCGACGGGCCCAGCGAACAGTGCGTGCGCCTCGACCTCGCCGGGCTCCCCGAGGACTGCCACCGCGTCGCGATCGCCGCCGCGATCGACGGCGACCGCACCTTCGGCGAGCTGGGGGCCGTGTCGGTGAGCGTCGACGGCGACGACACCACCGCCGCGACGTTCGTCCTCGACGCCGGCACCACCGAACGCACGATGGTGCTCACCGAGATCTACCGCCGCGCCGGCAAGTGGCGGGTGCGCGCGGTCGGGCAGGGCTACGACGACGACCTCGCCGCGCTGGTCGCTCGCTACGGCGTCGAGGTCGACGAGGAAGATTGACCCCGAGCCCCGACCACTCCGACCGACAGGACATGCCATGACCCTGGTCTCCGCGACAGACCTCGCCGACCTCCTCGCCTCGGACCAGCCCGTCCGCGTCCTGGACGTCCGGTGGTCACTTTCGGAACCGGACGGCCGCGACGCATATACCGCCGGGCACATCCCGGGTGCCGTCTACGCCGATCTCGAGACCGACCTCAGCGACCACACCGTGCCCGGTCGCGGCCGGCACCCGCTGCCGTCCGCCGACGCACTCGAGGCAGCGTTGCGCCGGTGGGGTGTCGACGATGGCGACACCGTCGTCGTCTACGACGACTGGAACCGCGCCGGGTCGGCCCGCGCCTGGTGGCTGCTGCGCGCCGCCGGGCTCGAGGATGTGCGCATTCTCGACGGGGGATGGGCGGCGTGGCGTGCCGCCGGAGGAGCGGAAAGCACGGAAGCGGTTCGGCCGCAGTGCGGTTCGATCACACTCGGACGCAGGGACTTCTACACGGGCGCGCTCGCAGCCCTCACCGCCTCGGAATCGGCGGACCTCGCCCGCGCCGGTGTGCTGCTCGACGCCCGCGCCCCCGAACGTTTCCGCGGCGAGGTCGAACCGATCGACCCGGTCGCCGGACACATCCCGGGTGCCGTGAACCTGCCGTCCACCGCGCTGCTCGGGGAGGACGGCAGGTTCGCGCCCGCCGACGACCTGCGCGCGTTGTTCGCGGCGCACGGCGTCGACGGCGAACGCGGCGCCGGCACCTACTGCGGGTCCGGGGTCACCGCCGCGGTGGTCGTCGCCGCGGCCGAGATCGCGGGCATCGATCTCGCGCTGTTCCCCGGTTCGTGGTCGCAGTGGTCGTCGGATCCGGCCAACCCCGTCGAAACGGGACCTGCGACCGTCTGAACAACCTCCCGAATGCCGCCTCCTCCCACGGTGTGGTGGCTCGGCCCGGTCAGACCGAAAACTGGCTCCCATCGCCCGGCAGTCGGTCGAGAACGTACGGCCACGGGAGCCGCTCCTGTTCGATCCGCAGGTTTTCGTCCCGGACCAGCTCGAAAGCCGTGCGCTCGGACTCGGTCAGGTGCTCGGGGGCGTACGAGCTCGGGGTCGGCTCGGGCACGCCCAGGTGTCGCCAGTTCTCGACGGTCGCCGGATCCATGAGCAGGCTGCGCACGTTCGGCAGGTACCGGCGGAATCGGTCGAGGATCGCGAACCCGTGCGTATCGAGATCACCCCAATACACGACGTCCGACGCGGCGAGCCACGGCACGTCCGCGAGTTCGTGCACCGAATAACCGGCGCCGTGCAGCGCAACTGTCGACGCCAGGTCCGGCAGCGCGTGCAGGCCTTCCTTGTTCTCCAGCACGAGTGTGATCGCCGGGTGTAGCGGGAGCGCGGCGAGTTCGGCGAGCGGTGTCGCGAAGATGCGGGGCGCCGCCGGCAGCAGCGAGCGGTCGCACACCGCGACCTCGCACATGCGCGGCAGTGAGCGTACGCCCAGGTCGCGGTCGCCGCGGACTCCGTCGAGCAGTGTCTCGACCAGACCGCGGTGCCGCGACACCCATTTCGTGTCGACCCCCGGCACCGGAAGCTGACGGATGAACATCCCCGACGCGGGATGGTCGGCCAGCCACTGCACCACCGCGACGAGAGTGGCGAAGTCGTGCTCCTCCAGCTCCATCCAGCGGGTGTGGGTCGACGCTACCGCGGCGGCCAGCGTCGGGGTTCCGGGACCGAGTCCGGTGACGAGCCGCCGCTGCCGCGTTCCGAGCAGGGTCCACTCCGAGGTGCGGCTCGCCGCGGCCGCGATCTCGGAGGCCGACGACAACACCAGCCGCACCGGAACCTGCTGGGTGCCGAAGTCGCGCCAGCGGCGGGATTCCCAGTCGACGCGCCCCGGACCGGAATACCGGTGCCACTCGCGTACCCACGCGACCGCGGCGTCGGGGTCGTCCGCCACCCGCACCTCGGACGGCGGATGCAGCGCGATCGACAGCGCATCGGACTCGGCCGCAACGGGATCGGCAATCCAGCGTGCCCGCCGGTTCCGGTACGCGGCCAGTGCCTTGGCACTCACCGCGCCGGGTGGCACCCACTTCACTCCGTGTCCTCGCCGCCGTCACGGATCGGCAGCAACGCCAACTGCGAGTACCGCTTGTCTCGGATGCTCACCGACGCGACACCGTCGATGTAGTCGTCGAGAGTCTGCAGCAGCTTGAGCGGGGTCGCGAGCACCATGTGAAAACCGAACTGGGTGAACACATCCAGTGCGCGCCGGGTGTATGCCGGGTCGGCGCGGTCGAACGCCTCGTCGAGGATCACCGTGCCGTACCGCGGGAGTTCGTCGCCGTCCGCCGCCAGCTGATAGCGCAAGGCCGCGGCGAGACAGAAGAACACCAGCTTCTGTGCCTGCCCGCCCGACAATCCCGAACTCGAATCGTGGTAGTTCGCGTCGTTGCCCTCCGAATCGACCTCGACGCCGATGAATCCGACGTGCAGCCGGGTGTCGAGCACGAGGCGCTTCCACCGGAGGTCCGCGGGTTCGCCCGAGTCGAGGCGCTCGAGCACAGCCGCCATCTGCTCGAATCGGAGTTCGGCTTCGCCGCGATCCTCCTCCTTCCAGGACCCGCTCGTGATTCGCACCAGCTCGGCGAGGAACTCCGAGGCGGCGGGGGAGCGGCGGTCCTTCACATCGATGCGCAGGATCCGATCGGTGTCGAACGGGGAGCGGCGCAGCGACTCGTTCACCGGTTCGATGCGCGAACGGATCTCGCCGGGTGCCTTGCGGATCGCCCGCGCGAGCTCACCGATGTTCCGATGCGACTGTTCGCGCAACAGCCGGAAGAATTCGTCCTCGTAGGCGGGCAGATTGTCGGAACGCAGCCGGGCCAGGACGGCGATCGCGTCGTCGACGTATTCGGCGTCGGGACGCATCTCGGCCCGCCGCGCCTCCCATTCGGCGAGGTACGCCGTGAGAATCCGCGTGATGTGCTGTTCGGCATCGGCCGTGGCGCGCTGGGCCGCGCGCAATTCGTCGCTGATGGCCCGGCCCACTGTGCTCAGAGTGCGGTCGACGTTGTCGGCGGTGACGCGTCGTACCGAGGCGGCAAATCGCGCGCGGATCCGGGCGGCGACGACGTCCGGGACGGTGCCACCGATGTGGGTGCGCGCGTCGTCGAGGCGCTGCTGTACCGCGGCGAGTTCGTCGCGGTGCTGGTCGAGTTTGGCGCGGGCGGCGGTGTGGGCCTGCCGCGCGGCCCGGTCCTCGGCCTGGGCGCGTTCCAGTTCGGCGGTGAGGGTCGTGTACTCGGTGTTGTCCTGCATCCAGTCCTGCAGCCGGGTATCGATCGCGTCGAGTGCCCGATGGGCCGATTCGACATCGATTTCCGCCCAGGAGGATTCGCGGATCGCTGCGCCGGACTGGCGGCGCTGCTGCACATTGTCCTCGGACTGTTCGAGCGCCTTCTGCCGTCGTTCCAGTCCGGCGATGTCCCCCTCGACGGCGTCGATGCGTCCGCGCAGATCGATCAGCTTGGCCTCGTTGTCGAAGCCCAGTACCCACCGGCTGCGGTCGTCGATGCGGCGCCGGTCGTCCTTCTCGTGACGGTCGGGTCCGTGTTTGACCTGCCCGGACCGGGTGACACCGCGGGAGACGCGGCGCAGATCGTCGGCGGTTTCCACGCACACGTAGTCGAATCGCTCGGCAAGATGGCGACACACCCACGCGGTGAGCGACCCGGCGCGCACATCGAGTTTGCGGACCAGGGAATTCTCGGCGGTCGCGGGCGTGTCGGGTGGCGTGGCGGGGGCCCGCACCCGCCGGTACACCAGCCGTGCGCCCAGGTGATGAGCGTCGACCGCGGCGGCCACGCGCGGATAGAACTCGTCGGGCACCAGCAGGGTCCGGCCGAATCCGCCGAGTACGCGCTCGATCGGCCCGGTCCACGCGGCATCCTCGCGACGGACCTCGAGCAGTTCGCCGGCGAAATGCAGCGCGTCCTCCCCGAGGCCGGCGGCCGAGCACACCAGCTCGCGGGCGCGCAGCAGTTCGGGGTCGAGGTTGGACCGTCGCCGCGCCAGCACCTCCCGGTCGGCGACGAGTTCGCGCAGGCGTTTGCGGTGCTCGGCGAGTGTGCTCGCCACCTCGTACAGCTCGCGGCGGCGGGTGTCGGCCTGGGCGTCGAGTTCGCGGAGTTCGGTCTCGATCTGTGCCTGCAGGTGTGCGAATTCCTCGGCTGTGCTCGGCACCTGTGCCTCCCACGGCCCGAGTGATGCTTCGAACCGACTGCGCTGCTTGGTGATCCGTGCAATGTCGGTCTCCGCTGCCGCCCGTTGGGTGCGCAGCGTGGCGAGCCTGCCGTCGCCCGCGCTTTCCACCCGCACCCGAAGATCGAGGGTGCGTTCGGCAGCACGGTCGGCTTCGGCGGCGGTCTTGTCGGCAGCGGCCAGCAACAGCCCGGTCTGCGCCTTGGCTTCCTCCAGCTTGTCCTCGAGCAGGTCGACGGTCAGCGCGGCGTGGACGGCGTCGAGATGGTCGGACTCGTCCTGGAGTTCGCGCTGCGCCCGCAGTCCGCCGTTGCGGGTGGCGGCGAGATCCACGAGAGGGTCGAGGGTCTGCACCTGCCGGCGCGCATCGACGACGACTCGGTGTGCTTCCCGCAGATCGCGGAACTGGGTGGTGGCTCGCTCCGCCATCGCGAACGTGCCCGGTTCGTCGAGCATGTAGTCGCGCAGCAGCTGATCGAGGCTGTTCAGGCCTTTCGCCGACAACGTGCGGTGCAGCAGACGCTGCGCAGCTTCCGACGAGATGCCAAGCCTGGACCGGAACGCGCGGGCGAACGGCGCGTAGGTGGGATTGACCACGGCATCGGGCCACTGTTTGCGGATCGCGCGAGTGTCGATCCCCCGTGCGACGAACGGCTCGAATTCGGTCAGGTCGACGTCGATGTCGAGGATCAGATGCAGATGTGACACGTCGTTGTTCGTATTGGCGCCGCGTCGTAAGTGCATGAGCTTGACCAGCGTGACCGGAGCGGTGGTGTCGCCGGTGCGGTAGGTGAGTGCGACGGCGCTCCACGTCGCCCCGGGCCGCAGATACGACGCGGTGAGCGAATCGGTGTCGGCGGACGCCTCGCGCCGCCACGCACCGCGGATGTAGCTGACGAAGTTGCGGCCCGAGCCGGCCGCGGATTCCTGTGCGGCGGCGTTGAATCGGACATTGCCCGCGGGCATGAGCACCGTCGAGATCGCGTCGATCAGCGTGGACTTGCCCGATCCGGAAGCGCCGGTGATGAGGAAACCCTTGCGCGCCACCGGAATATCGTGGTGCCCGTGCAAGGTTCCCCAGTTCACGACCTGCACGCGTGCGAGGCGGAACTGGGTGGGGTGGATCGGCTCGCCGGTCACATCGGGCTCCCTTCGACGATGCGCCGGAACTCCGCTTCGACGGCCGCGACCTGATCCGCATCGAACAACTGCCGTAGCACCGGTGACACCTCCATGCGACCTTCCGTGGATGTCGACGCCAGCAGCGAGTACTTCTTCAGCTTCTCCCACGACGAATGCACCCGTCGCCGGAAACCGGCCGGATCGGTGCTCGTCGCCCCGCGATACATCTCCAGCTGGGCGGTGACCTCGTCGAAGTCGACGATCACCCGCTCGCCCGGTTGTGCCCGCAACAACCGGTGGCGCAGCGCCAGCACCATGGCGGTGTCCATGAACGTCAGCCGTTCGGTGCGCAGCACCGTGGGGGTCTTGTGGTCGCCGGTGTCGGCCGGACGGGTGAAGGCCAGCAGGTCGTTCTCGTCGACGACGAGGTCGAGGAACACGTCGGCGAGCCGTGAGCGCAGCACCCGTTCGTCCCGGATGATCGTCCGCCAGATCTCGGGGTGCTTCTCCGCGGTGACCAGTGGCCCCTTCAGCAGCTGCACCAGGGCACGGCGGGTTTCGAGGCCGAGCTCGCCGGTGTCGCCGGGGTAGAGCGGGATCGATTCGGTCATCAGGCGTCCTCTTGCGGGAGTGCGAACGCAGCGTCGGTCGGGTCGAACAGGTAGCGACGGATCGACGCGATCCGGACATTGCCGCGCGGTGAAGTCCACGAGATGTCCTCGGTGCCGTCCATGGGATGTCCGTGCTCTGCCGCCAGCACCAGAAGTCCGACGGCACTCGCCAGTCCCTGCGTCGCGGGATGATCCTGCAGGACGTCGCCGATCGTGGCGCGGCCACGCGCACCCAGCGTCGCAGCGACGTTCCCGGCCAGCTCGTCCAGATCGATCTCCGACTCGCGGACGATGCGGCGCAGTTCGTCGAGGTCGACCTCACCGGCCGGCTGCGATACCACCGGCTCGGCCACCAGGTCGTCGGCGGGATTGTGCAGCTGCAGTGCGGCCACCGAGTCGATGCTCATGCCGATCCGGACCAGTTCGAGGTCGAGCAGGTCGTAGGGCTTGCGGCGCCGTGCCACCTCCAATGCCTGCTGCTGAGCCGAGCGCAACAGCCGCTGCAGCCGCCGATGCTCCTCGTAGTGGCGGGACTGCACGAAATGGCGTAGCGACCGCGACAACGAGGTCATCGTTGCGTGCACCTCGCTGCCCGAGGTCTCCATCTCGGTGAGCAGCGACCTGAACCGGCGCCGCTCGGCGAGGTCGAGCAGCTGCGCGAACGACCGCTGCAGCACCACCTCGATCCATGCGTCGAGCTGGGAGGAGCGCTCCGGATCGATGATCATGTCGTAGAACCCGGTGAAGCTGCGCCCGGCGTCGGAGTTGCCGATCAGATCGACGCCCCGGAACACCTCCCCGAGGGTATCGCCGCGGTCGCCCTCGTCGTCGAGGATGCGGGCGCGCAGCTCCCGGTTGAGGGAGTCGAGCTCGGCGCGCACCCGCGCGAAGTCGCCCGGGATCTCCCCGGCGAGCGCGAGGATCTCCTTCGCCCGTTCCGCGGCGCGGGTGCCGTCCAGGACCGGGAAATCCCCGGATTCGACGGCGGCGATCTGCCGGTCCAGCGCGTCGCGTTCGGCGCGCAGCGCTGCCAACCGCGACTCGCTGCGGGGATCGGAATCGCGGGCCAGTGCCTGCAGCTGGCTGGACAGGGTCGTCAGCCGCGACTCGGTCACCGAACTGGTCGTACTCGTCAATCCGGACACGAAGGCGAGCGCGGCGAACGTCGACTCGGTCGGTTCGAGGGTTTCCTCGCGCGAGTCTGTGCTCGGCCGGCGCAGCAGGTAGCCGGCGCGCACCCAGTCCGCGCAGTAGGCCTGACCGGTGCGTGGCAGATCGAAACCTTCGTCGCGCAGTTCCTGGAGATCGGTGTCGAGCAACTCGAACAGTTCGGGGGCCGGGAGCCGCCGCGTCCCATGGTCGAAATGCCGGGCCAGCAGTGCGAGGACCACGGCGGCGTTGTCCGCCCGCAGCAGCGACCATGCCTGGTGATCGCGCTGCAAGCGGACCAGGCGATGGACATCGGCTGTGGTCACGGAACTCCCCTCGGTGTCGAGTGCAAGCCCATGCTGGCACACCGCACCGACACGGTCCGGGTGGAACTGTCGCCGATCGACCTGCCTGCACCGGCGGGCCGCCTTGCGCTCGCGTCGTGCGCTCAGTGCGGCGCTTCGGCGGGTTCGATCACCGAGATGCTGTGGGAGTGGCTGTCGGACGTGTAGACATGGTGCGTCGCGGGGTCGACGACGGGGCTGCGCGGAGCATCGCCGACCCGATGGGTCCGCACCAATTCCATTGATTCCAGGTCTATTTCGGAGACGGTGTCGCTGCTGAAGTTCGTAATGTACAGCGTCTGCCGTGCGGGGTCGATCGCCGAGTCGCCCCCGCCCTCGAAGTCGACGGGGTACGGGCCGGTGACGGTGCCGGTGGCGGGGTCGATGACCGAGATCGTCTCGTCGTACCGATTGACGACGTAGATCGTCGGACCGGCCGGGTCGAGGACGAGGTCGGGGGAACGACCGACGGTGATCTCGGTGATCACGCCGCCGGTGGCGATGTCGACGACGGCGACCTTGCCTCCGACCCAGTCGTGTTCACCGGCGATCGGAATCGGAACGTACAGACGTCCCGCGATCACGGCGAATCCCCGGGAGATCTCCGGGAACTCGTTGTCGATGCGGAAGTTCGAGGTGACGACCCTGCGGTCCGCGTCGATCACGGTGAATTCGTCCCCGGTCATCACGTACAGCGTGGGAGCCGACGGATCGGCTCGCACGGCCCACGGTTCCTTCCCGACCGGAATCGTGGCCGTGACGGCCCGGGTCCGGGTGTCGACGACGGAGACGGTGCGCAGGGCGTAATTGGCGACGTAGAGTTCGTGACGATCCGGCGCGATCGCTACCGCGCTCGCATTCGTGACGCTGGGAATCGTCGCCGCCACATCGCCGCGCGCCGGATCGACGACGTCGATCGTGCTGTCGCCACCGACACCGCGCCGCGTCACGACGTAGATCGTGTGCGTTTCCGGGTCGATCGCCATCGACCCGGGTTTCCGGTCGTCGAGCGCGATACTCGGCTCCGGTAGCGCTGCTTCATCCGCCACGGACATTCCCCCACATCGTCGAGTGAAAACGCCGGCCCCCACCGGCGCCGCCCACTCAATCACATTAGGGCGGTGGCGAACAATCGCCCGAACGATCCACACGTTTCACACGGCGCACTCACCGAGCGGCGTTGGCGGCGTCGATCAGTTGCCGAAGCCGGTCGCGATCGAACTTTTCGCCGAGGAACCCGACCATCCGGCTCAGCGGCATCGATTCGGCCATCTTCAGCACGCTCTCGTCCAGCACCGGAGCCGCGCCACCGTCGCCCGCCCCGGTGATGGATGCGAACGCCTCCATGACGAGCCCGGCCGCGACCGGGTTCGCGAGGACCTCACCGATCGACGACTCCAGCGACAGCGGCAGCTGCACCTCGTCGCCGGTCACCTCGACCGTGCACACGGCGCGGATGTCCCGGCTCGAGGCCCCCACCTCGACGGTGTAGGTGCCGCCCTCGACGACCCAGGCGTCGACGCGGGTGTCCCAGTAGGCGAGGTCGGCGCGGCGCACCGGGATCCGGACCTCCCGGGACTCGCCCGCGGCGAGGTGTACCTTCGCGAAGCCCTTCAGTTCGCGCGGCGCCCGCGTCATCGCGGAATCCGGCAGGCTCACGTAGACCTGCACGACCTCGGCGCCGTCCCGGTCACCCGTATTGGTGACGGTGACCGTGACGGTCAGGTCGCCGCCCCCGGTCCCCTCGGCACTACCGGTCACCTCGGCATTACCGGTCACCACAGCGTCGCCGTAGTCGAAGGTGGTGTAGGACAAGCCGAACCCGAACGGGTACGACACCTCGAGTTGCCGGGCGTCGTACCAGCGGTAGCCGACGTGCAGGCCCTCGCCGTACCGGACGTGGCCGTGCTCGCCGGGGAAGTTCCCGTACGCGGCGGTGTCTTCGAGCCGCACCGGCACGGTCTCGGCGAGCCGCGCCGACGGATTGACCACCCCGTAGAGCACGTCGGCGACTCCGCCGCCGCCCGCCTGTCCGAGCAGCCAGCCCTCCACGATGGCGGGTACCCGGTCCGCGAAACCGGAGAGCCGCACCACGCCACCGTTGGACAGCACGACGACGGTGTTCGGGTTCGCCACGACGACCGCGTCGAGCAGTTCGAGCTGCGAGGCGGGAAGTTCCAGGTCCTCGCGGTCGAAGCCTTCCGATTCCAGCTCGGCGGGCACCCCGAGGAACAGCATCACCGTGTCGGCGGCGGCCGCCACCGCGGTCGCCTCGGCGGTCAGTTCCGACGCCCCGGATCCCTCGGCGGAGTAGCCCGCCGCGAACGGCACCTCGACGGTCGCGAGCGCCCGGATTTCGTCGAGCGCGTTGTCCAGCCGCGTCGGGTTGATCCGCGACGACCCGGCACCCTGGTAGCGCGGGCTGCGGGCGAGTTCGCCGATCACCGCGACCTTCGCGTCCGGGGCGAGGGGCAGCAGGCCGCCCTCGTTGCGCAGCAACACCACCGACGCGGCCGCGGCTTCCCGCGCCAGCGCGTGGTGTGCGTCCGCGTCGTAGGTCGCGTCCGGCTGCGCGCCCGCGACGGCCCGGCGCACCAGGTCGACGACCCGCCCCGCGGCGGTGTCGAGGACCGCTTCGTCGAGCGTGCCCGCGCGCACCGCGGCGACGATCTCGGCGTCGGTGCGGCCACCGGTCGACGGCATCTCCAGATCCAGCCCCGCCGCCAGCGCCGCGACCCGGTCGGCGACCGCGCCCCAGTCGCTGACGACGAGGCCGTCGAATCCCCACTCGCCGCGCAGCACGTCGGTGAGCAGCCACCGGTTCTCCGACGCATACACCCCGTTGATGCGGTTGTACGAGCACATCACCGTCCACGGACGGGCGTCCTCGACGACCCGCTCGAACCCGCGCAGATAGATCTCGCGCAACGGCCGCGGATCGATGTCCGCCGACACCCGCATCCGGTCGGTCTCCTGGTTGTTCGCCGCATAGTGCTTGAGCGACGCACCGACGCCCTGCGACTGAAGGCCCCGCACCAGCGCCGCGCCCAGGACACCCGACAGCAACGGATCCTCGGAGAGATACTCGAAGTTGCGTCCGCACAACGGGGTTCGCTTGATGTTGATACCCGGCCCGAGAAGAACCCCGACCTGCGCGGCGCGGGCCTCGGTGCCCAGTGCGACCCCGACCCGCTCCAGCAGGTCCGGATCGAAGGTGCCACCCAAGGCCACCGCCGGCGGGAAGCACGTCGCGGGCTCCGCGGCGCCGAGGCCCAGATGGTCGCCGCCACCGGTCTGCTTCCGCACCCCGTGCGGACCGTCGGTCAGCATGATCGACGGGATCCCGGCGCGCTCCACGGGCTCGGTGAACCAGAAGTTCAGACCGCTCGTCAGCGACGCCTTCTCCCCCAGCGTCAGGTCGGCGACGATGTCCGCCGTCGGGCGGTCGGTCCACTCGCTCATGCTTCTCCTCGGGTCGGGCTTGTTTCGTACCGTAACGCCGGGAGTGGCCGGGATCGTGGAGGTTGCTCGCCGGGTGTTCAGCCGCGCACGTTCCGGACGTGGGATTCTGTCATTTCGGTGAGGGGATTCGAAGGGGGACCGGACATGAAGATGTCGGCGACAGTTCCTAAGGTGGTACTGCCCGTTTCCGTCAGACGGGTGGAAGCAGGGTGAGTGCAGTGGGTGTCGAGTCGAGGGAGAGCGATCCCCAGCTGAGGGATCGCGTGCAACGCCTGCTCACCTTCTTGTCCGAGCTCGTCGAAGCGCGCAGCGCGCCCGTCCGGGTCCTGGGAAAGCACCGTGCCGTGATGCCTCTCGACGAGGTGAGTCTCCGTGCGGATGCCGCAGCGGGCGACGTCGTCCTCCGCGTTCCGCGCGGTCGCCTCGAGGAGCCGCCGCCGCAACCTCCCGAGCTTTTCGCGAGGTACGTGCAGGGGGCGATCGACGACTCCAGCGTCGAACCGGTTCTCCACCCGCGGACCCCGGGGGACACCGGCGGCTTCGACACCTGGCTCGCGCAATGGCGGGCGTGGGCGGCTGCAGACCGCGAACGCCGCGCCGAGTCGCAGATCTACACGTTCCTGCAGCGCGCGATGCTCGACCTCGAAGGCCAACCGGAATCGCTGGAGCTCGTCGTCGCATCGGGATTGCTGCAGCTCTCCACTGGCGTGGCGGGGGAGCGGGTGTGCACCCACCTCATCACGCAGTCCGCCCTCGTCGAGCGCGACGCGGAGTCCGGCGACCTGTTCGTCCGGTTGAACTCCGACGCAGGTCCGTCGCTCGAGGACACCCAGCTCCTCACCGGGCTGGAGGTGTTCGACCCGTCCAGTACCCGCAACCTGCACGAATCCCTCGCCCTGCAGGTCGCGTCGCCCGTCGACCCCGCGACCCGGGCATTCTTCAAGGAGTGGGCCGATCGTGCGCTCACCGTCCGAGTCGACGTCGTCGATCGTGCCGAGGAGGCGCCGTCACCCGAGGCGTTCCTGACGCCCTCACCCGCCCTGGTGCTGCGCAAGCGCGGTGCCTATGCGCTCGTCGAGTACTACGACCGCATGATCAGGGCTGCCGCCGACGAGTCGAACCCCGTGCCGCTCGGGCTGGCGCAGCTCGTCGAGACGATCGAACCGGCCGACCGCGTCGCATGGCTCGACCGCATCGCCGCCGCAGACGGTGCTCGCGCAGCCACCCCGTCCGCCCTGCTCGCCGACGATCCGCTGTTCCCGCTGCCCGCGAACGAGGAGCAGCGCGACATCATCGACCGGTTCACCGGCGACATCGGCGTCGTGGTCGAAGGCCCGCCCGGCACCGGCAAGACCCACACCATCGCCAACCTCATGTCCGCCCTGCTGGCTCGCGGCCAGCGCGTGCTGGTCACGAGTGAGAAGGCGCAGGCACTGCGCGTGCTCCGCGGCATGCTCCCGCCCGAACTGCAGGAACTGTGCGTGTCGGTGACCGACACGGCGCGGGGCGGGTCCGAGGAGCTCACCCACAGCATCAGCGGGATCGCCACGCGCAAAGCACAATTCAACCCACGGCGCGCGGCGCAGCGCATCGGTGACCTCACCGCGCAACGCGACGAGGCACTGAACCGTCGAGCGATGCTGACGGAACAGATCCGGCAGAGCCGCGCGGAAGAGACGGTCGTCCACCCCGAGGTCCCGGCCGGCTACGGCGGGACCGTCGCGTCGATCGTCCGGCGGGTCCGGGCACAGGAAACGCGGTACGGATGGCTGCCCGGCCCGCTCCTCACCGACACCCCACCGCTGACCCCCGAGGAATTCCAGATCCTCCTCATGCTCCACCAGCGGTCGAACGTCGACCGCGCGCGGCGCCGATTCCAGGTCTTCCCGGAACTGAGCCTTCCCACCCAGCGCGAGCTGCAGTACGCGTGCAACGCGGTCGCCCAGGCACCGTCCGAGGCGACGGAGGGTCACGCGTCGGGACTTCTGTGGGTTCTCGAGGGCGCGTCACCCGAGGCGCTCGCCCGCATCAACGAACTCTGCCGGCAACTGCAGGGGGCCCTGCAGGATGCGGAACGGCTCGACCCGCGATTCCAGCGCCTCGCCGACGACGTCCTGTCCGGGCAGGCGCAGCATCTGTGGGGAAAGGCCGCCGAGTTCGCGAAACTCGTGCAGGCAGCGCAGGAGGCCGACCGGTTCGTCGGCGCCCACACGGTGGAGACACCGGTGACGGGGCAGCGTGCCTTCGAGGCCTACGACGCGCTGGCGAACAAGCTGGAAGCGGGCGACACGTGGCGCAGCGGTTTCACCCGATTCCGCAGGAGCGACGAGCAATCCGCGGTGGAGGAACTCGGTGAGCTCGCGACCGTCGACGGCGTCGCGGCCACCACCGCCCAGACGGCCCGGATCGTCGCCGAACACCTACGCGCGCTCGACGCGGTCCGGGTGGTGGGAATCGCCCTCCGCGATCTCGGTATCGACATCCCGCTCGACGAGCCGCGCAGCCGTGCCGTCGGCGCGCTGGCCTTCATCGACAGGGACCGCGTCATCGTCGCCGACCTCGTCGCCCGGGCACGGGACGTCGAGTCGGCGCTGCGGGAGATCAACCCCGGTGCGCCGCGGATCGCGAGCGTCGAACAGGCACGGTCCGTTGCGCAGTCGGCGCGGGCCATCGCCGCGGCCGGTACCGCCGAGGCGAGCAAGGCCTGGCTCGAATCGATCGGTATGTATGTGCGGGGTGAGATTTCGGGAGGTGCGTCACCCGAGGGACGCGCCCTGGCCCGGGCCTTTCACGACGCGGACCTGGACGGCATCAACGCGGCTCTGGACGCGTGGGACCGTGCGGCCGGCGAACACCGCGAGGAACTGGACCTCGTCTCCCTGCACGCGCGATTGACCGACGCCGCACCGTCCCTCGCGCACGCCATCGGGAACGATCCGTCGATACCGGAATGGCCGGCCCGCCTCGCCGACATCGAGAACGCGTGGGCGTGGCGTCGCGCCGAGGAATGGGTGCGGGACTGTCACGAGAACCGCGACGACCTGCAGCTCGACCGTGACCTCGATGAAGTCGAGCAGGACATCGCGCGGCTCACCGCCCAGCTCGCCGCAGAGAAGGCGTGGAGCACGTGCCTCGATCGCACGACCGCCGAGCAGGTCCAGGCGCTGCATTCGTACCGCGACCACGTGGCGAGCATCGGCAAGGGCACCGGCAGGTACGCCGAGCGCTATCGTGCCGCGGCACGTGAGGCCATGCAGGTCGCGCAGGGCGCGGTGCCCGCGTGGGTGATGCCGCTGCAACAGGTGCTGGCTTCGATTCCGCCGGAACAGAATTCGTTCGACGTCGTCATCGTCGACGAGGCGAGCCAGGCCGACATCAGCAGCCTGTTCCTGCTGTGGCTGGCGCCGCGTGTCATCGTGGTCGGCGACGACAAGCAGTGTGCGCCGAGTGCGGTGTCGCTGGGTGCGCTCGACGGTGTGTTCAGTCGTCTCGACTCCTACCTGCCGGACATCCCGAACTATCTGCGGGACAGTTTCACTCCGCGGTCGAGCATGTTCTCGCTGCTGCGATCGCGATTCGGGAGCGTCGTCCGGCTGCGGGAGCATTTCCGGTCCATGCCCGAGATCATCGCCTGGTCCAGCGACCAGTTCTATGCGGACGACCCGCTGGTTCCGGTGCGGCAGTTCGGGTCCGACCGGTTGCCGCCGCTGCGCACCACCTTCGTCGAAGACGGCTTCGTGACCGGGCAGAATTCGTCGCTGACGAACCGCGTCGAGGCACGTGCCCTCGTCGACACGCTCGTGCAGTGCCTCGAGGACGAGGCCTATGACGGGAAGACGTTCGGTGTGGTGGTTCTGCAGGGACAGTCGCAGGTCGACGTCATCCAGAACGAACTGCTGGACAGGCTCACCCCGGAGCAGTGGGAGGAACGCCGGCTCCGCGTCGGCACGCCCCCGGATTTCCAGGGCGACGAGCGGAACGTGGTGTTCCTGTCGATGGTCGTCGCACCCGAACAGAACATCGCGGCGATGACGCGGACCGAATACCAGCGGCGGTTCAACGTTGCCGCGTCGCGGGCGCAGGACCAGCTGTGGTTGTTCCATTCGCGGACGGTCGATACGCTGCGGCCGACGGACCTGCGGCATTCGCTGCTCTCCTACATGCAGTCGACGTCCCCGACACCCGCCGCGCCGATGCCGGAGGGCGTGACACGCGACGAGCGGCACGAGGCGTTCGGCAGCCTCTTCGAGCAGGAGGTCTTCCTCGACATCGTTGCTCGCGGATATCACGTGAACCCGCAGGTCGAGGTCAACGGCCACTTCATCGATCTGGTGGTGACCGGTTCAGCAGGCAGGCTGGCGGTCGCGTGCGACGGCGATCGTTGGCATGCCGGCCCCGACCGGCAGCGCGCCGAGCTCGAACGGGAACGTGAACTGCAACGGTCCGGGTGGAGGTTCTGGCGGATCCGCGAATCCGACTACTACTTCGATTCGGTCGCGTCGATGGCGGGCCTGTGGGGCGAGCTCGAGCGGCGGGGTATCACGCCCAACCTTGCTGAGACCCAAGTCATTCCGGCACCGGGTGTCGACTCTGCGATCACCGAGCCGATTCCGATGGTCGAGATTTCGTCCCTCGAGCTCCCCGGACTCGCTGCTTCGCCTGCGATGGCGGTGTCGGCGCGGCTCGCCGAACTGATCGTGGATGCACTCGGGAACGAGTCGCATCCGGTCGTCGAACTCGCGGGCAGGCTCGATGTGGACTGGACGATCGTGCTTGCGGTGCTGGAGGACCTCGTCGCCAAGGGTGTTGTCGACGAGATCTCCGCGCCGGGGGAGCGGACGGTATATCGCGCGGCCGGTGTAGTGCCTTCGTAGGGCGGGGTTCGCGCGCCGGCCGGACAGCCGCACAGCGATTCGAGCGCGGCCGCCCGACGATCTACGCGGGCGAGTGCGGATTCGCTCACGCTACAGTGTGGGCGGATTCCGACTCGAGTCGTGGATCGGACCGAGCCCACATGGTCACTCTGACCCCGGCTCAGGAGCGATGCGTGTGCGTATGCAGGTCGCGCAGCAGCGAGACTTCCGACAAGTGGTGGATCAGCTCGCGGTGGATGTGAAGCACCAGATCCGCCCTCGTCAGCTCCGGATACGGTTCCTTGTCGCCAACGGGGACCAGTAACCCGTCGTTGCCGAGATCCCGGACGCCGGCGAGCCACACGTCGAGCTGCGTTTCGAGCTGGTCGAGCGCGGTGGCGGCGTCGCCGGCGTACTCCCACGATTCGTACGACGCCGGTGCGGCACCGAAGTGCGCCGCGTTGCGGACGGCGAGCACCCCGACGATGACGTGGCCGAGCCGCCACGCGATCGTCGTGAACGGTGCCGGCACGGGCTCGGGGAAGGCGAAGTCGATGGTGAAGTCACCCGATCCCGCCTGAATCTGCGCCGTCGACGTGCCCCGCGGTCGCACGCTCCACGCATCGGGTACCGGGGACCAGAAGTACTCGTCGTCGGTGAGGCCATCGAGCCTGGCTCGGATCTGATGGTTCCAGTGGAATTCCCACTGCTCACGCAGCGAGTGGTTCAGGTCGAATGCGTTCATGAATCCCACTGTCCCGCATATTGCAGGACCTCCGTGCGGGATCGGCGACCCGGCGTTGTCGGTGATCCAGTGTCAGTGCCCTGGTGCCACCAGGGCGGGAACCACGAACATGCGGAGCTTGTCCCGCAGCCGGTCCAGCGAGCCGGCATCGGCGCCCAGGGCGCTGATGTAGTTCATCTCGAGCTCGGACAGCCATTCGCACAGCAGGTCCAGGTCGATGTCCGTGCGCAACTCGCCGGATTCCTGTGCCTCGGTGAGGATCGGCTCCCACAGCTCGCGGGTCAGCTCGACGGCCCTGCCGGACGTCGCGAGCAGCGTGATGGCGAGCGTGGCCTCGGCGGGAGACACGAGCAGGTGGATCATCGGATCCCGAATGCCTCGCCGGATGTTGGCGCAGAGGCCCTCCACGATCCGTTCGCCGAAGGTCGGGTACTCCCGGATGCGAGCTCGCCACGGCTCCATGTTCATGCGTGCGCGGCGGACGATCGAGGCCATGATGAGCGCTTCGCGGTCCGAGAAGTATCGGTAGAGCGTCGCCCGGGAGATGTTCGCTGCTCGGGCCACATCGGCCATGGTCGTCTTCGTGATACCGAACCGCTCGAAGCACGATTCGGCAGCGACGAGGATCGCCGCGGTGACGTCCACGGTCTCTGCATCGGTCTTCTGTGCCACGCATGAACAATACCGCCGAGTAGTCTCACTGAGACACTAGACGCCTGATGTCTCATGTGCCATCCTGAGGGCATGCAGCGTGAAGACAAGATCGAACTCACTCGGCGCTTGATCGCGCACAAGGACAACAACACCACCGACTACGCGGACGACCTGTTGCATGTGCCCTTCTCCGTGTTCAACGACCCCGAGCTGGCAAGCCTCGAACGCGACGTCGTGCGTCGGTTTCCGCACATCGTGGCGCACGTCGACGAGCTGAAGCAGCCGGGCGACTTCATCACCACCGACCTCATCGGCACGCCGTTGCTGGTGGTCAGGCAGTCCGATGGCTCCGTCAAGGCGTTCTCCAACGTGTGCCGGCACCGCGGAGCCAAGGTCGAGTTCGACGACTCGGGATGCAAGCGCATCTTCAGCTGCCCCTATCACAAGTGGGCGTACGGCCGAGACGGTTCGCTGCGCGGCCTGCCGCACGCCGAGGGCTTCGAGGGGATGGATCGCTCGCAATACGGTCTGGTGGAGTTTCCGTGCGAGGTGCGGCACGGTCTCGTCTGGGTCGTGCCGACGGTCGGGGCCGACCTGGACATCGCCCAGGTACTCGGAGACAAGCACGACGCCGAGGTCGCGGATACCGGTATCGGGGACTCGTTCCAGGTCCGCAAGGAGACCTGGAAGCTCGACATGAACTGGAAGATCGCGGTGGACGGGGTGCAGGACTCGTACCACCTGTGCCAGTTGCACACCAAGACGGTGTGCAACTACCTCGAGGGCAACATCACCGCGTTCGATCTCGTCGACCGTTCGTGGCGAATCGTGGTGGCGCGCAGGTCGATTACCGACGTACGTGATGCCGATCCGGATTCGTTCGATGTGCGCGACTACTCGCTCGCCAACTACACGATCTATCCCGGCACGATGCTCGTCACCGAGCCGAATCACTTCGAGATCTGGACGATCGTCCCCGACGTGGACGATCCCAACGTGTCGTACTGCACGATCCGGCTGCTCTCGCCGTCCGAGCCCGCCACTCCTCGTGAAAAGCGGGTCCTGGAGAAGAACTGGGAACTCCTCATGGAGACGCTCCACGCGGAGGACTGGTTCGTGACCAAGACCATCACCGACAATGTCTCGCACGGGCAGGTGGACGAACTGGTCTACGGGCGGAACGAACTTCCGGGACAGGTGTTCCACAAGATGATCATGAGCGATGCCGCCGCGATGGCGGAGGAGCGCCGGAAGAACGCCGGCGCCAAGGCATGACCCCGAGCGGCATGACCACGAGCGAACTACTCGAGTCGTCGCCCGGGCCGGGCGTGCTGCAGCTGACGCTGAATCGTCCGGAGGCGCACAACGCGATCTCCCTGTCGATGCAACGAGCACTCGATGCGGCGCTCACGCGGGCCGCAGCCGACGACACCGTCCGGGTCGTCGTGATCGCGGGGGCGGGGGATCGTGCCTTCTCTGCGGGGTACGACCTGAAGGAACTCGCCGTGCTGTCGTCGGAGGAGAACCTGGAGGCGATGCTCGAGCGCGAGGAATTGCTGTGGCGATACCTCGAATTTCCCAAACCCACGATCGCTGCAGTTCAGGGCATATCGTACGGCGGGGGAACCCTACTCGCGGCGTGCTCCGACCTGCGGGTCGGAGGCGCGTCGACGCGGTTCACGGTGACCGCCGCCAAGTACGGTGGCGCGAATCTGACGTGGATTCTCGACACGTTGATCGGAGCGGGGCAGACGCGAGATCTCCTCATGACGTCGCGCGCGGTCGCCGGCGACGAGGCCTACCGCATCGGCCTGCTCACTCGTTACGCGGGGGACGGCGACGTGCTCGAGGCCGCGTTGGAGGCGGCAGCGCAGATAGCGGCGCAACCGCCCGAGGCGATCAGGGAGATCAAATCGCTCCTGCTCGCCGGACACGGACGCGATCTGCGCAGTCGCTACGACCGCGAGAACACGGTCGCGCGCACCACCTTGCGGCCGCGCGCCGTCGGCGACATGTTCACGGAATTCTTCGGTGCCCGTGAGGAAACCGTGTGAGAGGGACATCATGGACGTTCTGAACCGTGCGAGCGCATCGATAGATATCTGGGATCCGAACTGGGATGATCCGTTCACCCCGACGGCCGAGGCCGACGACGAGTTCGCCGAACTGGTTGCCGCAGTGCGTGCGGTGCAGGAGGCTTTCACGCGATCGCGTCCCGACCCCGCGACGGCATCGGCAATGGCGGGAAAACTCCGTTCCATAGCAACGGAATTGGAGGAACACGAGGTCGGCGAGGACGACCAGATCCCGGGCCATCGATGGGATCTGGCCGGACGAGGCCAGGCCCTTGCGCCCCCGTTGCATCTCGACGAGGTGACGGAAACGACCGCTCGGGGACGGGTCACGGTCGGCCGCTTCCATTCCGGCCGCTACGCGATGAACGGCGGTGTCACGCCGCTGATCTTCGACGAGATCATGGCTCGGCTCGCGAACGGTTTCGGGCGTCCGTGGGCTCGCACGGCTTATCTCCATGTGGACTTCCGGGCGCCTGCTCCGCTCCACGTCGAACTGCGGGTGGAGGCGGAATTCGTGCGACAGGACGGTCGCAAGCGGTTCATGCGCGGAGCCATGTACCACGGCGACACACTGGTCGCAGAGGCCGAAGGCCTGTGGGTCGAGTTGAAACCCGAACAGACACTGAATATTTCCGAAAGAGGCACGGAATGAGCGGATACTCCCTCCTCGAGGGAATGCGCATCCTCGAGGTCGCGCAACTGGCACCTTCGTCGGTCGGCGGTCACCTCGCCGATCTGGGAGCCGAAGTCATCAAGATCGAGTCGGGGCCGCTGGGAGATCCGGTGCGGGTGGGCGGCAGCCGCGCGATCGGTGACGAGGACGGACCCTCGTTCATGCATCTGCGGTGGAACCGCGGGAAGAAGAGCGTGGCGCTCGATCTGCGCACCGACGAGGGAAAACGCACATTCCTGGAACTCGCCCGCACGTGCGATGCCGTCGTCGAAGGTATGCGCGGCGGCTACCTGGATTGGCTCGGCGTCGGATACGACCGACTGCGACAGGTGAATCCGAGGATCGTCTTCTGCACGGTGTCGGGCATGGGGTCGGACGGCCCGTACAGCCAACTCGGCACCGGCGGGCCGGTGTTCGACGCCTATGCGGGGCTCCGTGAGGTTCGCACGCCCGAGGAGCCGCCGATCGACGGGATCGCCGGTGGGACAACGCCACCGATGGCGATGTACGCGCTCGGTGCGTACGGCGCGATGGGCCTGCTGGCCGCGGTACACCGGGCGGGCCGCACCGGGGAGGGCTGCCGGCTCGAGGTGGCGGGAATCGACGTCGCCGCAGCGTGGATGCCCGATCTGATCGATGCCGAACTCAACAAGGACCGGTCGATCCCGCGTCCCACCTGGCTGCCGGACGGGCGCCTGCCCGACTGGCCGCGTCTCGAGGCGTACCGGACGAAGGACGGCGAAGCCATGCTGTTCGGTTCGCACGTCGAGAAGTTCTGGCGCAACTTCTGTCTCGCGGTGGACCGCCCGGATCTGCTGGAGATAGATCTCGTGAGTACCGATGCCGAGGCGTCGGCGCGCGCTGATCACGTGTACCGGGAGCTTCGGGAGATCTTCCTGCAGCGCACGCGCGACGAATGGCTCGCGCTGTTCCTCGAGCACGAGATCGCAGGTGGGCCAGTCAATTCGGTCAGCGACATGATCGCCGATCCGCACTTCGCCAGCCGTTCCAACACCTACCGCGTCGAGTACGAGGGCGTGGGTGAACTCGAATTCGTTGCGAGCCCGATCCGGGTGTCTGGGGAGGAATTCGCGCCGGCACTGCCTCCGAAGTTCGGCGCGGACACCGACGAGGTGCTCGCCGGCCTGTCGTGCCACGACGGTTCCGGCGATCCGTCCGGCAGGAGCGCGGCCGCTCGCGGTTAGGTGAGAAAATGCCCGGCAGATTCGGTTGTACCGTTTACCTACGCATGTTAGATTCGTCCCGTCCCCGGTGACCGCGCTCACACTCTCGGTGAGTGTGCATCCCGCGCCCGGGGATCTTGGACGGGTGGACAGGCTCGGCAGGAGCCGCACATTTCGACAGTCGTGAGCGAGAGCGGGCTACGCCGCCACGGCCGGCACGAGGAGACAGAATGAATCTGGCCGATCTGGTTCGATACTGGGGCAAGACTCGTCCCACCCAGCAAGCGATCGTCTTCGGGGACACTTCCCAGACCTGGGCCGAGGTGGATGCGGTCACCGACTCGCTTGCGCGGGGGCTCGCAGCCCGTGGCGTGCGCAAGGGCGATCGTGTCGCCGTGATGATGCTCAACCGTCCCGAGCTGGCACACGTCGTCCTGGCCACGCTCAAGCTCGGAGCGATCAGCGTCCCGCTCAACTTCCGGTTGGTCGGCAAGGAGTTGGCGCCGATGATCGTCGACTCGGCCCCTCGGGTCGTGATCGTCGAGAACGAGCTGGCGCCCCTGCTCGAAGTCGCGGCATCCGAAACGGATTTCGAGATCTTCGCGATCGGCGGAACCGATCATCGGCAGTACACCGAGCTGCTCGAACCCGGTGAGGCTCCCAGCGTGGAGATTCACCCCTCGGATCCGGCGTTCATCTGTTACACGTCGGGCACGACCGGGGTCCAGAAGGGCGCGCTCATCACGCACCGCAGTGCGCTCGCCCCGGGCATCGCCCAGGTGCTCAGTCACGGCATCTCCGGTCGTGACCGCGTCATGTGTTCGGCTCCGCTGGTCTACACCGGCTCCGTGTTGTCCATCTTCGCGCAACTCGTGGTGCTGCCCGGATCCACCATGGTGCTGCTCCGCGAGTTCGACCCGGCCATCGCCCTCGACACGTTCGAGCGCGAACAGATCACCGCGACCACCACCGTCCCGGTCATCTGGGAGCGCATGACGCAGCTGCCCGACTTCGGCAGGCGCAAGCTCGCGAAGTTCACGTTCGCCGGCGCGGGCGGCGCACCGATCAGCCTGGACCTGCTCGACTTCTACCAGAGCCGTGGCGTTCCGATGACGCAGGCATACGGACTGACCGAAGCATCCGGCATGGCATCGACGCTGAACTACGAGGATGCTCGAACCCGTCCGGGATTTGCCGGGCTGGCCCTGGCCGGAACGCAGCTGCGCATCGCGGGCGAGAACGGTGGATTCGCCGAGCCGCACCAGGTGGGCGAGATCCTGGTGCGCGGTGAGCACGTCATGCGGGAGTACTGGAACAAGCCGGAGGCCACGGCGGCGACGCTCGTCGACGGCTGGCTGCACACCGGCGACCTCGGCCTGCAGGACGAGGAGGGCTTCCTCAAGGTGGTCGATCGCAGCAAGGACATGCTCATCTCCGGCGGCCTGAACGTGTACCCGGCCGAGATCGAGAAGGTGCTACACGGCATCGAGGGGTTGGTCGATCTCGCCGTGATCGGCGTCAAGGACGACCGGTGGGGTGAGGTTCCCATGGTCGTCTTCCACAGCGAACGTCCGGCGGAGGAGATCGTCCGCGACATCACCTCGGTGTCGAGCGGCAACCTCGCCAAGTTCAAGCGACCGGTGCACGCGGTGGCCCTCGACGAGCCGCTGCCCCGCACCTTCTCCGGCAAGCTGGCGAAAGCTGTTCTGCGGGAGCGATTCCAGACGCCGCCGGTCGACGCCATCCCGGTGCCCAAGGATGTATCCACCGCGGACGCTGCCACGTCCCGGTCCTGAGCTCCATCCCTTCTCCGAGAGGACACGCACGTGAGCGGTACTCGCGATGTGGACATCACCGCGCTCATCGACCGTTCGTCTCTGTCGTCCCTGCAGAAGCGTGTGCTGGCGCTGTGCCTGGGTCTCGCGATCCTGGACGGCATCGACGCGCAACTCATCGGGTTCGTCATTCCGGCGATCTCCAAGGACTGGGACATCGCACCGGCATCGTTCGGCTTCGCGCTCGCGCTGAGCACAGGCGCGATGGTGGTGGGCAGTCTGTTGTTCGGCCCGCTGGCCGACCGCTACGGTCGGCGCAAGATCATCATTGCGTGCACCGTCATCTTCGCGGTGTTCACGCTGGCCACTGCGGTGGTGACCTCGATGCCGGCGCTGATCGTGCTGCGGGTGATCGCGGGCCTCGGGCTCGGTGGAGTGACACCGAATCTTGTTGCCATGGTGAGTGAATACAGCCCTGCACGGATCCGCGCGACGATGGTGACGGTGACGATCGCGGGCATGTCGCTGGGTGGGTTCATCGGTGGCTTCGGCGCTGCATTCCTCATCCCCAGGTTCGGTTGGCAGTCGCTGTTCGTCCTCGGTGGTGTGCTGCCGTTGATCCTGGTGGTCGCGGCCCTGCGATGGCTGCCGGAATCCGTGAAGTTCCTGGTGGCCCGCGGGCGCCACGAGGAGGCCGTGCAGATCGTCGGCGAGATCGCACCCGAGGCGCGTATCGACGCCGCGACCCGGTTCATCCAGGACGCGGCGGTCGCGACGAAGTCGCCGGTGGGCGCCCTGTTCCGCTCCGGCCGCGCGGCCGACACGGTCCTGCTGTGGGGCGTGTTCGTCATCAACTTCCTGGTCATCTACTTCCTGCTCAGCTGGATGCCGACCCTGTTCGGGGAGGGCGGCCGGAGTGCATCGACCGCCCTCGTGGCGGCGTCGCTGTTCAATCTCGGTGGGATGACCGGTGCGCTGACGTTCGGGCGGATCACCGACCGGATCGGCAACGGATTCGTCGTCGTGATGGCCGGCTATACCCTCGGCGCCGTGTTCACCGCAGCGGTCGCATTGCTGCTCGGCAGCGGATGGCTTCTCCTGGTGGCGGTCTTCTTCGTCGGGTTCGGCATGTCGGGAAGTTCGGCAGGCATCATCGCGATCGCGGCAACGGTGTATCCCGTCGCGGTCCGCGCAACGGGTGTCGGCTGGGCGATGGGCATCGGACGAGTCGGTTCGATCGCGGGGCCGGCGATCGGTGCGCTGCTCATCGCGGCCGGGTTGGATGCCAAGAGCATCTTCCTGCTCACGATCGTGCCGACGCTGCTGGCTGTGGTGACGCTCGGCGTCCTGGCGCTCCGAAGTCGGCGACCAGGGCGTGACGACAGCGTCGCGGCGGCCGCAACTCCAAGCTTGGTCGAAGCCGAATAGAACTGGACCACAAGGCCGTTCACCGACACCACGTTGTCGGTGAACGGCCTTGTGCTGTGTCGACGACGACGTTGCCCGCCCGACACCTTTTGCAGTGTTTAACTACAGATGTTAGATTAAGCCCGATGTGTGGTGGTGGTCACGTCTTTGCAGGGCGATTGTCTCTGCCCGAAAACCGCGGAGGGAGCAACCGGTGCCGGTGAAGTTGTCCTATTGCCGTCTGTGCCCCGCGTCGTGCGGGGTGCGTGTGGAGGTCGACGGCGACCGCATCGTCGGCATCGTCGGCGACGGCCTGCACCCGCTGTCCGGCGGCTACTCGTGCCCGAAGGGCCGTCGGGGCGGCGATTTCCTCCAGGGCCCGGACCGGCTCACCACATCGATGCGCCGAACCCGCAACGGCGACTACGAGCCCGTTCCGGTGGATACCGCGATCGCGGAGATCGCCGAGCGGATCGCCGCAATCACCGGTGAGCACGGCCCGGACTCGCTCGGTCTCTTCATGGGCACCCAGCAGAACTTCGCAGCGCTGACCGGACCGATGGCGCGAGCGTGGTTCCGCACCACCGGATCTCGCAAACTCTTCTCGACCATGACGATCGACCAGTCCGCCAAGTGGGTCGTGCAGGCGCGGATGGGGGAGTACCTCGGTGGAAGACAGCGCTTCGACACGGCGGACGTGTGGCTGCTCGCGGGCACGAACCCGATGGTCTCCCTCAACGGAGGCGACGGCGACGGCGCGATCACCCGCAACCCGTCGGTCTCGATCCGCGACGCGCGGGCCCGCGGACTGAAGCTCATCGTCGTCGATCCGCGACGCACCGAGACCGCAGTTCGCGCCGATCTGCACCTGCAGCTGCGGCCCGGGACGGATGCCGCGCTGTTCGCCGGATTGCTGCACGTGATCCTGTCCGAAGGCCGCCACGACCGGGAGTTCTGCGACCGCTTCGCGGACGGCCTCGACGCCCTCGCCGCCGCGGTCGCGCCGGCCACCCCCGAGCGCACCGAGGAAGCAACGGGTGTTCCCGCCGTCGACGTGATCCGGGCAGCCAGGCTGTTCGCAGCGGGACCCCGGGGCATGGCGACGACGGGCACCGGGGTGTGCATGGGCCCCCATTCCAACCTCGCCGAGCATCTCGTGGCGTGCCTGAACGTCGTCTGTGGCCGGTACCTGCGCGAAGGCGAGGCGACGCCCAACCACAACGTGCTCGCGCGGGACGTCCCGGCGCGGGCCGAGGCTCGTTCTGCAGCTCGTACCTGGGAGTCGGGATTCCGCAGCCGCATCGGCGGCATCGGAACGATGAACGGGGAACTGCCGTCCGGGATTCTCGCGGACGAGATCCTCGAGCCCGGCCCCGACCGGGTGCGGGCCCTGGTGGTTTCGGGAGGCAATCCCGCACGGGCACTGCCGGACCGGGTGAAAGCCGAACAGGCACTGCGTGCGCTGGACCTGCTGGTGTGTGTCGACACCCGCATGTCGGATACCGCGCAGCTCGCCGACTACGTGATCGCGCCGACCATGGCGTACGAGCGTCCCGACCACACGCTGCTGATGGAGTTCTTCTTCGCGCGGCCCTTCGCGCAGTACACCCCGCGGATCGTGGAGCCGCCGGAAGGCGTGATCGAGGACTGGGAGTTCTACTTCCGCCTCGCCGCCGCGTCCGGTCGGTCGATCAAATTCGCCGGGCGCGTGCTGGATCCGGCTGCACCGCCGACCTCGGAGGAACTGCTCGCGATGTTCGCCGAGCGCGGGCGCATTCCCGTGGCCGAGTTGAAGAAAGCGCCACGTGGCATGCTTGCGCCTCCCGACGACAAGGTGGTGGGCCCGCCATCCGAAGACGCAGCCGGACATCGCCTTTCGCTGTGCCCGGACGACGTCGCCGGGGAAATCGCCGCTGCACTCGGCGAATCGATCCGGATCAACGAGTTTCCGATGCGCCTGACGGTGCGGCGAATGCGGGAGTTGATGAACTCGCTGGGCCGGGAGATCGGCGGGTTACCACGCCACGGGTACAACCCCGCAGGCGTGAATCCGGAGGACATGCAGCGACTGGGCATCGAACACGGCGACATCGTCCGGATCCGCTCGGCCCACGGACGGATCCGGGCCGTCGCGCACACCGACCCGAGCGTCGGCCCGGGCACGGTGTCGATGACCCATTGTTGGGGTGGTTCCGACACCGAGGCGGACCCTCGGGTCGCCGGGAGCAACGTGAACGACCTGACCGGCTACGACCGGGTCCAGACCATCAACGCAATGCCCAGACTGACCGCAGTACCCGTGACCATCGAACGTGAGGTGTGTGCAAGTGCTCGCTGACAAGACCGTCGGGGTGCGCATCTGCCCGTTGTGCGAAGCCACGTGCGGATTGCTGTTCGAACTGGACGGACGCACCGTGACGTCGGTGACGTCCAACCCCGACGACGTGTTCAGCGCCGGACACAGTTGCGCCAAGGGACTGGGCCTCGCGCGGCTGGAGAACGACCCCGACGTCATCCGCACGCCCCTGATCCGCGACGGGGACGGCTTCCGCGAGGCGACGTGGGACGAAGCCTTCGCCGAGATCGGCCGACGACTGCCTCCGATCATCGCGGCGGACCCGAACAGCTGTGCCGTGTACTCGGGCAACCCTGCCGCCCACCACCTCGACCCGTCGCTGTACGCGCACCCGCTGATCGCTGCCATCGGCACCCGCAACGTCTACTCGCCCGCGAGCATCGACACCCTGCCGAAGAACTACGCGAACATGCTGCTCTACGGAACCGGACTGGGGATGCCGGTCCCCGACATCGACCACACGTCCTACCTGTTGATCCTCGGTTCGAATCCGCTTGTATCGAACGGAAGTACGATCACAGCGCCCGGCATCGGCAAGCGGCTCGACGCCTTGCGTGCGCGCGGCGGCACGCTGGTGGTGGTCGATCCGGCACGCACCCGCACGGCGGAGATCGCCGACCGCCACCTTGCCATCCGGCCCGGAACCGACGCCTTCTTCCTGCTCGCGCTCGTGTCGGTGATCGCCGCGGAAGGTCTCGCCGCTCCCGGCCGCCTGAGCGAATACACCGACGGCATCGGCGACGTTCTCCGTCTCGCCGAGCCCTTCACCCCCGAAGCGGTCGCGGGAATCTGCGGACTCGACGCCGACGAGATCCGCCGGGTCGCCCGCGAGTTCGCGGCTGCGGACGCCGCCGTTGCGCATTCCCGAATGGGTTCGTGCACACAGGAGTTCGGCAGTATCGCGAACTGGATGATCGAAGTTCTCAACGTCGTGACGGGCAATCTCGATCGGCCGGGCGGAGCGATGTTCCCGGTCCCGCCCGCCGGCGGACCCACCACGTGGCCCGCAAACCCGAAGGCACCACGTGTCTTCGATCGATGGCGATCGCGAGTGCGCGGCATGCCGGAGGCGATGGGGGAGATTCCCGCGGTGTGTTTCGCCGAGGAGATCCTCACCCCCGGGCCGGGACAGGTGCGCGGCCTGATCACGATCTCCGGCAACCCGGCCCGGTCGCTCCCGAACAGCCGAGCCGTCGAGGCTGCGCTGGCCGATCTCGACTTCATGGTGTGCATCGACGGCTATCTCAACGAGACGACCCGGCACGCCGATGTCATCCTGCCGCCCCCGCCGCTGACCACCCGCGGACACCACGACCTCGCGATCACTCACTTCCAGGTGCGCAACGTGGCCCGCTATTCGGCGCCTCTGCTCGAGCCCGGCCCGGGACAGATGCCCGAATGGCAGATTCTGTTGCGGCTCACGGCAATCGTGAGGGGTGAACCCGACCGCCCGATCGCCGAGCTCGACGAGGAGGTCGCCGCCACCGCGATCCGACGCGCCGCGAGACTCGCCGGCCGCGATCTCGACGACGTGGTCCGGGCCACCGGCGATCGCACCGGCCCCGAACGGCTGCTCGATCTGCGGCTGCGCAGCGGCCCGTACGGTGACCGGTTCGGTGCCGGGCCCGGCGGCCTGACCCTCGAGCTGCTCGAACGCAACCCCAACGGCATCGACTACGGGCCGTTGGAACCGCGAGTGCCGGAGGTGCTGCGGACCCCGAACGGCCGGATCGATCTCGCGCCCATCGAGTTGGTGGCCGACCTGTCCCGTCTGCGCGACGCACTTGAGCAACCCGTTCCCGACCTGGTCCTCATCAACCGGCGGCAACGGCGCGGCATGAACTCCTGGCTGCACAATGCGCTGCCGCAACCGGATTCGGGGCAGTGCGCCCTGTTCATGAGCCCGGTCGACGCGGCGGCGCGCGACCTCGTCGACGGCGATACGGTGCGCGTCACGTCGAAGACCGCGTCGATCGTCGCGGAACTGCACGTCACCGACTCGATGCGGCAGGGCGTGGTCAGCCTCCCGCACGGGTGGGGACACGACGGTGCGGGGCTGCGCACCACCCGCTCGGCCGCGGCGCCCGGCGCCAACGTCAACGCCCTGGTCGACGACATGGTGGTCGAGCCGTTGACGGGTACCCCGATCTTCAACGGATTCGCCGTCGACGTCGCCCGCATCGAGAGCGTGCCGGCATGACCGCGGAGCCGGGGACCCTGGCGGGCACCACGATCGGAGTCGTCGGGGCGGGGATGATCGGGGCCGCCCTCGCCTACACGTGCGCGAGGGCGGGAGCCGACGTGGTCCTGTTCGCGCGGACGCACGACGGCGCACGCAGGGGCAAGTCGTACGCCACGCGACGGGAAGAACGTGCCCTCCGTGCGGGCACGACGAGCGAAGCCGTGTCGCAGGCACTGCTCGACCGCATCCGGCCCACCGCACGTACCGAGGATCTGGCGCAGGCGGCGCTCGTCGTCGAAGCGGTCGCCGAGAACGTCGCGGTCAAACAGCAGGTCCTGCGGGCGGTCGAATCGGTCACCGCGCCGGACGCCGTGCTCGCTTCGACGACCTCGACCTTGCCGATCACCACCATCGGGTCGGCGCTGGCGCGCCCGGAGCGTTTCGTGGGAATGCACTTCTTCTCCCCGGTCGACCGGATGGCGCTGGTGGAAACCGTGGTCGGCGCGCGCACCGCCGAGAGCACCCTCGCCAGTGCGCTGGCCTATGCGCGGCTGCTGGGGAAGACACCCATCATGGTGCGCGACAGCCGGGGATTCTTCACCAGCCGGGTGATGGAACTCTACCTCGACGAGGCGATGATCGCGGTCGGGGAAGGAATCGATCCGGGCGTCGTCGAACGCGCGGCAACCGACGCCGGATACCCGGTTCCACCGCTGCAGCTGCTCGACGAGATCTCGCTGACGCTCAACCGGGACGTGCAGCGCGAGAACCGAATTGCAGTCGAGGACGCGGGCGGCACATGGCACGGCACCCGTGCGGACCGGGTCCGGGCACGCATGATCGACGACCACGACCGTGGCGGCAGATCGGTGGGCCGCGGGTTCTACGACTACGACGCCGACGGCGCGCGCATCGGGTTGTGGCCCGGCCTTCGCGAGTCGTTCGGTCCGGTGAAGCAGATCCCGATCGACGACATGCGCGACCGGTTGCTCTTCGTCGAGGTGGTCGAAGCGTTGCGGTGTCTCGCCGAGGGTGTCGTCGCTTCCGCCGCCGACGCGGACAGCGGTTCGGTGCTCGGCATCGGGTTTCCCGCACACACGGGCGGGGTCGTCTCGTTCGCCCGCGCCTACCCAGGGGGCATCGACGGGTTCACGGCCCGCGCGCACGAACTCGCCGATCGCTACGGCGACCGTTTCCTCCCGCCCGAGCCGGGTCCGCAATTCAACGAACAACCGGAGTGGCCATGACATACGTAGTGACCCAATCCTGCTGCAACGACGCGACGTGTGTCGCGGTGTGCCCGGTGAACTGCATCCACCCGACCCCCGACGAAGCGCAGTACGCCCGCACCGAGATGCTCTACATCGACCCCGATGCCTGCATCGACTGCGGCGCCTGTGCCGACGTGTGCCCGGTGGACGCGATCGTTCCCGACGGTGACCTCACCGCCGAGACCGAGATCTACCGGGAACTCAATGCCGCGTACTTCGCGGACAACCCGACCGCGTCCGGCCCCCGAGAGGTACCGGCGGAACCCGTCACCGCAACCGACCGGCCGGGTGCGCTGCGGGTGGCGATCGTGGGGTCCGGACCCTCGGCCTTCTACGCGGCCGAGGAGCTGCTGAAACGGCGCGACGTCGACGTCGAGGTGTCCATGTTCGAACGGCTCCCCGTCGCCGGCGGGCTCGTCCGCTACGGGGTGGCCCCGGACCACCAGACGACGAAGGCGGTCGAGCGGGTGTTCGCCCGTACCGCAGGACGCACCGGGTTCCGCGCCTTCTTCGGGGTGGAGATCGGCCGCGACATCGGCGTCGACGAATTGCTCGACCATCACCACGCGGTGATCCACGCGAGCGGAGCGTCCGACGACCGGAAGCTCGGAATTCCGGGCGAGGACCTGCCGGGCAGTGTGGCCGCACGGGAATTCGTCGCCTGGTACAACGGGCATCCCGACCACGCAGACCGCACGTTCGACCTGTCGGGACGCCGGGCCGTCGTGGTCGGCAACGGCAACGTCGCGCTGGACGTGGCGCGCATCCTGGCACGCGACCCCGAACGCCTCGTGCCGGGCGACATCGCCGAGCACGCGCTGGAAGCGTTGCGGCACAGTGCGATCGAGGAAGTGGTCGTGCTCGGTCGCCGCGGTCCCGAGCACGCGGCGTTCACGACCCCCGAGCTGCTCGCTCTGGGGTCGCTGCCGGAGGTCGACGTCACCGTGCACGGGGGGTACGAGGCACCCGAGGGCGCCTCGGTCAAGCTTCGGACGATCGCGGACTATGCGCGACGGGTTCCCGGCCGGGACCGCCGGCGGATCACGCTGCGATTCAATGGAGCGCCGGTCGAGGTTCTCGGCGGCGACCACGTCGAGGGCATCCGGATCGCGCCGTACGGACGGGAGGGGACCGACGCCGACCTCGAGGCCTCGCTGGTGGTGCGTGCCGTGGGCTACCGTGGCCGCCCGCTTCCGGGTCTTCCGTTCGACGACGAGCGCGGGACGGTACCCAACGTCGCCGGTCGGGTGATCGATCCGGCCGGCGACCGTCCGGTGCCGGGCCTGTACGTCGCCGGCTGGATCAAACGGGGTCCGACGGGGGTCATCGGCACCAACCGGTACTGCGCCGCCGAAACGGTCGAGGCTGTGGTCGCCGATCACTCGCGTGCGCTGCTTCCTCGGCCGAACCGTGCACGTGACGAGCTGGCCTCACTGGTCGAGAGCCGGTGCCCGACGGCCATCGAAGTCGACGGCTGGAAGCGCATCGACCGGCACGAACGCGTCGAGGGGCGACGCCTCGGCCGTGCCAGGCAGAAGCTGGTCGACGTCGAGTCGATGCTCTCGGTGGCAGGCGGTCCGGGCGGTAGGTGAGACTTGCCCCAATAAACAACAAACATTAGATTTAACGCGCGGATGTGACCTACATCTCACCGGGTCGGGTCCCGCGATCGACGCATACATCTTGGAGGTTTGCATGAGCGGCACCGTGGTAGATGCTTTGACCTACTGGGCTCGGTCGAAGCCGGATCTGGCGGCGATCGACTTCGACGGCGACGTCGTCACCTACGCGGAATTGTCCACCTGGGCGGACGGGGTCGCGCACGACCTCGCGTCCCGCGGCGTGGTCCCCGGCGATCGGGTGAGTTTCCTCGGCGTCAACAGCCTCGAGTGGGCCGTGGCGTCGCTCGGCGCGATGAAGGTCGGTGCCATCTCCGTGGGGTTCAACCAGCGCATGCTGGCAGGTGAACTCACCACCCTCGTGGAGGACTGCGAGCCCACCGTCGTCTACTGCGACGAAGCGTTGCTGCCCCGCCTCGAAGAGGTGCAGCAGGCGCGCAACACGTTCTCGATCGCGTTGTTCGAGAAGGATGTTCGTCCGTTGCGTGGGGGTGCATACGAGCGGTACCGCACGCCGGTCGTCGATCTCGATACCCCCACCGCCATCGTGTTCACCAGCGGCACCACCGGACGACCCAAGGGCGTGATCTTCACCCACGCCACGATCGCCGGCGAGATGCACGAGTGGTCGCTCATGGAACCCATCCAGCCCAACGGCCTGCGGCCGCTGCTGGTGCTGCCGCTCTTCACCGCTGCCGGGATCATCTGGGGCATTTCGCGCGTCGTCCTGCAGGGCGGAACCCTGTTCCTTCAGCCCGGATTCGATCCGGCGAAGGCGCTGAAGGTGTTGTCCGAGGACAAGGCCAACACCCTCACCGGGCCGCCCATCCTGTTCGAGCAGATCGCGAAGGTGCCCGGATTCGCCGAGGCCGACCTGAGTCACATGATCACCGCGCACGTCGGTGGCGCCCGCGTCCCGGTCGACCTGCTCGGCAAGTGGCAGGAGCAGGGAGTGGCGCTGCGGCAGATCTACGGTCAGACCGAGATCGGCGGTTCGGCGACGGCGATGCCCCGAGAGGAGGCTGCCGAGCATCCCGACAAGTGCGGCTGGGGCGGGATCTTCACGAAGATCCGGGTCGTCGACGCCGAAGGAAACGACCTCCCGCCCAACGAAACCGGGCAGATCCTGCTGCGCGGGCCGGGCATGATGCCGGGGTACTGGCGCAACGAGGAGGCCACCCGCGCCGCCCTCGTCGACGGCTGGCTCCAGACCGGCGACCTCGGCAAGCTCGACGAGAACGGCTACCTCACGTACGTCGATCGTCTCAAGGACATGATCATCTCCGGTGGCCTGAACATCTCGCCCGCCGAGATCGAGTCCGTCATCAACCAGATCCCCGGCGTCGAAGAGGTCGCCGTGATCAGCGTTCCCGACGCCAAGTTCGGTGAGACGCCGGCCGCGCTGGTCAGGGCCACCACGGAGATGAAGGAATCCGAGGTCGTGGACTTCTGCAACGACCGGCTGGCCGACTACAAGGTGCCGCGCTACGTCGTGTTCCTGGACGAACCGCTGCCCCGGATGGCCAGCGGGAAGATCGCCAAGCGAGAGCTGCGCGATACCTTCGCGGACGTGCCCGACAACTACGAGAAGGTCCGGTGATCGAGTAGTGGACTCGCAGAGAGTTGCCGTCGTCACCGGCGGCGGTCGCGGTATCGGTGCTGCCGTCTCGCGACGCCTCGCCGCCGACGGATTCGCCGTCGCGGTCAACTATTCGCGCAGTGCGCGCGACGCCGAGGACGTCGTCGCGAAGATCGTCGCGGACGGCGGACGGGCCGTGGCGATACAGGCGGACATCTCCAAGGCTGCCGACGCCGAACGGCTCATCGCCGACGCGACCGCGCAGTTGGGTGCACCGACCGTCCTCGTCAACAACGCGGGGATGAACAAGGCCGGTGCAGCCCGGAAGCAGAGCCCCGAGGAATTCGACGAGGTCGTCTCGGTGAATCTCAACGGGGCGTTCTACTGCACGCACTTCGCGCTCCCGGCCATGTATGAAGCGGGCTGGGGCCGAGTGGTTTTCGTCAACAGTCCGTCGGGTGGTCGTCGCCCCGCGCCCGGCATGAGCGCCTATTCCGCGGCGAAGGCCGGCCTCGTGGGCATGGCCAAGACGATGGCCCAGGAGGTGGCGCGGCGTGGCATCACGGTCAACTGTGTGATGCCCGGGTTCGTTGCAACCGACATCGTCTCGTCGGGAGGCGAAGCGGGTGTGGAAGCACTGACGAAGCACTGGCCGTCGATCCCGCCCGAGTCGATCGCCTCGACCGTGTCGTTCCTGGTGAGCGACGACGCCGCCGACGTCTCCGGCGAGGAGATCGGGGTGTGGCGGGGCGGCCCGGTAGGAGTCTGAAACTCGATCTGAAGCTCGAACCTACTGCGACCCATGCCGATTCGATCGGCATGGGTCGCACTTCTTTGTGTCGTCATGGAGCGGGCCGGCCCACGCCGGCGAGCCGACGCCGAAACGAGGACGGGCCCCGGTCGTATCGACCGGGGCCCGTCCTCTAACCCTGTGTGTTACACCGACACCGGGGCCTTGGCGTCGTCCTGGGCCCGGACCGAGGATCGTCGACTGCGGGACAGGAGGGTGGCCGCGAAGCCGAGCAGCGAGACGACGCAGACCAGGAGGCTGAGCCACACGGTGGTGTCGTCGAACGCAAGCGCGACCGCGATGACCGGGACGACCGCCGCACCCAGCGCATTGCCGGCCTCACGGCCGAGACCGAGACCGCTGTATGCGTGCTGGGTGTGGAACAGCTCGATGACGTATGCGCCCATCGGGCCGAAGATGGCGGCGACGCCGATGCCGTTGCCGGCGGCCATGACCACCCAGTACAGCAGCGGAGGAGTGCCGACGCCCGACAACAGCGAGATGCCGATCCAGGCGAACGCGGCGCTGTAGAGGAAGCCGAACATGATCACAGGCGCTCGCCCGACCCGGTCCGACAGGGAGCCGAACATCGGGATCAGAGCGGCGTTCGTGAGCTGCGCAGCGATGAGACCGACGAGGACTTCGGTGCCGCCGTAGCCGAGTTGGTTCTTGCCGAAGGTGCCCATGAACACGATGTAGAAGTAACCGATGCCGGTCTGGCCGATGGTCATCACGAGCACGGTCAGCAGGGCGCGCGGCTGCTGCCGGATAACGTCGAGGAGCGGACGTTTCGAGACTGTGTCGCTCTCCTCGATCTCACGGAAGGCGGGTGTCTCGGGCAGGCTGCGGCGAAGCCACAGGCCGTAGGCGAGGATCACGACGCTGCACAGGAACGGGATGCGCCAACCCCACGCGAGGAAGTTTTCCTGGGACATCAGCGACGACACCACGAGCAGCGAGAGCGTTCCGAGCACACCGCCGAGCGCCGCGCCCATACCGGGCAACGAGCCCATCAGGCCCTTCTTCTTCTCGGGTGAGAACTCGACGGCGACCAGGGCCGCACCGCCGTACTCACCGCTGGCGCCGATGCCCTGCAGGATTCGCAGGAACACCAGCAGAGCCGGTGCGACCCAGCCGATCTGGGCGTAGCTCGGCAGCAGACCGACGAGCAGGGTGGCGACACCCATCAGAACGAGGGTGAAGACGAGGATGCGCTTGCGACCGAGGCGGTCGCCGAGGCTGCCGAGGATCACTCCGCCCAACGGGCGGACGAGGAATCCGACGGCGAATGTGCCGACCGCCTGGAGCGTTCCCAGGAGGGGGCTCGAGCCGGCGAAGAACACGCTGGCGAAGACCACCGACGCTGCTGAGGCGTAGAGGCTGAAGTCGTAGTACTCGAGCAGAGTCCCGACGAATGCGGCGCGGCTCGCGCGTCGCGAGTCCGCGCGGGAGTGTCCGGGATGGGTGCCTGCAGGGGAGTCTGCAGGCACAGTTGTACGTTCGGTCATGCGAAACCTCGCGTTGGGGGATGGTGGGCGAGAGGCCCGGATCGTGAAGTGACGCCGACCACATTAGCTACAGTGATTAGATTTGTCTATCGGGTGCGCTGCTCTCGCTCCGCGTGACCTCGACGTTGATCCCGGTGAGGTGCGACTGATTGCTGAGGATGTCGTACGCACCGATTCCGGTGGGGGAGAGGTTGTTCACGTTCACCCCCGGGTGACGCCGCGCCACGTCGAGGCTGCGAGCGGTGCGCTGGCCCCAGCCGTGCGTCATCGCCACCACGCCCGGTCGCAGCCCGTCGTCGTATTCCAGCACGGCGTCGATCGAGCCGTACCGGTTGTGGACGGTGACGTGATCGCCTTCGGCCAGATCGCGCCGTTCCGCATCCTTGGGGTTCATCCACAGCGGATTATCCTGGTGCACACCTTGTTTCAAGATCGAAAGGTTGTGAAGCCAGCTGTTCACCATGTACGGGGTGCGGCGGGTGACGAGCTTCAGCTGGTCCGCGCTCTCGGCGCGCAGCTCCTCGAGGATGTCCTCGGCGGTGCGGTAGGCGCGCCGGAAAATAGTTGGGCAGCAATCGATCAGGCCGTCGTCGTGCTGGACCGCGATGGTGAACACGTGGGACGGCACCGCCTCGGGCAGCACCGCCGTCTGACACGGCATCGATTGCAGGAGTTCGATGCTCAAACCGGCATCGCGCATCGCTGCATCGGCCGCGGCGAGAGGATCGGGATCCGGGGCGTCGAGCAGGGTCGTGACCCCCATCTCCTGCTGGATCCGCGACAGGATCCACCAGTCGTCGCGACGTTCACCCTTCGGCGGCACCACCGCGGGGGTGTACTGCACGTACGGCTCCAAGGCCACGCCCATCGTGTTGAGGAAGTTGACGTCCTCGTGCTCGAGCCAGTCGGTGGCGGGCAGAACGAAATCGGAGATCTCCCCGGTGACCGTGCGATACAGGTCGATGGTGACGATCAGCTCGACACTCGCCAGAGCCCGGCGGAGTTCTTGCTCGCCGCCCACCGACAACAGCGGGTTGCCGGAGATCACGATCAACGCCCGAATGGGATCGTCCGGATTCTCGATGTACTCCGCGAGCCGCGCCGCGGGAAGATCCCCGCCGACGGTGCGGGTCTCTCCGAGGCTGCTGGAGAAGAACGGATCCTCGCGCCTGCGCTTCGAGTTCTGCACGACGTCGGTCATGCCGCGCGAGTAGATGTTGCCGCCGCGCCTGCCGAGGTTGCCGGAGAACAAGCTGATCATGTTGAGCATCCAGTACGCCAGCGCACCCTGACGTCCTTGGTTCACGCCGGTCGCCATATAGATGCTCGCCGTGGGCGCGGCGCAGAAGTCGTCGGCGACCTGCCTGATGGAGTCGGCTTCGATGCCGGTCACCGCGGCCACCCGCTCGGCCGGATAGCGCTGCACGAATTCGAGCAGTCCGTCGACGTTGCGTGCGTACTTCTCCACCTCGGTGCGGTCGTATCCGATCCGGAAGACGATCTCGTGCAGCATCGCCGCGAGGAAGTAGAAATCGGTGTCCGGTTTGATCAACAGCACGTCGCCGGTGTCCGGTCCCGACGACTCGATCCGCCGCGGGTTGACGAAGAGCACGGTCCCACCCCGGTGCTTCACCGCCTTGATCTTCCCCATCGGGTCCGAGACGTGCATCAGCGTCATGTGCGAGACCTGAGGATTGCTGCCCAGGCAGAGGAAGTAGTCGGTGTGCAGCAGATCCGGGATCGGGTGGGCCATCGATGCCCCGTAGATCGCCTCGCTCGCAGCGTATTTCGCGGAGGTGTCCTGGGTGCCGGCGCTGAAGCGCATCCGGGTGTCGAATCCGCGTGCGAGCGCCGCGGCGTTGGCGTAGTAGGTGCCGTTGAACGCCGACGGGTTGCCCTGGTAGATCGCCAGTGCGTTGCGTCCGTGCCGTCGGCGGATGTCTTCGAGGCGGGCGGCGATCTCGCCGACGGCATCGTCCCAGTCGACCGGTTCGAAGTCGCCGGCCTCGGTCCTGCGTGGATTCGTGCGTCTGAGTGGCCGGTCGAGGCGGTTCGGATCGTCGTGCACCCGGAGATAGTGCACACCTTTGTGGCAGGAGAAGCCCTTGTGGACGGGATGGTCCTGGTCCGGTTGTAACCGGACGACCCGATCGTCCTCGACATCGGCGACGAGACCGCAACCCGGTTCACAGATGCGGCAGAAGGTGTGGACCCGGCGCGCGGTCATCCGGTCATCCACCGACCGTCGCGGCGCGCGACGACGCCGCGAGGGCTTCCTCTCGATAGTTGGACGGCCACTTCTTGCCGAGGGTCAGGCCGCCGTCGACCCCGAGGGTCTGGCCCGTCACGAACTCGGCGTCGTCGGAGGCGAGGAACGCCGCGGCGTGGGCGAGGTCCTCGGGTTCACCCGCGCGGGGGATGGGCTGGAAGTTCGTCAGGCTGCGCCGCACGGCCTCGACACTGCGATCGAGCGCGTCGTCCTCGAGTCCGGCGCCGTGGCCGACGATGCGGGTGGCGACGCCGCCGGGGACCAGAGCATTGACGCGGATCCGGAACTCGGCCAGCTCTACTGCTGCGGTTCGGGTCAGTTGCAGCACAGCGGCTTTCGCTGCGCTGTAGGGGTGCGGACCGAACCCGGTGCGGACGCCCGCGACGCTCGAGACGTTGATGATGCTGCCGGATCCCTGCTCGCGCATGACCCGTGCGGCGTGTTTGGTCCCGAGGAACACGCTGCGTGCCAGCACCGCGAATCCGTTCTCCCACTCCTCGAGCGTGGTGTCCTCGAGGAACGTCCACGCTCCCACGCGGCCCGCGTTGTTGACCATGCAGTCGAGCCGGCCGAACCGGTCGACTGCGAGCGCGACGGCGGCTTCCACCTCGGCTTCGTTGCGCACATCGGTGTGCAGGTAGACGCCGCGGTCGCCGAGTGCGGAGGCGACGGCCTCGCCGCGTGCGTCGTCGATGTCTGCGACGACCACGCGGGCCCCGCGCTGGGCGAACGTGTGCGCAGTCGCCGCACCGATTCCGCTGGCGGCACCCGTCACCAGGGCTACCTTGCCGTCGAGGTTCGTCATGGGACTCCTTCGGTCGTCGTCCGTGCGCGGTTTCCTTGAGCTTTTAATCTAAAGCCATTAGCCTGCGTGTGTCGAGCACTCAGTCCCTTGGAGAGTCATATGTCCGATGTGAAACCGATCCTGACCGAGCGACCGCGGCCAGGTGTGCTCGTGATCCGGCTGAATCGCCCCGACGAGCTGAATGCCATGAACGTCGACCTCATCGACGCGTTGCACGAGGTGCTCGCCGAGGTTCGCGACGATTCGACCACCCGCGCGATCGTCCTCACCGGCGAAGGCCGGGCCTTCTGCGCCGGGCTGGACCTGCGCGGATACGGAACGCCGTCGGGCACCACGGAGGGTGAGGGGCGTGCGCAACTCGGACTGCGCGTGCAGAAGCACATCGCGGGTCTCGTCGACGACTTCCGCAGCGCGCGGCCGCCGGTCATCGCCGCGGTCAACGGGGCTGCGGCGGGCGGCGGCATGTCGCTCGCACTGATGGCCGACATTCGTATCGCGTCGGAATCCGCGGTGTTCCACGCCGCGTTCATCCGCCGCGGCCTGTCCAATTGCGATATCGGCATGAGCTGGCTGCTGCCCCGCATGATCGGGTTCTCCCGGGCCGCGCAGATCATGCTCACCGGCCGTTCGATCGACGCCGGCGAGGCCGAACGCATCGGCCTCGTCTCGTCCGTCGAACCTGCCGACGCACTGCTCGACGTCGCGTTGGACACCGCCGAGGCCATCGCGCAGAACAGCCCGTTCGGGGTGTGGATGACCAAGGAGGTCATGTGGTCGAACCTCGAGGTGCCCAGCATGCGTGCCGCGATCGACCTCGAGAACCGCACCCAGATCCTCAGCTCGCTGACCCGGGACCACAGGGAGGCCGTCGTCTCCTTCCTCGAGAAGCGTCCCCCCGAGTTCCGGAACCACTGACCATCGGCCGACGCCGGCTCGACCAGAACACACGTAGCAGAAGTAGCGAGGCAGCATGAGAGTAGGAATCGCCGCAGGTTATTGGGGGTCGGGCCCGCCGCGGCACGTCGAGCGGATGCTCGCCGAGGCCGAGACGCTCGGGGTCGACAGCTTCTGGACCGCAGAAACGTACGGGTCCGACGCGCTGACGCCGCTGGCGTGGTGGGGCGCGCAGACGTCGACGATCAAGCTGGGCACCTCGGTGTGCCAGATGTCCGCCCGCACACCGACGGCGCTGGCGATGGCTGCGCAGACCCTCGACCACCTCAGCGGCGGCCGCGTGATCATCGGTATCGGCGCCTCGGGACCGCAGGTCGTCGAAGGCTGGTACGGGCAGCCGTACCCGCGGCCCCTCGAACGCACCCGCGAATACATCGAGATCATGCGCCAGGTGTGGGCGCGGGACGAACCGGTGACCTACTCGGGACGGCACTATCAGCTTCCCCTGCAAGGCGGAACGGGACTGGGGAAGCCGCTCAAGTCGATCGTGCACCCGCTGCGCAACGACATTCCCGTCTACATGGGCGCCGAGGGACCGAAGAACGTGGCGCTGGCCGCCGAGATCGCCGACGGCTGGACACCGCTGTGGTTCTCGCCCAAGAGCGACGAGTTCTACCGCAAGGCACTCGCCGAGGGGTTCGCCCGGGAAGGCGCACGCCACACGGCCGACGACTTCGAGGTCGCGAACGTGTGCTGGCTCGTCGAGAACGACGATGTGGAGAAGGCCGCGTCCCGGCTCAAGCCGACGGTCGCCCTGTACGCGGGCGGCATGGGCGCCAAGGGCGCGAACTTCCACAACGACGTGTTCGCGCGCATGGGCTGGGGTGAGGTCTGTGCCGAGATCCAGGAGCTGTACCTGAGCGGGCGGGCCGATCTCGCCGCGCAGGCCGTGCCCACCGAGATGGTCGAGGACGTCGCGCTCGTCGGTCCCGCGGACAAGATCATCGAAGAGATCGAAACCAAGTGGAAGCCGACGTGTCTCACCACCCTCATCCTCGGTGGGTGGCCGAAGCCGGAGAACCGTAAGCGCATTCTGGAGGCGGTGCAGTCGTGAGTCTGGATCCGAGAACCCCCATCCTGGTCGGCGTCGGCCAGGTCAACGAGCGCGACGGTGGCATCGAACCCGTCGATCTGATGGTGCGTGCCGCGCGCGCGGCGGCCGACGATGCCGGTTCGGCGCGACTGCTCGAGCTTGTCGATTCGGTCCGTGTGGTCGGGTTGCTGTCCTGGCGCTACCGGGATCCGGGTGCGCTCGTCGGGGAGCGCATCGGCGCGACCGTCCGGCACACCGGTTACTCGGGCAACGGGGGCAGCACGCCGCAGGTCCTCGTCAACGGTGCCGCCGAGGACATCGCCGCAGGGCGTGCCGACGTCGTGCTCATCGGTGGTGCCGAATCCTGGCGCACCCGAACGAAGTTGCGCGCGCAGAAGCAGCGTCCGGAATGGACGGTGCAGGACGAGTCGGTGCCGGCCGCCGAAATCATGGTCACCGACGTGCCGATGGCCGACGAGAGCGAACGCCGGATCGGTCTGGACCGGCCGTCGTACGTCTATCCGCTGTTCGAGCAGGCGCTGCGCGTGTCGGCGGGGCGCTCGGTCGCGGAGCACCAGGACTTCATCGGCGGGTTGTGGTCGCGGTTCAGCAAGATCGCGGCGACGAACCCGAACGCCTGGGTGCAGCGCGAGTACACCGCCGCGGAGATCGCGACCCCGTCGCCCGACAACCGGATGATCTCCACGCCCTACACGAAGCTGCTGAACTCGAACAACATGGTCGATCAGAGCGCGGTGCTGCTGCTGTGCTCGGTGGAGACCGCCACCCGGCTCGGAATTCCGCAGGAGTGCTGGGTCTTTCCGCAGTCCGGCACCGAATCGCACGACACCTATGCGATCGCCGAACGCGGTGCGCTCGACCGGTCCCCGGCGATCCGCATCGCGGGCGCGCGGGCCCTCGAGCTCGCGGGGATCGGGCTCGACGACGTCGCGCACGTGGACGTGTACTCGTGCTTCCCCTCGGCGGTGCAGGTCGCGGCGAACGAACTCGGTCTCGCCCTGGACGACCCGGGTCGGCCCCTCACCGTGACCGGTGGCCTGACGTTCGGCGGCGGACCGTGGAACAACTACGTCAGCCACTCGATCGCGACGATGGCGGCGCGGCTGCGCGAGTCTCCCGGCTCGTACGGCCTGGTCACCGCCAACAGCGGGTACCTGACCAAGCACGCCATGGGCGTGTACCGGTCCGAACCGCCGGCCGGCGGCTTCCGTCGTCTGGATGTGCAGGCCGAGGTCGACGCGCTCCCCACGACGAAGGCGCTGCTGTCCTGTGCGGGCACGGCGTCGGCGGAGTCGTGGACCGTGGTGTACGGCCGCGACGGCGCCCCGGAGCGCGGTTTCCTCGCAGCCCGCACCGCCGGTGGTGAGCGGACGCTCGCCGCGACCACGGACGCCGACGATCTCGCGCGTCTCGTCGAGGACGATGTCGCAGGCAGGCAGGTCGTCGTCTCGGAGGACGGGCAGTTCCGGTTCGCCCGACGTTGACGGCTTTTATCTAAAGACATAAGGTTAATGCCACTGACACGACGGTCTCGTGTCACGAAAGCGAGGAGTTCACAATGTCTGTCGAAGACTTCCGCGCCCTGTACGAACAGCACGTGGGCTACGTCGTCGCCGGAAACATGAAGGCCGCCCTGGCCGACATGGTGCAGGAGAACATTCCGCAGGTCTTCGACGGCGTCGACGCCCCGCGCGCGGCCGCCCAGGGTTTCGAGATCAGGGACGTGCGTGCCGAGGGCGACCTGATGGTGGGCGAGACCGTCTACGACATGGGCGACCGCTCGATCGGGCTGCGCTCCATCTGGGAACTCCGCGACGGACGGTGGCTGGCCGCGAAACTCGAGAACTTTCCGACAGGAACGGACGCGAACGCATGACGACGACCGAACCATGGGGGCCCGCTCCCGACGGGCTCGACCGGCCCTACTGGGAAGGCCTCCTCGAAGGTGAGCTGCGGCTGCAGCGCTGCACCGGGTGCAGCACCTGGATCTGGGGCCCGCAGGCCATCTGCGGCACCTGCCACGGCTTCGACATCGGCTGGGAGACAGTGGAACCCGTCGGTACCGTCTACAGCTGGAATCGCAGCTGGTACCCCTACATGGACGAATACGCCGACAAGTTTCCCTACGTGACGGTGCTCGTCGAACTGCCCCACGCCGGCGGACGCCGGGTACTGGGCATCCTCACCGACGACATCGACACGAACCCCGAGATCGGCGACCCCGTCGTCGGGGTGTTCGAGCACACCGAGGGCGCGACCTGGCCGTTGCTGCGCTGGCGTCGCACCGGCACGACCGAAGAAGGAGAACAGCGATGAGCGCGGGCAACGTGCGCGGGGCCGCTGCGGTCGTCGGCGTCGCCGAACAGCACTACCGTCGCGGCGAGGCACCCCACAGCGAGAAGCGGATGATCCTCGAGGTCATTCTCGAAGCGTGCGTCGACGCGGGCATCAACCCCCGCGAGATCGACGGCTTCGTCTCCTATGCGGGCGGTCCCAACGACGGCGCCATCATCGGCGGCGCGCTGCTGATCGACGAACTCCGCTGGTCGAACATGATGTGGGGCGGTGGCGGTGGCAGTGTCGCCGCCGCGATCACGAACGCGGCCGCCGCGATCGCCACCGGCCAGGCCGAGTGCGTCGTGGTGTACCGCGCCATGTCGCAGGAGGATACGGGCCGGCTCGGGTATGCGAAGTACCACTACGGAAGTCACTTCCTGGCCCACGGCATCGGTTCGCCCGCGCAGATCTGCGCCATGCGCACCCAGCGGATGCTCGAGCACGGCGGCGTGCCGCGCAGCGCGATGCGCGCGCTCGTCCTCGCCGCGTACCAGCACGCGCAGAACAACCCGACCGCGCAGGGTTACGGCAGGCCCCTCGACGAGGACACCTACGAGAAGTCCCGGCTGATCGCCGAACCGTTCCACCTGTTCGACTGCTCCCGGGAAAGCGACGGCGCGGTCGCGCTGGTGCTGGTCTCCGCCGAACGCGCCAAGACCCTGCGGCCCGATCCGGCGTACCTGCTCGCCGGTGCGCAGGGGGCACCCGGTGGCTTCTCCGAGCTGATCGACAACGACCTGGGCGAGCAGTACATGTCCGCCGGATTCGGTCCCGCCAACAACGGAAAACCCGGTGTTGCGCAACGACTCTGGGCCGGAGCCGGATTGGGTCCCGACGACGTCGACGTCGTGCAGGTGTACGAGAACTTCAGCGGCCCCGCAGTGGCGGCGCTGATCGATCACGGCCTGTGTCCCCCGGGGGAAGCGGCCGGCACGTTCATGACGGTCGAGAACCTCACCGCACCGGGCGGCAAACTCCCGATCAACACCAGTGGCGGCAACCTCGCCGACTCGTTCGTCAACGGCCTGAACCTCGCGGTCGAAGCGGTCCGCCAGATCCGCGGCACCTCGACCAATCCGGTGGCGAACGCGAAGACGTCGCTGTTCATCGGCGGCCCGATGGCGCCGCTCGTGAGCTCGGTGCTGTTCGGCCACGAAGACACGCTCTGACCGTCACCCCCGCGAAAGGCACGACATGAACGACCTGGACAGGAACGAACTGTTCATCGGCGGCCGGTGGGTCGCGCTTAAGTCCGGTGCCACCACCGACGTCATCGAGGCGGCCACCGAGAAGGTGCTCGGTACGTCGGCCCTGGCATCCGAGGCCGACATCGACGAGGCGGTCGCGTCCGCGCGCGCCGCGCTGACCGGCCCGTGGGCCGCGCTGACCAACGCCGAACGTGCCGACCTGCTCGACCGGTTCGCCGCAGCGCTGAAGGCCCGGGGTCGCGACACCGCCCGGCTGGTGACCCGCGAGAACGGCATGCCGATCGCACTGTCGAACGGAGTCAACGGCTTCGGCCCCGCGGCGATGTTCTCGTACTACGCAGGCCTGATCCGCGACGCGGCCGACGAGGACGTGCGGCCGAGCGCGTTCGGCGGCCGGACCGTCGTGCGCCGCGAACCCGTCGGTGTGGTCGCGGCGATCACGCCGTGGAACTACCCGCAGCCGCTGGCGGCGATGAAACTCGCCCCCGCGCTCGCGGCGGGATGCACGGTGGTCCTCAAGCCGGCACCCGAGACCGCGCTCGACGCGTTCGCCTTCGCCGACGCCGCCGTGGAGGCCGGTCTGCCCGAGGGCGTGCTCAGCGTCGTCCCGGCCGGCCGGGAAGCCGGTGCCTACCTGGTCTCGCACCCCGGCGTCGACAAGGTGGCGTTCACCGGGTCCACGGCCGCGGGCCGCGCGATCGGCGAAGTCTGCGGCCGGCTGCTGCGCCCGGTCACCCTCGAACTGGGCGGCAAGTCCGCGGCGATCGTCACCGAGCAGGCCGACCTCGACGTATTCGCGAAGAACCTGCTCGAGGTGTCGCTGGTGAACAACGGCCAGACCTGCCACGCGAGCACCCGGATCCTCGCGCCGCGCTCGCGGTACGCGGAGGTGGTCGAGGCGGTCACCGAGACGGTGCGGGCGCTGACCGTCGGCGATCCGCTCGACAAGGCGACGAACATCGGGCCGCTGGTGTCGGCGGCGCAGCGCGAGCGCGTGCTCGGCTACATCGAGGCCGGTCGCGCCGACGGCTACCGCATCACCACCGGTGGCGGGCGCCCCGCGTCGCAGTCCGTGGGCTGGTTCGTCGAGCCGACCGTGTTCACCGATGTCGACAACTCCGCGCGCATCGCGCAGGAGGAGATCTTCGGCCCGGTCCTGACCATCACCCCGTACGGCGACGAGGACGAAGCGGTGTCGATCGCCAACGACTCGGAATACGGCCTCGGCGGCACGGTCTGGACCACCGACGAACAGCACGGCCTCGACCTGGCCGCACGCATCCACAGCGGCACCGTCGGAGTCAACTACTACGCCCTGGATCTCGCGGCGCCGTTCGGCGGCGTCAAGTCGTCGGGGCTGGGCCGCGAGCTCGGACCCGAGGGACTGGCGCCGTACTTCAACGCGAAGTCGGTGTACTTCGGAACTCGCTGATGCGCGCGGGATCTCGCGGCAAGCACACACTTTGGAGCACATGATGGCACTTCCACTGCAGGGTGTCCGGGTACTGGAACTGACGGACGGATTCGGCGACGCCGCAGGCAGGTTTCTCGCCGACCTCGGGGCCGAGGTCGTCCGGGTCGAACTTCCCGGCGGATCGGCCGGGCGATCGGCGCAGCCGGTCCGGAACGGAGTGAGTGTTCCGTTCGCGCTGCGCAACGCCAACAAGCTCGGTGTCGTCCTCGACCTCGACGACGAACAGGACCGGGACCGGCTGCGCGCACTGGCACGGCGATCGGACATTCTCCTCGACTCGTTCGCGCCGGGCTTCCTGGCGGCGCGGGGCATCGGCGCCGAGGATCTGTGCCGGATCAATCCCGCGCTCGTGGCCGTGTCGATCACCGGTTTCGGGCAGGACGGTCCGTACCGCGACTGGGCGGCGACCGAGCAGGTTCTCTACGCGCTCAGCGGCGTGCTGTCGCGGTCCGGTGAACCGGGGGAGGAGCCGCTGCTGCCACCCAACGGCCTGATCGACGAGTCGGTGGCCGTGCACACGGCGTGGTCGGCTCTGCTCGCCTACTTCGACCGCCTGCACACCGGACGGGGGCAGACCGTCGACGTCTCGGCGTTCGAGGTCGTCACGCACGGCTTCGATCCCGGCTTCGGTGTGCAGGGGTCCGCTGCCGCCGGCCGCTCCGAGGACTTCCCGCGGGGCCGGCCCGACGCCGCCAACTTCTATCCGGTCTACCGGTGTGGCGACGGTCAGGTGCGCATCTGCCTGCTCGCCAAGCGTCAGTGGCGGGCGATGTTCGAATGGCTCGGTGAGCCCGAGGAATTCGCGGATCCGAAGTACGACACGATCCCCGCCCGGTTCGCCGCGTCCGATCGTCTCAACCCGCTCATCGAGCAGTTGTTCAGCACTTACACCCGTGACGAACTCGTCGCCGAAGGCGCTGCCCGCGGTATCCCGATCGGTGGGCTCAACACGGTCGCCGAGGTGCTGACGACCGAGCACTTCGACGCGTCCGGCACCTTCGTCGACACCGAGATCGCGCCCGGCCTGACCGCACGGGTTCCGTCCGGTTACGCGAAGATCAACGGCGAGCGGGCCGGAATCCGCACTCGCGCACCGGAACCCGGGGAACACAACGAACAGGTCTTCGGGGCGGCCGCCGACGACACGCGTGACCTGATCCCCGCGCCGCGGCGCGAACCGGGCACGCGTCCGTTCGAGGGGCTGCGGGTTCTCGACATGGGTGTCGTCGTGTTCGGCGCGGAACTCGGGCGTCAGTTCGCGGACAACGGCGCCGATGTCATCAAGATCGAGAACTCGAACTTCCCGGACGGCCTGCGCCAGTCCAAGCGCGGCGCCGCTCTGGCCGCGTCCGTGGCGTGGGGCCACCGCAACCGGCGCAGCCTCGGGCTGAACCTGCGCAGCCCCGAAGGCATCCGCATCTTCAAGAAGCTCGCCGCCGAGGCGGACCTCGTGCTCGCCAACTTCAAGCCCGGCACCCTCGCCGCGATGGGCCTGTCGTACGACGAGCTCGCCGCGATCAACCCGCGCATCATCGTCTCCGAGAGCAGCGCGTTCGGCAGCGTCGGACCGTGGAACAAGCGCCTCGGCTACGGGCCGCTGGTGCGGGCGGCCTGCGGTGTCTCGGCGCTCTGGCGGTACTCGGACGCCTCCGACGGGCTGTGCGACGGCTCCACCGTCTACCCCGATCACATCGCCGGACAGGTCGCCGCGACCACGATCCTCGCCGCGCTGATCAACCGGCTTCGTACCGGGCGCGGCGCCGCGATCGAGGTCGCGCAGGCCGATGTCGCGATCGTGCAGCTGGCCAATCAACTCGTCGCGGAGTACCTCGAGCCGGGATCGATTCACGCACCGGGCAATTCGGATCCGTACTCGGCGCCGTCCGGGGTGTACTCGTGCGCGGGTGACGACGAGTGGTGTGCCGTCACCGTCCGCGGTGACGAGGACTGGGTCCGGCTGTGCGAGGTCCTCGGACGGTCCGAGCTGGCCGACGACCCGCGTTTCGCGACCGCCGAGCGCAGGATCGAGAATCGGGCCGAGGTCGACGAGGTTCTCGCGCAGTGGATGGCGCTGCGCACGCCGACCGAGGCGATGGAGGCGTTGCAGGCAGTCGGCATCCCCGCTGGGGCGATGGTCCGGTTGCCGGAGTTGCTGACGAATCCGCAGCTCGTCGCCCGCGGTGCGTACACCGAACTCACCCACGAGTTGTTGCCGGCCTCGCTGCCGACGGCGAAGCAGGTGGCGCACTTCTCGGCGTTGCCGGCCTGGCCGCTGCGGCAGGCGCCGGCGCCCGGACAGCAGACGCGGGAGATCTGCGAGACCGTGCTCGGCCTGAGCACGCCCGAGATCGACGCGCTCGTGCGTGACAGGGTGCTGCAGCCCCCCGCCGACGATCCGGCGCTGTCGCCGGTTCCCTCCACAGTGTGACGCAAGCCCGAAGGTCCCCGGAGTTTTCCTCCGGGGACCTTCGTCGTTGCGGACCCGTCGGCGGCCCGGCGGATCTCAGCGCGTCGACGGCGTGAACGTGATCGGAAGCTTCGCGCAGCCCCGGACCTGTGACGAATGGAAGACGGCGGGATCACCCGGGACGAGGGCGTAGTCGGGAATCCTCGAGTGGATCTCTTCGAGGGCCAGCGTCAGCTCGAGCCGCGCGAGGTGGGAGCCGAGGCAGCGATGAGGACCGGCACCGAATCCGATGTGACGATTGGGATGTCTCTCGATGCGAAGCTCGTCCGGGCAGTCGAACTCGTCGTCGTCACGATTGGCGGCGGTCATCACCACCAGTAGTTGATCGCCGGCCTTGACGGAGACACCGCCGATCCGAACGTCGCGGGTTGCGCGCCGGCCGGCGCTCGTCGCGGTCTCGATGCGCAGAATCTCCTCCACCGCCGACGGGATCAGCGTCGGGTCGTCGACGATCGCCTCGCGCTGCTCGGGATTGCGCGACAGGTGGATCAGTCCCCACGCGAGAGCGCCTTGGACGGTATGCAGCCCCGCGACCAGAAGCAGGAAGAACATTCGGCACAGCTCCTCGTCGGAGAGTGGCCGGGGTGTGTCTTGGATGTCGAGAGGGGTGTTGATGATCTGCGCCGTGAGGGTTTCGGAACGGTCTTCGCCGGATCGGACCTGCGCAACGACCCGCCCGAAGTACTCGTAGATTTCGGCGGCGGCCTTCGCGCGGGCCGCGGCGGATTCCTCTTCGGTCGCACCGGGGATGCCTTGCAGCGTGATGTCCGTCCACTCCGTGAACTGCGGTGCGTCGCCCAATGGCCACCCCATGAGAGCAAGGAAGATTCGAGTCGGCAATTCGTGTGCGAACTCGGCGATGAACTCGCATTCGCCCTTGTGCGCGAACCGGTCGATCAGCTCGCTGATGATTCTTCGGATCTCGGGTTCGAGCGCCTTCATACGTTTGGGGCTGAACAGTGGCTGCAAGGCCTGCCGGTAGTAGCTGTGTTCGGGCGGGTCGAGTTCGAGCGGTAGGAATTTGCCCTGTGCGGCATTGAGTAGATTGTTCGGGAAGCTCGAGAACGTCTCTGCATCCTGGAGGATCTGGAGGGCTTCCTTGTACCTCGTGACGACCCAGTGCCCGCCGTGGTGCGGGGAATAGAGGATCGGACCCTGCCTGCGTAATGCGGCGACGCGTTCCTGAAAGACGTCGGTAGGCACGGCCAGGGACGGATCGTAGACATCGAAGTCGGTGATCAGGTGAGCGGGAATATCGGTCTGTGTCGTGATCATCGGTGATCCTTCGCGAGGGGAGTGGTCCGGGAGATCGCCTCGGTGAGGTGGCTTCCGGGGAGTCGGCCGAGGACGCGCGGTGACAAGTGCGGGAGCTGCCATGAAAGGGGAATTGCCTTGGGAAGAAAGGCGATTCCTCTGGGAAGAAAGTAGATCAGCGATTTCCCGCTGGTCAACAGTGTAGATGTCTCGGGTCCGCGATTTCCTGGATTCTGCCGAACCGCTCGCTCCGCTTGACCGATTAACCGATAGCATTTAGATTGAGTGATGTGATCTGAAGCACTCCGATGTGTGCGGGTCGCGTAGCGCACGAGATGTGCGGTGGTGCTTCTTGTGTGTTCGACCGGGTTGAAACCCGTTGTAGGACAGTTCATGTGCCCGCGTTGGCGGCACGGACCCGATATCGACCCGAGTTCCCTTCGGCGCAGCTGCTTTTCGAGAATCTGCGCCGCTACAGAGTTGTCTCCCGGAGGTCGGAGATGAGTTTTCGACGTGTGATCGCAATGGAGCGGAACGGTGCGGCGGTGCTCGTGGCCGACGAGAAGATCGACAGGATCCACGCCGCCGGCATCGACCCGATCTGGCGCACCGAAGGCATTCCCGAGGTTCCTGATCCCGGTGCGATACCGGACACCGTCGGGTTTCCGGATCCCGGTGGAGTGTGGGTGATCGGCTGGGTCCTCGAACCCGGGCGCATCGGCGACAACGACAACGGAATCGTCGTCATGGACGATGACGCACCGGGTTTTCACCGCACCGATTCCGTTGACGTCCATGTGCTTCTGGAAGGTTCGCTCGTCCTCGAGCTCGACGACGGGGTGGAGGTCGAATTGAATGCCGGCGACACGGTGGTCGTCAACGGCAACAAACATCGATGGCACAACCGCGGTGAACGGACGGCCCGGGCCATCGTCACCATCTGCGGCGCATCACGCAACTATCGACAGGAGACCTGACATGAATTCGACAACTGCGAAGCCTGCGCCACTGAAGTGTGGAGTGTTTCTTCCGCCGTATCACAACCCTCGGCGTAACCCTACGATGGCGATCGAACAGGACCTCTGCCACGTCGAGGAGCTTGATCGACTCGGATACGACCAAGTGTGGTTCGGGGAGCATCACAGCGGCGGATACGAGGTCGGGCCGTCCCCGGAACTGATGATCGCGGCGGCCGCGCAGCGAACGTCGCGCATCGAGCTGTGCAGCGGCGTCATCTCCCTTCCCTACCACCATCCGCTGATGGTTGCCGATCGAATCACCTTTTTGGACCACATGACTCGTGGCCGAATCCGCATCGGGGTCGGGCCCGGCGCGCTGGTGGCGGACTCGCAGATGATGGGTATGGACTACAACCTCCTGCGGCCGCGGATGGAAGAAGCCCTCGACGCCATCCTCGAACTGCTCACCACGCCCGGTCCGGTCGACCGGAAGACGGAATGGTTCTCGCTCGAGGATGCCCGGGTCCAGCTGGGCCCCTACTCGTATCCCGGCGTCCCGATCACCGTGGCAGCGGCGATGTCGCCGTCGGGCCCGAAGCTCGCCGGAAAGTACGGGCTCGGTCTGCTGTCCATCGGTGGAACCGGTGCGAAATCGGTCGAATTGCTCGCGCAGACTTGGGATATCACCACCCGCGAGGCGAACGAGCACGGGCAGACGGTGAATCGGAAGGATTGGGCGGTCGTCGGCAACATCCATATCGCCGATACCTTCGAACAGGCAGTAGAGGACACCCGATACGGGTTGCGCGACTTCATGGACTACCGCCACGTCGTCACCCCGATGAAGATGATCGAACCCGGCGAGGAGGTCGCACACGAGGAACTCGTCCGGCGCGTCAACGAGTCAGGCTACGGCTGCATCGGCGACGCGAACGACGCCATCGCCTACATCCGCAAGATCATCGACCGCACAGGTGGTTTCGGCACCTTCCTTGCGACGGCGCACGATTGGGCAGAAACCGAGGCGACCTCGCGCATGTACCGCATCCTCATGCGAGATGTCATGCCGCACTTCAGGGGAACGTGCGAGCCGCTCCTGAACTCGTACCACTGGACGCAGGCGCGCAAAGATGGCTTCAGCGAGCGTTTCGCGACCGGCATCAGCCAGGCGACGCAGGACTACGAGCGCGCGAAGAGCACCCGCTAGCCGGTTCAGAAGTTCCCACACCGAACCCATGTTTCGACACCAGGAGAATCGATGACGTCACTCGACGGAAAAGTAGCTGTGATCACCGGTGGGGCACGAGGCCAGGGACGTTCCCACGCGCTCACCCTTGCAGCCGCGGGCGCGAAGATCGTCGTGTGCGACGTCGCCGCACCGATCGAGGAGGTGCAGTACGCACTCGCGACCCCGGAGGATCTCGAGGAGACGATCCGGTTGGTCAAGGAAGCCGGGGGCGAGATCGCCGGCATGCAGGCCGATGTCCGGAGCAGTGCGGATATGAAGGCGGTTGCGGAGTTGGCCGTGTCGCAGTTCGGCCGGATCGACATTCTGCTGGCCAACGCGGGTATTCACGATCATGCCGAGTCGACGATCGAGATCGACGACGACGCGTGGCAGACGATGCTCGACGTCAACCTCACCGGCGCGTGGAAGGCCTGCAAGGCCGTCGTGCCCGTGATGATCGAGGGTGGTCGGGGTGGATCGATCGTGATCACCTCGTCGGTGGACGGATTGGGTGCTTCACCGTCGTGGGGTCACTACGGTGCCGCGAAGCACGGTCTTCAGGGCCTGAAGGACACCCTCGCGTTCGAGCTCGCCGACCACAACATCCGGGTCAACACGGTCAACCCGACCGGAGTCGACTCGCCCATGGCGACCGGCCTGTCGAAGGTGCTGCCGCACGTGGTGCGTAAGTGGAAGCACAACGACCGAACGAACCTGCTCGACGTCATGATGCTCGAACCCCAGGACATCTCGGATGCGGTGCTGTGGCTCGTGTCCGATGCCGCGAAGTATGTCACCGGGATCGACCTGCCGATCGATGCGGGATACCTGACCAAGCACTGACCGGATGTGACCTGCCCCAGCGGCAGAAGCAGACGTGCCATTTCACGAGAGCGGAGCGATTTCGATGACCCCGAGTGGCAGCGTGACCCGCGAGTTCCCGGCCACGGAGCTGGTCGGTCCGTACGCGGACGGCCTCGACCTGCCCTACTGGGAGGGGCTGCGGGCAGGGGAGCTGCGATTGCAGCGATGCGCCGCGTGTGACCTCTGGATCTGGGGCCCGCGCTGGATGTGCGGGCGGTGCAGTACGTTCGACCCGGACTGGGTCGCGGTGGAACCGCATGGACGGGTCTTCTCGTGGTCGCGGACCTGGCATCCGTTCGTCCCCGAACTGGCCGGCGACCTGCCGTACATCACCGTCCTCGTCGAACTGCCCCATGCCGGAGGGCGACGCGTTCTCGGTCTGCTGGCGGAGAGCGGCGACACCGGAATCGCCATCGGCGACCACGTCACGGGCGTCATCGCGCAGCCATCCGACGCGCCCTGGCCGCTGCTCCGCTGGCGCCGCGTGAGCGCATCGTCCGAGCCGGGGAAGGAAGCACAGCGATGACCGATACATTTCTCCGTGGTGCGGCGGCAGTAGTGGGCGTCAGCGAATTCCACTACAAGCGAGGGGAATCGCCCGACGGTGAGCTTCGGATGACACTGCGGGCCATCGTCGAAGCAGCTGCCGATGCCGGTGTTTCCCCACGCGATATCGACGGATTCGTCTCGTACGGCGGCGGCGAGAACGACGGGACCGTCGTGGGTGCCTCGCTGATGTCCCATCGGATCCGATGGTCCAACATGATCTGGGGTGGTGGCGGCGGTGGCGCCGCCGCGGCGATCACCAACGCGGCGGTCGCCATCGCAGCGGGTCAGACACAGTGTGTTGTCGTTTATCGTGCTATGGCACAACATGATTCCGGAAGGCTCGGATACGCAAGGCATCATTTCGACGGTCACATGCTCCCGCACGGGGTGGGATCACCGGCCCAGGCCTGTGCGCTGCGAACTCGGCGGATGCTCGACCACGACGGTGTTCCCGAATCTGCTGTGAGGGCGTTGGTTCTCGCCGACTACTTCCACGCGCAGCAGAATCCGGATGCCGCGGCGTTCGGCCGCCCGCTCGACGAGCCGGCCTATGAAGCGTCCCGGATGATCGTCGAGCCGTACCGTCTCTACGACTGCTCGCGTGAGAACGACGGAGCCGTAGCGTTGATTCTGGTCGCCGCAGACCGCGCCGAGAAGCTTCATCCGAACCCCGCCTACGTACTGGCCGGGGCTCAGGGTGCGATGGGTGGGTACGCCACCGACACGGAGAACGATCCCGACTACAGCTCGGCCGGCTTCTCCGGATCCTCCGGCGTCGCCGAAACCCTCTGGAAAAATGCTGGACTCGGCCCCGACCAGGTCGACGTGGCCCAGGTCTACGAGAACTTCAGCGGTTCCGGAGTGGCCGCACTGATCGATCACTCGCTGTGCCCGCCCGGAGCCGAGGCAGGCAAGGTGATGACCGTCGAGAACCTGACGGCCCCGCACGGGCTTCTCCCGGTGAACACCAGCGGCGGCAACCTCGCGGATTCGTTCGTGAACGGAATGGGGCTGGCTGTGGAGGCCGTCCGCCAGGTGCGTGGCACCTCCACCAACCAGGTGCCCGACGCGAAGGTCTCCCTGTTCATCGGCGGGCCGATGGCCGCACTCTCGAGTTCGATCCTTCTCTGCACGCGTGACGTGCTGTGAGTGGAGAGGAAGCAGAATGAGTATCGACGCCGGTATCGGTGGTCTGTCGATCGCCGAGCGCATCGTCGGGGCCTGGGAACTCGTCGAGTACTCGACGACCTCCGACGGCGGGAAGGTCGACCACCCGCTGGGAGCCGACGCTCGCGGTCTGATCGTCTACTCGGCGGACGGATTCATGTCGGCACAGATCATGCGTCCCGGCCGCACCCCGTACCGGTCGCGCAACGTACACAGCGGTGAGACGAGCGAGCGAGGTGAGGCTGCCGGCGGGTATCTGGCGTACTCGGGCCCCTATCACGTCGACGAGGACAACGCCGCGGTCTGGCACGAGATGACGGTATCGCTGTACCCGAACTGGATCGGCGACAACCAGAAGCGAGATGTGCGCTTCGACGGCGATCTGATGACGCTGTCCTCGGATCCGCTCGTGTTCCGCACCGTCACGTTGTTTCCGGCGTTGGTCTGGCGCCGCGTAGCGCCTCGGATGGGACGGGCGGAGTCGTTGCTGCGGGCTGGTCGTCACGAGTCCGGCGCCAAGATGCAGACGACCCCGACGCAACGGCGCCGGACGGATGCTTCCGATTCGTTGTTCGATCGAAGGTGGGAACAGTGGGACGACCGACAAAACCCCTGATCAGTCGGAGTTCGGCGGTCGCAGCCAGTATCGAGATCATCGACACCGAAGGAATGGACGCGTTCAGTCTGCCCCGCGTCGCCAAGCAGCTGAATGTGAGGACCTCGTCGCTGTACCACCACTTCGCCGATCGTCGTGAACTCATGACGGAGGTGGCGAAGAAGCTGATGACGGAAGCGGTTCTCCCCGAACGTCCGCCGGGCACCCACTGGGTGGAGTGGTTCGTCGATCTCAGTCTCAACTACCGCGACGCGATCCTCCGGCATCCCAATGCGGCACTGGTCCTGGTGCAGTTTCTTCCGCGGGACATCCTCACCGGCACCTACGAGAAGTGTGCCCGGATCCTCGAGGAAGGGGGCGTCCCTGCGTCCCTGCATGTGGTGATCCTGGACGGGCTGGAGAAGATCTCTCTCGCAACCACGCTCGGCGACCTCATGCGCGACCCGGTCGGCAGCAGGGAGGTATTTCCGAACGTCGACGAGCGCAGGCACCCCACGCTCACCCGTGCGCTGGACGCCAACGGCTGGTCGTCACGAGAGCTCTTCGTCGTGACGATCCGTGGGTTTCTCGCCGGCGTCACGAACGGAGCCGACCCCTACCCGGGAACCCGAATCGAACTACCCGGCCAAATTCGAACTACCGACGGAGCGGAGTAGACCGTTATGACACTCGACCTGTATGTGGACGGCGCATGGATCGCGTCGGCGAACGACGAACGTATCGACGTGGTGAATCCGACCACGGAAGCGCGGATCGGGAGCGTTCCCGCGGGATCCGCGCAGGACGTCGATCGCGCGGTGGCGGCGGCGCGGCGAGCCTTGGTGCAGTGGTCGCAGACGGCCCCGAGCGACCGGGCGGAGCTCGTCTCGCGTCTGGCCGACGAACTCGAGCGGCGGCAGGACGAGATCACGGACATCGTCGTGGCAGAGGTCGGCACCCCGCGCCGGGTCGCTCGGTGGGCTCAGGTCGGACTGGGCATCATCGACCTGCGCGAGGCGGTGTCCGCCGCCGCCGACTTCCCATGGGAAGCGCCGCTGCGCAACTCGTTGATCGTGCGGGAGCCGGTCGGCGTGATCGGGTGCATCACCCCCTGGAACTACCCGCTGCACCAGATCACCGCCAAGATCGGCGCCGCGCTGGTGACCGGGTGCACGGTGGTCGTCAAGGCCAGTGAGGTGGCCCCGTTCACCGCCTGTGCTCTTGCGGAAGCGGTCGCCGCAGTCGGAATCCCGCCCGGGGTGTTCAATCTCGTGCACGGGTACGGACCCATCGTCGGCGAAGCCATCGCCGTTCACCCGGACATCGACATGGTCAGCTTCACCGGATCCAACGAGGTCGGCAAGCGAGTCCTCGAACGGGCCGCCGGAACCGTGAAGCGAGTATCGGTCGAACTGGGCGGAAAGAGCGCGGCCGTGCTGCTCGACGACCTGAACGACGAGGAGTTCGCGCAGGCGGTGTCCCACACGGTGCGCGCCTGCTTCATGAACGGCGGACAGTCCTGCAACGCGCAGACCCGGATGGTCGTCCCGCGCTCTCGCCTGGCAGCGGCCGAGAAACTCGCGGCGCAGGCGGTTGCCTCGTACCTGCCCGGCGACCCGACCGACGGCGACACCAAGCTCGGACCGATGGTCACCGCAGCCCAGCGTGAGCGGGTCCTCGGCTACATCCGATCCGGCATCAAGGAAGGCGCACGACTGGTCGTCGGGTCGGTCGATGCGCCCGTCGGCACCGGATTCTTCGTGGAACCGACCGTGTTCTCCGACGTGGACCCGGAATCCACGATCGCACAGGAGGAGATCTTCGGACCGGTGCTGTCGATCATCGCCTGCGACACGATCGAGCAGGCCGTCGAGATTGCGAACGGCACGATCTACGGGATCGCCGGTGCCGTGTGGTCCGGCGACCTCGAGCGTGCGAAGTCGGTGGCCCGCAGGTTGCGTGCGACCCAGATCGAGGTCAACGGCGGAAAGTTCAACGGCGCAGCGCCGTTCGGTGGTTTCAAGCAATCCGGACACGGGCGTGAGGGCGGGGTGTTCGGCCTCGAGGAATTCACCGAGATCAAGAGCCTGCAGCTTCCGTGACGTTCGTACGGCACCCCGCAGAGGCCCCGCGAAGGAGTGAGCACCATGGTCTACACCGACCTGCCCTACGACGAGACGACGAAAGCGGGCTTCGCCCGCGCGATGTTCGACCACCTCGACAACGGCACCACCGACATGGCGCCGGGGATCCTCGAGATCGATCCCCGCATCTACACCGATCCGGAACTCGCGGCCCGGGAACGCAGTGAACTGTTCGGGCACATTCCGATCATCGCGGCGCACAGCACCGAACTGCCCGGCAGGAACGACTTCGTGACCGTCCAGCTGCCGAACAACGAGGTCGTTCTCGTCCGCCAGGCAGACGGAAGCGTGCGCGGATTCGTGAACACCTGCCGGCATCGAGGAGCCAGGCTGGTTCCGGACGAAAAGGGTTCGAAGCGAACGTTTTCCTGTCGGTACCACGGTTGGGCATACGGGGCCGACGGCGGTCTGCGATCGATCGCGGACGAGTCGACGTTCGGGATGGTGGACCGCAGCTGCATGGGCCTGCTGGAGGTCCCGGTCGAGGAGCGGCACGGGTTCGTCTGGGTCGTCGACTCGGCAGCGGACGGCCGCAAGATCGATATCGAAGCGTGGCTCGGGCAGGAGTTCGACGACTCGCTCGCCGCCATGGAAATGGACGAGTACACCTGCTACACCGTCGGGAACTTCGACGTGGACATCAATTGGAAGGTCCTGATGGACGCCTTCCTCGACGGCTACCACATCACCTCGACCCACGCCGGAACGGTCGCCCCGTACTTCTACAACAACGCCCAGTCATGGCAGCCGATGGGCAGGCACGGGCGAATGGTGACGGCACGCAAGAGCATCGACTCGGTTCGCGGCGGGGCACCCGCAGAGGTGCCGATCGATCGGCACATCACCGTGGCGCACTTCCTGATGCCGAACATGTCGGTGCTGCGTCAGCCCGACCATCTGGAAGTGCTGAACTTCGTCCCGGCTCCGGGCACCGCTGTCGGGACACGGATGCAGATCCGTCTCCTGACTCGGGAACCGGCCGTGACGGACGAGCAGAAGGCGCGGTGGGACAAGAACTGGAACATCCTCATGGCGGTGCTTCGTGACGAGGACCTCGTCGTCAACGAAGGACTCCAGAGGGCCGTGTCGAACACGGACCTTGGACCACTGCTCTTCGGGCGCAACGAGATTGCAAACCAGCATTTCCATCGGTGGATGGCACGTGCATTCGCGGATCCACAGAAGTGGGGATGAGAGTCGGGTTTCCGGCAGGCCGGCTCCGTCGGTGCCGTCCTGCCGGTCGACAAACGTTCCCGCCGTCACTCGTACAGCACCGATTCCGAATCTCGGATACTCACCCCTGAAGGAACCAACATGTCGCAAATCATCGGATCGGGGGAGGGGCGGGCCGTATCGGGTGCCCGCTCCGTGGTCCTCACCTGCCTGGCCATCACCATCCTCGACGGTGTCGACCTCATCATGTTCGGCGCAGTGCTGCCGACGCTGCTGGAGACCGAACAGTGGGGGATCACCACAGCAACAGCAGGACTGATCGGAAGTCTGTCCCTGTTCGGGATGATGGCCGGCGCCATGCTGGCCGGTTACCTCACCGATCGGATCGGTCGGCGGCCCGTTGTGCTCGCCTGCATCGTGAGCTTCAGCCTGTTCACCGGATTGTGCGCCATCGCTCCGAACCTGGAGGCGTTCGGTCTCTTCCGGTTGCTGGCGGGGCTCGGTTTCGGTGGAGCGCTCCCCACTCTCATCGCTCTCACACAGGAATACGTCAAGGTCGACCGACGGCAGTTCTACAACGGTGTCATCCAGACCGGCTTCCCCATCGGGGGTGTTCTGGTATCCGTTGCCGCCATCTTCATGATCCCGGCGTTCGGTTGGAAGGCGATGTTCGCAGCGGGTGGTCTTCTCGGCATCGTGTTGTTGGTGGTTGCATTCCGGTACCTGCCCGAGTCCATCGCCTTCCTCACCGGTAAGGGCCGCCACGAAGAGGCGCGCGCACTGGCGCAGCGGTACGCGATCGATGCGGGTGCCGAATCGGGCATGGCACTCGATCGGTCGCACAGCACGGGTGCAGCGCCGAAGTCCGGCCTGAAACTGCTGCTCGCCCCGGGCTTCCGGATCGCGACGATCATGTTCCCGCTCATCACCTTCTTCGGCCTGCTCGTCTCGTACGGCATGAACACCTGGATCCCTCAGATGCTGCGGGCTTCCGGCTACGATCTCGGATCGGCACTGACGTTCCTGCTCGCCTTCAACCTCGGCAGCGGGATCGGCATGGTCGTCATCACGGGTCTCGCCGACCGGCTGGGCTCCCGCCCGGTGATTTCGGTGAGCTTCATCGGTGGTGCGCTGGCGGTCTCGGCGCTGACGCTCCAGCCGGCGCAGGCGATCGTGTTCGGATTGGTTCTGCTGATCGGCTTCTGCGCCTCGTCCACGACGGGTGTCTACGGCTTCGTCGGGGTCTACTATCCGGCGGCGGCTCGTGGCACGGCGCTCGGGCTGGCGGTGGGTCTCGGGCGGTTGGGTGGCGTCTGTGGCCCCATCCTCACCGGCCTGATCATGAGTTCCGCCCTCGGAGCGGACTGGGCCTTCTACGCATTCGCGTTCGCCGGAGTTGCCGCAGCGGTACTGGTGGCACTTGTTCCCCGGAGGAATCGGGCCGATCGCGAGACACCCACGGTCGTCGACAGGGCCACCGAGCCGGCTTGAGCGCGACCCGTTCCGACAACCCAGGAGGGTGTTGTGTTCGATCTCTTGATCAAGAACGGCACGATCGCCGACGGTAGTGGCGAACCTGCCGTGGTGCGTGATGTGGCGATCGCCGACGGCAGGATCGTCGCAGTCGAGCCGAAGATCGCTGGGGATGCCCGTGAAGTGATCGACGCGACCGGCAAGCTGGTCACTCCCGGGTTCATCGATGTGCACACTCACTACGACGGTCAGCTCACGTGGGACTCCGAGCTGCTTCCGTCGTCGGGGCACGGCGTGACAACTGTTGTCACCGGCAACTGCGGAATCGGATTTGCCCCTGTTCGCAAGGGATCCGAGGATTGGCTGGTTGCCCTGACCGAGGGCGTGGAGGACATTCCCGGCTCAGCTCTCCACGACGGCATCACATGGGGCTGGGAGACCTTTCCGCAGTACCTGGACGTCCTCGCCGACCGTGAGTTCGCGGTAGATGTGGCCACCCAGGTTCCCCACAGTGCAGTCCGTGCATATGTGCTGGGAAGCCGCGCGGAAACGGACGAATCGGCTACCGACGAGGAGATCGCCGAGATCGCTCGCATCGTCGGCGAGGGTATCGGTGCAGGTGCGGTGGGCGTCGGTACTTCCCGGGTGGCGGCACACCGCGGGTCGGGTGGTGGGATCCTCCCGGGTACCAGGGCTGCGGAGGAGGAGTTGCTCGCCATGGCCTGCGCGATGCGCGATGCGGGTGGTGGTGTGTTCCAGTTGGTGCCCTCCGGGGTCGCCGGGGGTGTAGAGGGGCAGCCCGGCGAACAGTATCGGGCCGGGCTGGGTCGGCGTGATGCCAACACGCTCTCGTCGGAGATCGAGATGATGCGACGACTGCACCGGGCAACCGGGCAATCAATCACCTTCACCTTCGCCGAAAACCTCACGCTCGGCGCAGAGGAGTTCACGAAGGCTCGTGCTCTTGTTGCGGAAGCGGGCAGATCCGGCGAACGCATCTACCCTCAGGTGGCGCCCAGGGCGATCGGCGGTCTGATCTCACTGGCGACCTACCACCCGTTCATGGGGCGTCCCGGGTATGTCGAGATCGCGGATCTTCCGTTGCCCGAGCGGGCACGCCGGATGTCGGAGCCGTCGGTGAAGGCACGGATCCTGGCGGAAGAGGACCTGCCCGTCGACTCCGGTGACCCGCGCAAACACACTCACCTGACGCTGCAGCGCAACCTCGCGAACATTTACAGCCTCCAGGATCTCGACTACGAACCGGACCCGAGCACGTCGATGGCGGAACGCGGGCGGCTCGAAGGGCGGGACCCGCTCGAGGTTCTCTACGACCAGCTGATCGCCGACGAGGGGCGTGCAATCCTCATCTGGTTCGCGACCGGCTTCCTTCACGGAAATCTGAACCGGATCGGTGAGTTTCTCGCCGATCCCCAGTACGTGATGGGTCTCGGAGACGGGGGAGCGCACGTTGCCTTCATCTGTGATGCAAGCTTCCCGACATTCCTGTTGTCGCACTGGGGGTTGCGTCGCCGGGGGCCACGGTTTGCGATCGAGGGTCTGGTCCGCAAGCTCACGAAAGATCTGGCCGACCTGTACGGGTTCGACGACCGTGGCACGTTGGCCGTCGGTAAGCGCGCCGATCTGAATGTCATCGACCTCGCGAGGTTGTCGTTGACGGCACCGCGGCTCGTCGCAGATCTGCCGTCGGGCGCCGAGCGGTTCATTCAGGAAGCGCGCGGCTACGTGGCCACGGTGGTCGCGGGCGTTGTGACGAGACGGGACGACCGGGACACGGGGGCGCGGCCGGGCCGGCTCTATCGAAGGAGGTCGGCGACCGTCCCCGATTCGGTGGTTGTGCAATCTACTCCCGTTAGATAACTTGGTGTGACGCCGCTCACGGACGTCGGTGCTTCCGGGCTTCTCGGTCGCGGACGTGCGGAGGGCGTCGCGATTGCACTGAAGGCGTGGAAAGGCTGTCCGGGATGAGAATGAAGACGAGATTGAGTTGTCCGTGCGGCGTAGCGATCACCGGCGTCGACGAAGACGATCTGGTGACGAAAACCCAGGCGCACCTGAGTGAGTCGCATCCGGGGATGGAGTACTCGCGCGACGAGATTCTGTTCATCGCGTACTGAAGACCTCGCGTACCGAACACCGTGGTCGGTTCGCCGACGGTCCGGCCGTCGGCGACCACCGTGTCTTCGCGGGTTGGTCCTGCTCGGGTGGCGGTCACGGCGCCGAGCCGTAGCGATTGACCGGAGAGGCCCGGAGAGGCACTGTCGTCCAACAACTTCCATTCATCTGTCACAGGTTCGAACAGAGGAGAGTCGATGAAACTCGAAGGCAAGGTCGCGCTGATCACCGGTGCAGGATCCGGGTTGGGGCGTGAGGCGTCGCAGCTGTTCGCGGCGGAAGGCGCGAAGATCGCGGTCGTCGACATCGATCCGGAGCGTGCCAAGGGCACGGTCGAGTTGGTCGAGAAGCAGGGTGGCACGGCCATCGCGGTCACCGCGGACGTGCGGGTGGAGCAGCAGGTGATCGACTCCGTGGCCGCGACCGTTGCGGCATTCGGCAAGCTCGACATCGCGTGGGCCAACGCGGGCATCGTGTCGCGTGGCGGTGTGCCGTCGGTCGCCGGTGGTGAGCAGGTCGAGTTCCAGGATCTGACGGATGCGGACTGGCAGGACGTCATCGGCGTCAACCTGTCGGGTGTGTTCTACACCGCGAAGGCCGCCGTGCCGGCACTGCGGGCCAACGGTGGTGGCGTCATTCTGGCGACCTCGTCGGCCGCGTCGTTCGTCGCATACCACAGCATCGCGGCATACTCCGCGACGAAAGCCGGTGTGAACGGGATGGTTCGGGGTCTGAGTCTGGATCTGGGCAAGTACGGGATCCGAGTCAACGCGATCGCCCCGACGCACGGAATGTCGCCGAACTTCCTGGCCCCGGCGGGTACGCCGGTGGTGGGGCAGTCGTACGAAGAGGTGGCAGGCCCGTGGGATCCGACCGTGTCGCCGATTCCGCTCAAGCTCAATCGTCCGCCGTCGCTGAAAGACAATGCGCGCGCAGCGCTCTTCCTGGTGTCGGACGAGTCGGCGTACATCTCGGGTGTCACGCTGCCGACGACCGATGGCGGCACGCTCTCCCGCGTGGCGATGATGTTCCCGGAGGACGGGAACAATCCTCCGCCGATGGTCACCGGCGAAGAGTAACGATCATGACTGCCCACGACACGGAAACGAAGCGCGGTACGCGCCGCCTCGTCGTGGATCGGTCGGTGTGCGCGGGCCACGGCCTGTGCTACAGCCGTTCCCCCGAGGTTGTCGACTGTGACGACTCCGGCTATCCGGTGATCCTCCAGGACATACTCGAGCTCGAGGAGCACATCGCGGCTGCCGAGGAGGCCGTCGCGGTGTGCCCCGAGCGAGCGTTGACGCTCGAATTCTCCTGAATTGCTCCGAAATACATCTGCTACCAAGGCGGACAGCATGACCGTGACAGACGACCGGTCGACACCCGTGGTCGACTTCGACATCTACGATCCGACACTCGCATACCCGGTGGACACCGTGCAGGAGAAGGTCGCCGAACTGGCGGCCAAGGGGCCTGTGGTCTACTCGACCGCGCACGGCGGCCACTGGATCGTCACCCGCTACAAGGAAGCCCACGAGGTGCTCCGCAACCCGGAGACCTTCTCGAGCTATCCGAACAACCTCGTCAATGCGGGCGACGGCAAATTCCTCCCGCTCGAACTGGATCCGCCGGAGCACACCGCCTACCGGGTGGCGCTGCAACCACTCTTCTCGCCCAATCGGATGAAGGCACTCACCGAGCAGATCCGCGCGGTGGTCAACGAGCTCATCGACGGATTTGCGGGTGACGGTGAGGCCGAATTCATTTCGGCGTTCGCACACGAGCTGCCCACCCGTGTGTTCCTGGCCTTGATGGACTGGCCGCTGGAGGACGCACCCATGTTCACCGAAGCCACCGACATCGCACTGATGGGTAAACCCGGTGCGAGTGAGGAAGAGTCCGCGCAGGCCCGCGCCGAAGCCGCGCAACAGATGTTCGGGTACTTCCAGAAGATTGTCGACGAGCGCCGCGCCAACCCGGGCGACGACGTCACGTCTGTCCTCATCCACACCGAGATCGACCTCGCCGACGGCAAGCGGTTGCTCACGGACGAAGAACTCACGCGCATGTTCTTCCTGCTGCTCATCGCGGGATTGCACACCGTGCAGGGATCATTGGCATGGGCGATCATCCATCTGGTCAACCGCCCCGGCCAGCGCGCGGCGCTGATCGCCGACGACGGGCTGATTCCCAGTGCGGTCGAGGAGATCCTTCGGATCGAAGCCGCGGTCGTCATGGGCCGGCGTGCGACACGCGACGTCGAACTCGGGGGAGTTCGGATCAAGGAGGGCGACCAGCTCATCGTCATGCTGTGCTCGGCCAACCGCGACGCCGACGAGTTCGACGATCCGGACACTCTGGATCTCGAGCGGACTCCCAATCGCCACTTGTCGTTCGGTGCGGGGCCGCACCGATGCCTGGGCTCGCACCTCGCACGACTCGAGCTGTCGATTGCACTCGAAGAACTGCACCGGAGGATCCCCGACTACGAACTGGTCGAATCCGATCCGCCGGTCCTGCACGCCACCCAGGTTCGCGGGTGCCTGCGCCTCCCGATCAAGTTCACTCCGGCGTCCTGATCGTCGGAACTTTCCGTGCCACCCGATCGGCGTATCGATCCGTCACGAACCCCGTGGACGATCGATGCGCCGATCGGCGTTCGAAGGGAGTTCTACTTGACTACTCACGACATCGCAACGGATCTGACGGTCGACTTCGACGTCTACGATCCTGCCCTTGCCGCGCCGGTCGACGTCTTCCAACAGAAGGCCGCCGAACTCCGCGTCCGAGGTCCGATCCTCTACTCTCCGCACTACGGCGGGCATTGGATCGTCACGCGCTACGCAGACATCTTCCGTATTCTGCGTGACGCCGAGACGTTCTCCAGCTATCCGAACAATCTCGTCGACGCCGGCCAGGGCAAATTCATCCCCGTCGAGATCGATCCCCCCGAGCACACGCAGTATCGGCAAGCGCTCCAGCCGCTGTTCGGACCGGCGCGAATGAAGGAGCTCGAGCCGCAGATCCGCGCGATCATCAACGAACTGATCGACGGCTTCGCGTCCGCAGGGCGATGTGAATTCGTCGCCGAGTTCGCGCATGCGCTGCCGACCCGTGTCTTCCTGACTCTCATGGGCTGGCCCCTCGCCGACGCCGAACGGTTCACCGAGTGGACCGATACTGCGCTCCAGGGTATTCCGGGGGCGTCCGAAGAAGAATCCGCCAAAGCGCGTGCCGAAGCGGCGGCGAGCGTGTTCGAGTACTTCGGTGCCTTCGTGGACCGGGTGCGGTCGGGGCAAGAAGACGCCGACAGCATCACCGCGCAGATCATCAACACGCCGATCCGCATGGATGGAGTCGAGCGGCACCTCACGGACGAGGAACTGCGTCGCATGTTCTTCCTGCTGCTCATCGCGGGACTGCATACGGTGCAGGGTTCACTCGGCTGGGCCATGGTGCACCTCGCGAACAACCCGGCGCAGCGGCAAGCACTCATCGACGACAGTGGTCTGGTGCCGGACGCGGTCGAGGAGATTCTTCGCATCGAAGCGGCCGTCAGCATGGGGCGCAGGGCCACCCGCGACGTCGAGATCGCCGGTGTGCAGGTCAAGCAAGACGATCAACTGCTGCTGTTGCTGTGCTCGGCCAACCGCGACGATGCCGAGTTCGACGATCCCGACGCGTTCGTGATCGATCGTGGGCCCAACCGGCACCTGTCGTTCGGGGCGGGCCCGCACCGTTGCCTGGGATCGCATCTCGCCCGTCTGGAGTTGACGCTGGCAATGGAGGAGATCCACCGCCGGATCCCCGATTACGCTCTGGTCCAGAGTGATCCGCCGCTCATGCACGGCACGTCGGTGCGGGGATGCGTGCGGCTGCCCCTCACCTTCACACCGGAATCCTGATCCGTAAGAGGGGGCGGGACCCGATCGGTCGGGTCCCGCCCCTTATTCCTTGGTGGATCAGGCCTTCATCAGATCGCGATGGATGATTTCCTTCATGATCTCGTTGGTGCCGCCGTAGATGCGCTGGATCCGGGCGTCGATGAACGCCTTGGCAACCGGGTACTCCATCATGTAGCCGTAGCCACCGTGGAACTGGACGCCGGCGTCGATGACACGGCCCTGCAGCTCGGTGGCCCACAGCTTCGCCTTCGACGCATCCACCGCGGTGAGGGTGCCCTTGTTGTACTCGCGCACACACCGGTCGATGTAGGTGCGGGAAACCTCCACTGCCGTCTGCAATTCCGCGAGGGTGAAACCCATGCCCTGGAATTCGCCGATGCGCTTGCCGAACGCGGTCCGCTCCTTGACATAGTCGAGCGTCCAGCCCATGACGGCCTCCGCGGACATCTGCGCGGCGATTCCGATCCCGAGCCGCTCGAGCGGCAGGCTCTGCATCAGATATCCGAAGCCCTGACCGAGCTCTCCGAGCAGGTTCTCCTTCGGAACGCGCACGTCCTCGAAGAAGAGTTCGGCGGTGTCCTGGGCGTGCAGGCCGACCTTGTCGAGTTTGCGGCCGCGGGTGAAGCCGGGCATGCCCTCTTCGACGACGAAGAGGCTGAATCCCCGGGATCCCGCCTGGGGATCGGTCTTCGCGAAGACGATGACCAGGTCCGCGAGGATACCGCTGGTGATGAACGTCTTGGAGCCGTTGAGGATCCAGTGGTCGCCGTCGGCCACCGCACTGGTGGTGATGCCGCGGAGGTCGCTTCCGGCGGCGGGTTCGCTCATCGCGATCGCGCCGATCGTCTCACCGGTGACGAACCCCGGCAGCCAGCGCTGCTTCTGCTCGTCGTTGGCGTGCCGGAGCAGGTAGTTGAGGACGATGTCGTCGTTGGTCGAGAAGCCCGACTGCAGGGCCGACGCACCGACCCGCGCGATCTCGGACTGGATCACTACGCGGAAGCGGTAGTCCGACTCGCCGGGGCCGCCGTACTGTTCCGGCACGCTCAGACCGAGCAGGCCCTGCTTGCCGGCGGCGAGCCAGGTGTCCCGGTCGATGAGCCGGTCGGCATCCCACTTCTCCAGATTGGGGACGACGTGCTTGTCGACGAAACCCCGAACCGAATCGCGGAACAGTTCATGGTCGTGTTCGAAGAGATCGCTCTCCACGTAAAGCCTCCTGGTGGCGGGGCGCCCGCAGGCGCCCCGCCGTCGTGTTCGGGATCAGTTCTCGCTGACCAGTTTCTGGATCTCGCGCCGGAAGACCTGGTTGGCGACCTCGTTCCGGCCGAGGAGCATGTTGCCGGCGTTGGCGCTGGCCATGGCCCGCTGCGAATCGCGCAAGATCGGGAAGTCCTCGTTGTGGAGGACGGCGATGAGGATCTCGACGTTCTTGTCCCAGAGCCGGTTCCAGCGCTCCTCGGTCATTCCGCTGTCCTCGACCGTCGGGCAGATCAAACGGATCTCCATGCGGCACAACTGTGGGTCGCTCGGATGCGGGCGGAAGGTGAGCAGCTGGAAGTGGTCGGGCTGGCGGAGCAGGGTGCTGTTGGGCCCGATGAAGTGGGTCTCGGTGGTGTGCTCGGCCAGGCTGCGGTCGCCGGGATCCTCCTCGATCCACCGGTCGATGGTCTTGCGCAGGTTCATGAACCGGCAGTGGTGACCGAAGTCCTCGAAGGACATCACGTTGGTGTGGATGTGCTTGGCGGCAGTGTTCGGGTGCGCGTACTGGATGTGGTAGCCGTCGAGGAACGCGTCCTGCATCAGCTTCCAGTTGACGGGCTCCTCGAACACCTGGACGCGGGTGCTCACCAGCTTGTCGAGGTTCTGCGAGGCCAGGATGGCATCCATCTCGGGTCCGAGCCAATCCGCGACGTCGATGGTGGCGTCGGCGTCGTCCACGACCCAGATGAAGCCGTGCCGTTCCTCGGTGGGGAGCTGGACGAGGTTGCGCTGGTCCCGGTCGGCCTCACCGAAGGTGTTGTCACGGGTGATCGTGCGCAGCGTGCCGTCGGTGTCGTACGACCAGCGGTGGTACGGGCAGGAGAAGAGGCGGCAACGGCCCTTCTCCTCCTTCTCGACCATGGCCCCGCGGTGGCGGCACTGGTTCACGAGGGTCTTGACACTGCCGTCGCGCTGGCGGACGACGATGACGTTGTTCCGCGGCATCTGCAGGGTGAAGAAGTCTCCCGCGCGAGGGATCTCGGACCCGTGCGCAACGATGGTCGGAACGCGACCGAACACGCGGTCACGTTCGAGCTTGGCCGTTGCCGGGTCGACGAATTCGCCCGGTTCGAACCAGGTGAGGTGCTCGTATTCGTCGGTGGTGTCGTTGCGCAGGTGGTCGAGCGCACGGCGAATGCGCTCCTCGCGGGGAATTCCGACCTCTGTCATGGCTGCCTCCAGGCGGTGGTTCGGATCGATGGCGCTAAATCTAACTCAAGTAGGTTTAAGTGTAAACCCTGGGGATGCTCACGGAAGCGTTACGGTCATTGCGGCCGTATACCGATGGGCATTAGATTTACGACAACGAACCGGCAGATGAGGAGCGGACAGGATGATCTCGTATCAGTGGTGTTCGGAACTGGATCCCGACGATCGCGACGAGGTGCTGGCGCTGGTTGCCACGGCCGCCGAGTACGACGAGGAAGCGGGCTTCTCCCGGATCCACGCCGCCGACGTCACCTCGACGAGCCGTGACGGCGCACGGGTGTACCACCTGCCGATCAAGGCACGCCGCGACCTGAGTGCCCGGGAGGACGCCCCGCTGGTGATCGTGGCGTACCTGCACCTGCACGTCGACGACGAGGGGCTCGGCACGGTGCAGTTCGTGGTCCATCCGGACTATCGGTCGCGCGGGGTGGCCACGATGCTCGTCGAGGAGATCGGCCTGGACACGACCGGGGACGGCGGCTGGGAAGGCACCGGTGCCGTGGCCCTGCGCTGCTGGGCGTACAGCACCCACCCTGCGTCCGAGCGGCTCACGCGACGGTTCGGCATCCCGGCGGTGAGCAGGCTCTGGACGCTGTTCCGGCACCTGTCCGGGCCGTTCGCGGTCCCGCTCGACGAGGCGGTTGCGCGCGAGGACATCACGATCGGCGAGCCGCGGCCGCTCGGGGACGCGGCGGTGTCGAAGGCGATCGACGAGGTGCTGGACTCGGCGTCGCTGGTGCCCGCCCAGCGTGAACGTCTCGCCGACGAGATCCGCCTCGGGTCCGGCAGTGTCGTCGCCGCAACCGATCCGTCCGGGGCGTGCGTGGGATTCGTCTGGTACGACCCCGCCCTGTTCACGCACAACGAATTGGACGCGGCCTCGATCCGAGCCCTCGTCCTCACCGAGGCCGCCCGGGGCGCGGGCGTCGGGACGGCCCTGCTCACGACCGCGCTCGGAGCGCTCCGCGAGGCGCGGGCGCAGATCGCCCTGATTCGCATCGATCCCGACGACGCGTCGGCGGTGCGCATGTGCCGGCTGATGGCGTTCGAGCAGGAGGACGAGCACTCCTGCTACCAGGTCGGCGAGTGGGCCGAGGTGCCCAGCTTCTGATCCTGCGTCCCTGACGAGAGGGAGGTTGTGTGCGGAATCCTCGGGGATATCGCACACAACCTCCCTCTCGCCCGCCTTTCGCGGCAACGAGACAAATTACGAAGTATGTTCGGTGTTGACCTAAAGGGTGTAGGCAACTACCGTCTGTGGTGTGGTTCACAGGCGATGAGGTGAGTCACCGCCTTCATCGCATTCATTCGTTGTCCCGCACTGCAGTCGGGACGTGCAATCCGCAGAGGAACAATCATGGGTCGACTCGAAGGCAAGGTCGCTTTCATTACCGGTGCTGCGCGGGGCCAGGGCCGCTCGCACGCCGTCCGGCTCGCCGAAGAGGGCGCGTCGATCATCGCGATGGACATCTGCGATCAGATCCCCACCGTGTTCTATCCGATGGCCACCAGCGACGATCTCGCCGAGACCGAGCGTCTGGTCAAGGAGGCCGGAGGCTCGATCGTCACGTCGGTGGGCGATGTCCGCAATCTCGAGGATGTCCAGCGGGCTTACGACGCGGGCATCGCGCAGTTCGGCAAGGTCGACATCGTGCTGCCCAACGCCGGCATCATGCCGGTCATCGGACCCGGTGAGCAGCGCCAGGCCTGGCACGACGCGATCGACACCATGCTCACCGGTGTGTGGCACGTGCTCGAGGTGACGGTGCCGGATCTCGTCCAGCGAGGCGAGGGCGGATCGATCATCATCACGAGCTCCGCCGCCGGCCTCACGAGCATCGGCCTGAACACCCTGCCCGGTCAGGTCGGATACACTGCCGCCAAGCACGGCGTCGTCGGACTCATGCGCATCTACGCGAAACAGCTGGCTCCGCACAGCATCCGGGTGAACACCATCCACCCGACCGGCGTGAACACCCCGATGGTCGCCAACGCCGAATACGGGGAATTCCTCACCGCCAATCCCGATGTGGCCGCGGACGAGTCCTACAAGAACCCGATGCCGGTCGAGCTGGTCGAGGCCGTCGACATCAGCAACGCCGTCGTCTACCTCGCCTCCGACGAGGCCCGCTACGTCACCGGTGTCACGTTCCCCGTCGACGCCGGCTACAACATCCGCTGAAGCGAAGGAGCTTTCACGCATGTCCACCACCGAAGCCACGACATCGACGATCCCGGCGATCGCCGACCGCGAGCAGGTGTTCATCGGCGGTCGCTGGGTCGACTCGACCGGCGACGAATGGGTCGACGTCGTCGACTCGTTCTCCGAGGAGAAGGTTGCGCGGGTACGCACCGCTACCGTCGACGACGTAGCCAAAGCGGTTGCAGCGGCGCGTGAGTCGTTCGACAAGGGCGAGTGGGCGTCGCGCACCATGGCCGAACGCGCCGATGTCATCGACGAGATCGCCGACCGCCTCGAACAGCGCCTCGACGAACTCACCACCATCGGCGTCGTCGAGGTCGGCGTCCCCGTGAGTGTCAGCGGACCCACCCAGCAGATGATCGGTGGTCTGTTCCGGGCGGTTGCCGCGGTGGCCCGCACGTTCGAGACCAGCGAGGAGCGTCCCCGCGCCGGCGGTGGCGTGTCCCGCATCGTCAAGGAACCGACCGGTGTGGTCGCGGCGATCATCCCGTGGAACGGCCCGGTCGGCACGATTGCGTTCAAGCTCGCCCCGGCGCTCGCGGCCGGCTGCTCGGTCGTGCTCAAGACCGCTCCGGAGGCACCGCTCTCACCGTCCGTGTTCGCGGACGTCATCGCCGAGCTGGTCGCGGAAGGCCGTATCCCCGAAGGCGTCGTGAGCGTGCTGTGCGCCGATCGTGAGGTGTCGGAGACCCTCGTCACCAACCCGGACGTCGACCACATCACGTTCACCGGCAGCACCGCCGCGGGCCGTCGCATCATGTCGCTGGCGAGCGAGCGCATCGCGCGGGTCTCCCTCGAACTCGGCGGCAAGTCCGCGGCGATCATCCTCGACGACGCCGACATCAACCACGTGCTGCAGACGCTGCCCATGGGTGGCTGCATGCAGTCGGGTCAGGCCTGCATCGCCCTCACCCGCGTCCTCGTCTCCCGCAAGCGGCACGACGAGGTGATCGAAGCGCTGAAGGCCGCGTACGGCGCCCTGCCGATGGGCAACCCGTGGGAGCCGACCAACTTCCTCGGCCCGCTCGCGTCGAAGCGTCAGCAGGACCGCGTCCTCGGGTACATCGACATCGCCAAGGAGGAAGGCGCCAAGGTCGTCCTCGGCGGCGGACGTCCGGAGGGCTTCGACAAGGGCTTCTTCGTCGCACAGACGCTGCTCGACGACGTGGCACCCGATTCCCGCATCGCGCAGGAAGAGGTCTTCGGGCCGGTCATCTCGGTGATCACCTACGAGGACGAGGAGGACGCGATCGCGATCGCCAACAACTCGATGTACGGCCTGTCGGGTGCGGTGTACACCGAGGACATCGACCACGGCTTCGACGTGGCGCGGCGCATCCGCACCGGAACCATCAGCGTGAACACCGCGACGATGGACTTCACCCTGCCGTTCGGCGGCTACAAGCAGTCCGGCCTCGGCCGGGAAGGCGGCATCGAGGGCCTCGAGGAGTTCTTCGAGACCAAGACCGTCCACATGCCTGCCTGACACGGCTCCACAAAGGCGACGCCCCCGCGGATTCGATCCGCGGGGGCATCGTTGCGCTTGTCGCCCTATTCAGTTCGCCGAAACCGTCAGTTCCTCGGTCTGCCCGGCCGACTCGCTGCGCATCACCCCGTACAGGAAACTGCGGATCATCTCCTCGAACAGCTGGCGGGAGGTGAACTCGTTCTCGGCGAGCGCCCGGGCGAGCAGCGGCTGCGATTCCGGATCGACGTGGGGGAAGATCGTGTTCTTCGTGCTCGGCTTGCGCATGGCCTCGGTCAGCACCGCACCGAGGGTCAGCCGCTCCATGCCGTCGAGAATCTGGACGTGCAGGCGGGCCGGTACCCCGGACTTCTCCAGGAACTGCGCGGTGTCCTCGTAGCTGCCGATCAGCAGGTCGCGGGGAAGGTACTGCAGCAGGATCGGTGCGGCGTTGCGATGCTTGAGGATCGACTTGCGGAAGTTCGAACTCAGGGTCACGAAGTACTCGGGCCATCCCGGGCCGGGCTTGCGCCGTGGCAGCGGGATGTTGCCGGCGATCTCCTGCGCGACCGCGGCGAGGATCTCCGACTTGTCGGCGAAATGGTGGTAGAGGGACGGCGCCCGCACCCCGAGGTGCTTCGCCAGGCGCGGCAGGCTGAACGCATCGAGTCCCTCGGAGTCGATGATCTCGATGGACGCGGCCACCGCGGACGCGCGACTGATGAGAGGCTTCGACGGTCGGGCCATCATTCGCTTTCGGCTAGTACGGTCCTCCGGGCAGGTCCGCTCGAAGGGTGGAAGAAATCGTATCCGTTCCGGTCGACCCGGCGGTCACGCGGTGAGCACGGCCTCTTCGAGGAACTCCACCAGGCCCCGGCTCAGCACGTCGTTGTCGTCGCCGCCCACCATGTGCCCCGCGCCGCCGACGTCGATGTGCCGTGCCCCGGGGATCAGTTCGAGCAGTTCGCGCGCACCCTCGGTGCTGACCACATCCGACTGGGCCCCGCGAATGAGCAGGGTCGGCACCGTGACCCCGCGAGCGGCGGCCCGTGCACGTGCTTCGCGCTCGGCGGCGGCTTCCGGAAGGTTCGTCCGGTGGGACAGCATCCGCGGGTCCCAGTGCCAGTACCAGCGGCCGTCCCGTTCACGCAGGTTCTTGCGCAGTCCCTCCAGCCGCGGGGGACGGCTCCGGTGCGGGTTGTAGGCGATCACCGCGTCGAGCGCGTCGTGCAGGCTGTCGAAGCCGGCGAGTCCCGCCCGCATGAATCCGGTGATCTTGGCCAGGCCCTCGGGTTCGGATTTCGGGGTGATGTCCACCAGCACCAGTGCCCGGGCGACTCCCGGGTGATCTCCCGCGGCGATGAGCGAGGCCATCCCGCCCATCGACGCACCCACGAGTACCGGTGGTTCCCCGAGTTCGTCGGCGATCGTGCGGATGTCGCGGGCGTGCGCATCGCTGCTGTAGTCGCCGTCGTGGGCCCAGTCGCTGTCGCCGTGCCCGCGCGCGTCGACGGCGTAGGCGCGCCAGCCCCGATTCGCGAGGCGGATTCCGGTGCGCTGCCACGAGTGCCGTGTCTGCCCGCCTCCGTGCAGCAACAGGACCGTGCCCTTCTGCTCGGAGGCCGGTTCCCAGAGATCGGCGGCCAGTGAAACCCGGTCGCCGCGAAGCCTTGTCGTGCTGGTGGAGATCGTCATCGGTGTGTCGTCCCTTGGTCGTCGGAATCGGTGTCCGAGAAAATCAGTGTCCGGAGGTGCCACCGTCGACGGCGAGCGTCGATCCGGTGATGTAGCCGGAGGCTCGGCTGGCGAGGAACACGACAGCGGCGTCGATCTCGCGCTGCGTGGCGGTGCGACCGAGCGAGCAGCCGCGCAGGAACTCCGCGAGCGTATCCGACGACATCTCGGAGATCAGGTCGGTCTCGACGAAACCGGGTGCGATCGCGTTGACGCGGATGCCTTTTCGCTGCGACCACTGGTGGGACAGATCCCGGGTGAGGCCGATGAGACCGGCCTTGCTCGCGGCGTAGGCGGCCTGGGGGAGAACCGACTTGATCAGGCCGAGCATGCTCGCGACGTTCACGATGCTCGAACCGGGGTTCATCACGCGGCCGCATGCCTGCGCCGCCCAGTAGGCGCCGAACAGATTCACGTCCATGACGGCGCGGAAATCTTCGGGCCGCTCGCGTGTCGAGGGTGCGGAATGGGTGACGCCGGCGTTGTTGACCAGGATGTCCAGGCGGCCGAACTCGGCGATCGTGGCTTCGGCGAGTGCGGTGCACTGCTCGGGGTCGGTGACGTCGGTGGGGACGACGAGGCAGCGGCGGCCGGTGGCCTCCACCGCCGGGGCGACGGCCTCGAGGCGGTCGCGCCGGCGCGCGGCGATCACGACGTCCGCGCCGGCCTCGGCGAGGGCGCGCGCGAAGCCGGCCCCGAGGCCGCTGCCGGCGCCGGTGACGACGGCGACGGACCCGTCGAGCCTGAAGAGGTCGAGGACCGAGTCGGCGGGGTGGGCGGTATCTGTCGAGGTCATGCGGTGTTCTCCCGGTGCTGCGTGCGGTGTGGTCGCGGGTGCGCCTTGCGCGCCCTAAAACTAATTACATAAGATTAGCGTGTAGGCGAGGTCCAGGGGAGTGGGAGCACTGATGGCCGCACACAGCAACTCGGAGCAGGACAAGATGCAGGTGATCGGCAAGGACGTCGTCGCGGACGGCGTCGTGGCAGTGCGATTCGCCGACCCCGACGGTGGGCGCGTTCCCGCATGGGATCCCGGCTCGCACATCGACATCATCATCGACGAGTCGACGGTCCGGCAGTATTCGCTGTGCGGCGACCCGGCCGACGACACCTGCCTCACCGTCGCGGTCCTGCGCGAGGAGAACGGGCGCGGTGGCTCGCGGTGGGTCCACGACTCGCTGCAGATCGGCGACCTCGTCAGCATCGCCGGTCCCCGCAACAACTTCCGCTTCGAGCCCGCGCAGTCGTACCTCTTCGTCGCGGGCGGAATCGGCATCACCCCCTTGCTGCCCATGGTGCGGGCCGCGGAAGCGGCCGGCGCCGACTGGCGCCTGCTGTACGGCGGGCGCACCCGCGCGAGCATGGCCTTCGCCGACGACCTCGCCGCCCGGTATCCCGACCGGGTCCTGCTCCGTCCCCAGGACGAATACGGCCTCCTCGATCTGGCGGGCGAGCTCGACGCCGTGGCCGCCGGCACCGGCGTGTACTGCTGCGGGCCGGAGCCGCTCCTGCAGGCCATCGAGAACGAGTGCCGCAACCGTGCCGGTATCGCCCTGCACGTCGAACGGTTCGCGGCCAAGGAGCGTCCGGCCGATGCCGTCGACCAGGCGTTCGACGTCGAGCTCCGGCAATCGGGCAGGACGATCACCGTCGACGCGTCGGAGACCCTTCTCGACGCGGTACTCCGCGCCGGTGTCGACGTGTCGTTCTCGTGCCGCGAGGGGACGTGCGGCACGTGCGAAACCGCCGTGCTGGACGGCGTGCCGGATCATCGCGACTCGGTGCTCACCGAAGACGAGCAGGCCGAGAACGACTGCATGATGATTTGCGTATCTCGCAGCTGCACAGCGAAGCTCACCCTGGACCTCTAGATCCGGCCTATGGTGACCCAACGACTCGCCACCGCGAGGGGAGGGGTACGCAACCCCACCGTCCCGCCCGGTGTGCTGATTCCTGCACTGTGTTTCGTCGTGATGATCACGGCGGTCATGCAAACCGCCGTGGTGCCGCTGATGCCGGCGATGGCGACGCAACTGGAGGCGGGTACGAACGCTGCCGGGTGGATCGTGACGGCGAATCTCCTCGCCGCCACCGTTTCCACCCCTCTGCTCGGAAGGCTTGCCGACCGGCGCGGGCCACGGAAGGTACTACTCGGGATTCTCGGCGTGGTGCTCGTGGGGTCCTTGCTGTGCGTTGCGTGGGACTCGTTGCCCGTGCTCGTCGCCGGCCGTGCACTGCAGGGGACTTCGTTCGCTCTGTTCCCGATTGGGGTTGCCGTCCTGCGCAGCGCACTCGGCTCGCATCGGCTCACGCCCGCGCTCGGCGTCATGTCCGGAACGATGAGCGTCGGGGGCGGTGCGGGAATGATCGCGGCCGGACTGCTCTACCGAGAGGGCGACGACTATCGCCGCGTGTTCTGGTTGCTGGTGGTGCTCGCGCTGCTCGCTCTTGTCATCGCCTGGGCGGTGGTGCCCCGCAGCGCCGGTTCCGGTGCCGGAGCGGGGTTCGACGTCCGGAGCGCACTCGGGCTCGCGATCGGCCTGTCCGCGCTACTGCTGGCACCGGCGCAGGGCGGGACCTGGGGCTGGGTGTCCGTACCGACGCTCGGTTGTGCCGCCGGCGGTGTCCTCGTGCTCGTCGCCTGGTACCGGCACCAACGACGGTGCGCCGAACCACTGGTGGCTCCGGCCCTTCTCACGGCTCGCGCGGTGGCACCGGCGCACCTCGCCGCGTTCCTGGTGGGCATCGCGATGTTCGTGCAGTTCTTGGCGATTGCGATGTTCGTGCAGGTCTCCCGCGGCGACGCGGGGTACGGGTTCGGCGCGTCGGTCCTCGTGACGAGTCTGGTGTATCTGCTGCCGGGGCAGGTCGTGGGCGTCGTCGCGGCCGCGATCAGCGGGTTCCTGGTCCGCAGGTTCCGTGCAGACCGGGTTCTCGCGACGGCGTGTGCCGTCGGCGTGTGCGGGTTCGTGTTCCTGATTCTGGCCCACGACCATACCTGGCAGATGATCACGGCGGTGGCGATTCTCAATGCATTCGTCTGCGTCGCGTACGGCGCGCTGCCGGCGATGCTCGTGGAGCACGTGCCGCTGCGGGACACCGGTGTTGCGAACGGTGTCAACGCAATCGCGCGGACGTTCGGCAGTTCGCTGGCCGGTGCGCTGGTGGGAACGCTGCTCGCGTCGAACACGATCGCGGAGACCGGCATTCCCTCCGAAGGAGCGTATGTGGCCGTCTTCGTGGTCGGGGGAGTGACGGCACTGGCTGCGGGACTCGTCGCGAGCGTCCCGCGCTTTGCAAGTAACAGATTTTGATTGACGTCTCACAGAAATGCGGATAGCGTGGATCACACGCGACGTGAGGACCCCGTCTCCTCGATTCATTCGCGCTGAAAACTTCTGGGGACAAACCCGATTCGGATTCTTCTCGGTACGGGAAAGGCAAGGGAGACATGGCTACCACCGTCGGCTCGGCATTGCATTGGTGGGCGAAGACCAAAGGCGAGCAGAACGCGATCATCGTCGCGGGCGAAGCCCTCACTTATCGCGAGCTCCAGGATTGGTCGAGCCGCATCGCTCGCGCCGTCGTCGATCGCGGAATCAAGCCCGGCGAGCGGGTGGGCGTGCTCGGCCCGAACTCGCTGACCTGGCCGGTCGTCGCGCTCGGTGTGCTCAAGGCCGGTGCGGTGCTCGTTCCGCTCAACCCGCGTTTCAAGCCCGCCGAGCTCCGCAAGGTGGTCGACGATGCCGGCGCCGTCCTGGTCATCGGACCGGCCGAGTTCACCGGCACGGTCGAGGAGGCCCGAGAGCTCGGCGACACCTTCGCCACGCTCACGTTCGACGACATCACCCCGCTCCGCGAGGGCGAGCAGGACGACTTCCGTGTCGACCTCGACCCCGACGAGCCGACGGCACTGCTGTTCACCAGCGGTTCGACCGGGCTGTCCAAGGGTGTCATCTGCACCAACCGCACCCTGCTCAACATCGTCTTCGAGGCCACTCTCACCGAGGAAGGCTTCCGGCCCGGCTCCACGTCGCTGCTGGTGCTTCCGCTCGTGTTCACCCCGGGTCTGGTGTGGGGCCTGATCATGACGACCGTCCTCGGCGGCACCCTCGTGATCGAGAAGGAACTTGATCCGGGACGGGCGGCCACGCTCCTCGGCGAACGCAAGGTGCAGGCGATCTTCGGTGTGCCGCTCATCTTCGAGGCGATCTCGCGGGCACCCGAATTCGAGAAGGCCGACCTGTCCTCGCTGCGCACCGCGATCGTCGGTGGCGCCGCGGTCGCGCCGGCGCTGCTGAAGCGCTGGGCCGACAAGGGCGTCGCGTTGCGCCAGATCTACGGCATGACCGAAGCCGGTGGTGTCGCGACCGCGACGCTCGTCGCCGAGGCGTTCGATCACCCGGACTCGTGCGGCTCCGGCTCGATCTTCACCGAACTGAAGGTCGTCCGTGACGACGGCACCGACGCCGACCCGGGCGAGGAAGGCGAAATCCTGCTGCGCGGTCCCGGCGTGACCCCCGGGTACTGGAACGACGAGGAGTCCACCGCGTCCGCGCTGCGCGACGGCTGGCTGCACAGCGGCGACCTCGGCACCCTCGACGCCGAGGGACGCGTCAAGTTCGTCGATCGTCTCAAGGACCTCATCATCACCGGCGGCATCAACGTCTCGCCCGTCGAGATCGAGCGCGTCATCGGCGAGATCCCCGGTGTCCAGGAGGTCGCGGTGATCGCGGCGTCCGACGAGCGGTTCGGCGAGACCCCGGCAGCGATCGTGACCGTCGGCGACGGTGTCGACGAGGCGACGATCATCGAACACTGCGACCGGTTGATGGCCGATTACAAGGTTCCGCGTTACGTCGTGATCCGCGACGAGCCGCTGCCGCGGCTCCCCAGCGGCAAGCTGTCGAAGACCGCGATCCGGTCCGAGTACAAGGACGTGTCGGAGCGTTTCGACAAGGTGCGCTGACCTACACAGGTCCGCGGGCCCCGGAAGGAAGCAATCAAGTGCCCGAAGCAGGAATCGACGACATCGTCGTCCTCGAACGTCGCGACGAGATCGCGATCGTCAGACTGAACCGACCCGATCGGCTCAACGCATTCACCAACGAGATGTGCCACAAGCTCGGCGCGATCTTCGACGAGACGGATGCGGACGACTCGGTGCGGGCGGTCGTCCTGACCGGAACCGGACGTGCGTTCTGCGCCGGCGCCGATCTCGCGGCCGGTGGCGACACGTTCGTCCTCGGCGACGATCCCGAGACGGGAGGGGCCCCGCCGGACACCGGAGGACAGGTCTCGCTGCGGATCTACCGGTCGCTCAAGCCGGTGATCGCGGCGATCAACGGACCCGCCGCCGGGGTCGGTGTCACCATGACACTGCCGGCGGACATCCGAATCGCAGCGGACACAGCCAAATTCGGTTTCGTGTTCGCGCGGCGCGGGCTCGTGCCGGAAGCCTGCTCGACGTGGTTCCTGCCGCGGGCGGTGGGAATCTCGACCGCGGTCGAGTGGACGGTGGGTGGCCGGATGGTGCCGGCCCAGGAAGCACTCGAGCGTGGGCTCGTCCGTGAGCTGGTTCCGGCCGATCAGGTGCTGGACCGGGCGGTCGAGCTCGCCCGCGAACTCGTGACCGGCACCGCGCCGGTCTCGGTCGCGCTGACCCGTCAGCTGATGTGGCGGATGCTCGGTGCACCCGAACCCGAGATCGCGCATCGTGCCGAATCGATCGGCATCTACGTCCGTGGCACGTCGGACGACGTGAAGGAAGGGGTCGAGGCGTTTCTCGGCAAGCGCGACCCCGAGTTCCCGAACAGGGTGTCCGACGGACTGCCCGATCTGTTCGAGTAGCCGACGAGAACAGAACCCGCCTGTGCGGGTCGCGAACGCCCCGGGGGGTCGACCTCCCGGGGCGTTTCGCTTTGTGTCACAGGGTGCGGTGGTCCGGGCAGGCCCGCGCCGACTCGTTGACAAGTGACGCATCTTGTATCATCAAACGAAACTTTTCTGCCGGGAATCGACATTTCAGGAGCAATGCAATGGCGCGACGGAGGGGGAGCGTCCTCAGTGACGACACGGAGGAGGCGCGCGCGCAGATCCTGAAGGCCGCCGAGTCGATGTTCCAGCGGTACGGCGTCTCGAAGACGACGATGGACGACATCGCCAAGGAAGCGGGTGTTTCGAGGCCGACGGTCTACCGTTACTTCGGCGACCGGGACTCACTGATCACGGCCCTGATCGAGGCGCGATCGCGTCGGTTGTTCGACAAGGCGCGCGCGTATCTCCGCGAACGGAAGACACTGGCCGATCAGATCGTCGACGGCCTGATCTTCCTGGTCGAACGGGGCCGTCACGATCCGATCGTCCGGCTCATCGTGAGCCCCGAGCACATGGATCTCGCGACCGCGCTGGTCGGCAGCACCGGTCTGGCGGCGCGGCTCACATACGAGATGTGGGCACCGTTGCTCGCGGAGGCGCGCGAGCGCGGCGAGATCCGGGAGGGTCTGACCGACGAGGAGATCTGCGAGTGGATCGCGCTCGTCCAGCTCGTCCTGGTCGGGCGCATGGATTTCAGCTCGGAGGAGGACCCCGAGAATCGGCGGATGCTCACGAACTTCCTGCTGCCCAGCATCGTGGCGCAGTCCGCGTGACGGCCTCTGCCGTCGTCGATCGGTAGGTTTCGAAGCAGCCCAGCGGCTTTCGGTCCGCGACCACCCGGCCGGCCCCTTCCCTCCACGGGACGGGGCCGGCCGCTTTTTTCGATCGCTCACAAAGCACTTTACAAATTTCGATTGACGTCAGCTGTAGCGTGGCGGTAATCTGGGTCACACGCGGCAAGCCCCTCGCTGAGGTGGGACGACGGCATCCACTCCGGGCCCTGAAACGGCAGGAGGGTCGGAACCGCTTGCCGCCCAGTGTATTTACCGAATTCCCAGCAGCCCATGAGCAGAGGAGCTCGCATGAAACTCGAAGGCAAGGTCGTTCTCATCACCGGTGCGGGTTCCGGACTGGGTCGCGAGGCCTCCCAGTTGTTCGCCTCCGAAGGCGCCAAGATCGCCGTCGTCGACATCGACCCCGAGCGCGCCAAGGGCACCGTCGAACTCGTCGAGCAGCAGGGTGGCGAGGCCATCGCGATCACCGCCGACGTCAGCAAAGAACAGCAGGTCGTCGACGCGGTCGCCACCACGGTCGATCGCTTCGGCAAGCTCGACGTGGCCTGGGCCAACGCGGGCATCGTCTCGCGCGGTGGTGTCCCGTCCGTCGCCGGTGGTGAGCAGGTCGAATTCCAGGACCTGACCGACGCCGACTGGCAGGCAGTCCTCGGCGTGAACCTCAGCGGCGTCGTCTACACCGCCAAGGCTGCGGTGCCGGCGCTCCGCGCCAACGGTGGCGGTGTCATTCTCGCGACCTCCTCGGCAGCGTCCTTCGCGGCCTACCACAGCATCGCGCTCTACTCGGCGACGAAGGCCGGCGTCAACGGCCTGGTGCGCGGCCTGAGCCTGGACCTCGGCAAGTACGGCATCCGCGTCAACGCCGTCGCTCCCACCCACGGCATGTCCCCGAACTTCCTTGCGCCCGCGGGAACTCCGGTCGTCGGCAAGTCCTACGAAGAGGTCGCCGGCCCCTGGGATCCGGGCATCTCGCCGATCCCGCTCAAGCTCAACCGCCCGCCGTCACTCGGCGACAACGCGCGTGCCGCCCTGTTCCTCATCTCGGACGACGCCGCCTACATCACGGGTCTGACCCTGCCGGCCACGGACGGCGGCACTCTCTCCCGCGTCGCGATGATGTTCCCCGAGGACGAACTGAAGCCCACGCTCGAATCCAACTGATTTCGCGCGCAGAGGCTTTCGAAAGGAGGGATCGGATCGTGTCCGATACCCGGCAACAGACGCGGCAACTCGTCGTCGATCGCTCGGCCTGCGCCGGTCACGGCCTGTGCTACTCGACCTCCCCGCAGCTGATCGACTGCGACGACCAGGGATATCCCGTTCTCCTGAAGGAGTTTCTGTCCGACGACGACGTGCCCGCCGCGGAAGCCGCGGCCGTCGTCTGCCCCGAGCGAGCGCTGACCATCGAATCCCGCTGAGGATTCCGGCCCGAGGAACACCTGATGACAACCACCGAAAAGTCGGTACCCGACGAACTCGTCGTCGACTTCGACATCTACGACCAGACGCTCGCGCAGCCTGTCGACACCGTGCAGGAGCGGGTCGCCGAGCTGGCGGCGAAGGGCCCGGTCGTGTACTCCACCGCGCACGGCGGACACTGGATCGTCACGCACTACAAGGAGATCCACGAAGTCCTCCGCGACCCGGAGACCTTCTCGAGCTACCCGAACAACCTCGTCACCGGCCCCGGTGGCATGGGTAAGTTCATCCCGATCGAGCTGGATCCGCCGGAGCACACCGGCTACCGCCTGGCGATGCAGCCGCTGTTCAGCCCGAACCGGATGAAGGCGCTGGAGGAGCAGATCCGCGCCCACACCAACGACCTGATCGACGCTTTCGCTGGTAAGGGCGAGGCGGAATTCATCACGGAGTTCGCTCACGAGCTGCCCACCCGCGTGTTCCTGGCGCTCATGGACTGGCCCCTCGAGGACGCGCCGCTGTTCACCGAGGCCACCGACACCGTCCTCCTGGGCAAGCCCGGGCTGAGCCCGGAGGAGAACCAGCAGGCGCAGGTCGCGGCCGGGTTCGAGATGTTCGGCTATTTCCACAAGATGGTGCAGGAGCGTCGGGAGAACCCGGGCGACGACATCACCTCCACGCTCATCCACACGGAAGTGGAGCTCGAGGGTGGCAAGCGGCTCCTCACGGACGAAGAGCTGTACCGGATGTTCTTCCTGCTGCTGATCGCCGGCCTGCACACGACGCAGGGCGCGCTCGCGTGGTCGATCATCCACCTGTACAACAACCCCGCGCAGCGTCAGGCCCTGATCGAGGACGACACCCTCATCCCCAGTGCGGTGGAGGAGATCCTGCGCTTCGAAGCACCCGTGACTCCCGGGCGGCGCGCGACCCGCGACGTCGAGCTCGGCGGGGTGCAGATCAGGGAGGGGGATCAGCTCATCCTGACCCTCTGCTCGGCCAATCGCGACGCCGAGGAGTTCGACGATCCGGGCGAGCTCATCCTCGATCGTCGCCCGAACCGGCACCTGTCGTTCGGAGGCGGTCCGCACCGGTGCCTCGGATCCCACCTGGCCCGCATCGAGCTGACCATCGCGCTCGAGGAACTCCACCGCCGGATCCCGGACTACTCGCTGATCGCGGAGGATCCGCCGGTCCTCCATGCCAGCCAGGTCCGCGGCTGCATGCGCCTGCCCATCAGGTTCACACCGACCGCCTGACCCACCGCTCGCCTGCCGGCTCCGAGGGCAGACGGACCCGGTAGGCGAGCGACCGCTCACGGCGGTGCCGCCGCCGTGCCGACCGGTACGGCTGCGGTATCGTCGGGGCGGACTGGGTATCGATCGGCCGAGGAGGGCACATGGCGCGACGTCACGGTGTCCTCAGCGAGGACCCGGAGGCTGCACGTTCGCAGATCCTCAGGGCAGCCGAAACCGCGATCCAGAGATTCGGTATCGCGAAGACGACGATCGACGACGTCGCGAAGGAAACCGGTGTGTCGCGACCGACGATCTACCGGTACTTCCGTGATCGCGACACCCTGATGACGTCGATGATCGAAGCCCGATCCCGCAGGCTCTTCGAGCAGGCCCGCGAATATGTCTCGGATCGGGACACGTTCGCCGAACAGGTGGTCGACGGCCTCCTGTATCTCGTGGACCAGGGCCGCCGGGATATGGTGATCCGCCTGATCGTCAGCCCGGAGCATGCCGGCCGGCGGACCGCGCTCGCCGGAAGTTCCGGTCTCGCATCCCGATTGACGTACGAGATGTGGGCTCCGCTCATCGATGCGGCTCGCGAGCGCGGGGAGATCCGGGAGGGGATCACCGACATCGAGATCTGCAACTGGATCACTCTGGTCGAGTTGATTCTGGTGGGACGCATGGACTTCGGTGATCCGACCGGTCCCGAGAACAAGCGCCTGCTCACCAACCTCCTTCTGCCCGGGATCGTCTCCACTCCGGTGGAGGTCATGCGCTAGCAATCCCGCAACCTCCGGTCCGAATTTCAACGGCCCGTGGACTTATTGTCCACGGGCCGTTGCCATTTCATGGCATAGCATTGGTTGCGTGGTCCAGCTCACATGCTGTATAACAAAATACGAACTTTGTATCTTGTTATCCACGACGTCCGGTCGACCGCGAGAATCAGCGGAGAATCCCAGCCCGCCCCGTAGGCGGAGATCGACGACGTGGACTCCATCGATCCGAGAGGGTTACCCCACCATGACAGTGGATCCGTCGTCGTTGATCGTGGCAGTGGCCTCCGCCGTCAGCACCGCAGTGCTCGGCGTCGATGTACCCGAGGAAGTCCAGGAACCCGCGGCCGCGCTCGCCGCGTCGATCGAGCAGGGCGCGGCCGACCTCGGCGCACAACTCGACGATGCGTTCGCCTCGCTGCCCGTGGAGGTGCAGGCCCCGGCCCGGCAGGCTGTGGCCGATACCCAGGAGCTTCTCGCCGGCGTGACCGATCCGCACACGCCCGAATCGTCGGCCACCGAGACCGATGTCGCCGTATCGCCCGCGCCGTCCGGCGCGCCCACGATCGCGGCCCCCGCGGCGCGACCCAACCCGTGGGGCATCGACTTCGGTACCTCGACCGGTACGCCCGCTGCGGGTGCACCCGCGGTTCTCCCGCAGATTCCCGCGATCGTCCCCGGCACGTCACCCGCCCCGATCGGAGCCATCGCCGTGTTCGCGCCGTGGCTGAAGAAGGCCGGCTCGATCTGCGAGGGTGTCACCGCGCCCGTACTCGCCGCTCTCTACTCGGTCGAGAACGGCTTCCGCTATGGCCCCACCGCGCCGATCTCGCCGGTCGGGGCGCGTGGACCGGGGCAGTTCATGCCCGGCACGTGGGATGCCTACGGGAAGGATGCGGACGGCGACGGCAAGGCCGATGTCCTCGGCGTCGCCGACCCGGTGATGGCGTCCGGTCACCTGCTGTGCGACAACTGGTCTCGCATCGAGGCATGGAAGAGCGAGGGTCGCGTCACCGGAGACACCCTGGGACTCACGCTCGCCTCGTACAACGCCGGGCTCGGCGCGGTCCTGCGCTCGGGCGGGATGCCGTCGGGCCTGCCCGACTACGAGAACCAGACCAAGCCCTACGTCGCGAGGATCCTCGCCGCCCGGCCCGTGTTCGAGCGGCTCCTCGCGCCCTTCGGGGCACTCGGCCTGCCCGTCGCGAACGACATCGGTCAGCGGGTCATCGACGCCGCGTTCCGCTACCTGGGCCTGCCGTACGTGTGGGGTGGCGGCAACATCGACGGACCGTCCGGCGGCGGCTTCGACTGCTCCGGGCTCACATCGTTCGCGATGCACGCCGCCACCGGTATCGCGCTGCCGCGCACGTCCGAGACTCAGTGGCACGTCGGCGTCGAGGTTCCGCTCGCGGAAGTCCGCCCCGGCGACCTCGTCTTCGGGAACTGGCAGTCCGCCGGCCCCGGGCACGTCGGCATCTACATCGGCGGCGGCCAGATGGTCCACGCGCCGACCACCGGCGACGTGGTCCGCATCGGAGACGTCTTCCCCGACATGCGGGCCCGCCGCATCGTGTGAGACCGACCGGACACGAAGAACAACAGCTGTTACGAGGAGTGATCAACGATGGCGCACGTGGTGACACAACCGTGCTGCAACGATGCGGGATGCGTGGCGGTCTGCCCGGTCAACTGCATCCACCCGACCCCGGAGGAGCGAACCCGCGGTCGCACCGAGATGCTCTACATCGACCCCGAGGCCTGCATCGACTGCGGCGCCTGCGTGGACGAATGCCCGGTCGACGCGATCGTGCCGCCCGAGGACCTCACGCCCGAGATGCAGCCGTTCGTCGACATGAATGCCGCCTACTACCAAGACAATCCGACGCCTGATCCGATGCCCGCCGTCGAGCTGCCGAAGGTGTCCGCGGGGGCGGGTGTGCTGCGCGTCGCGATCGTGGGGAGCGGGCCGTCGGCGTGCTACCTGGCGGAGGCACTCACGTCGCACCGGGGCCTCGACGTCGAGATCTCGATGATCGAGAGGCTCCCGGTGCCCGGTGGACTCGTCCGCTACGGCGTCGCACCCGACCACAGTTCCACGAAGAACATCGCCGGCACGTTCACGCGGATGATGGGGCGCCGGAACATCGACGTCTATCTCGACGTCGAGGTCGGGCGTCATCTCACGCACGAGGATCTTCTGCGCCACCACCACGCCGTCGTGTATGCGAACGGCGCCACCGGGGATCGTGCACTCGGAGTGCCGGGAGAAGACTTGGCGGGCAGCATGTCCGCTCGCGAGTTCGTCGCCTGGTACAACGGTCATCCCGACTACGCGGACCTGCGGGTGGATCTGTCGTGCGAGCGCGCGGTGGTCGTGGGCAACGGCAACGTCGCGCTCGACGTCGCCCGCGTTCTCACGTCCGATGTGTCCCGGCTGCTGAAGACGGACATCGCCGCACACGCGCTGGAAGCGCTTGCTGCGAGCCGGATTCGGGAGGTTGTCGTGCTCGGCCGCAGGGGAGCGGGCGCGGCGGCGTTCAGCACACCGGAACTGCTCGGCCTCGGCGACCTCCCGGGCGTCGACGTGACGGCCTCCGATATCGGCACCGAAAGTGCCGAAATGTCTGCGCTCGAACGGATTCGAGCCGACATTCTCACGCGGTACGCCGCGACGGAACCCGCGCCGGGCCGGCGCCGCATCCATCTCCAGTTCCTGCGATCGCCCGTCGAAGTACTCGGAAACGGACGCGTCGAGTCTCTGAGAACCGCGGTGAATACGCTCGAGGGTGCCACCGGCGAATTGGAGAACATCGAGACCGGGTTGGTGCTCCGGTCGATCGGATTCCGGGGCATGCGTCAGTCGGGCGTGCCGTTCGACGAGGACCGCGGGGTGATCCCCAACGCGGCGGGCGCGGCGATCGATCCGGAGTCCGGCGACCGCGTTCCCGGCGTCTACACGGCCGGATGGCTCAAGCGTGGGCCGAGCGGTGTGATCGGATCCAACAAGGTGTGTTCGGCGGAGACTGCCGCCGCGATCGTCGGTGACTTCGTAAACGGCCTGCACACACCGCCGGTCTGTGACCGTAAGGCGTTTGCGGAGCTTGTGTGCGCCCGCCACCCCGACTACATCGACCTGCAGGGATGGCGTCGCATCGACGCGTTCGAGCGAGGGGAGGGACGCTCGGCCGGACGGCCCCGGGTGAAGGTCGTGAGCGTCGGAGACATGGTGTCGGTGGCGCGGGGTGAGCCGGCGACTCTGGGCCGCTAGTGGCGGTCGGCAGAGCGTCGAAATGTCCGCTTCATGGCGACTTGTCCAGTTCTCCTGAGACGGGGTGAATTCGGGGGTGAGACACGACGACGCAACGATTGACAATATTCGTATTTTGAATCACAGTTATCGGCGATCGGGACTTTGGTCACATCGAGTCCCAGCGCGCGGCCCGTGTGAAGCCCGGCGAGGCCGCAAGAGTGCCGAACCTGTGTCAACACATGATGATTCGCTGACAGTCGCTGCCGACGGCACGCGCCGAAGCAGCGGCGAACGGGAGGGAACCGATGGGTGTCGAGGTCTCGGTCGAAGGACTCACGAAGTCGTTCGGCTCACAACGAATTTGGGGTGATGTGACGCTGACGCTGCCCGCGGGTGAGGTCAGCGCGCTGTTGGGCCCGTCCGGTACAGGTAAGTCGGTGTTCCTGAAGTCGCTGATCGGCCTGCTCCGCCCGGAGCAGGGATCGATCGTCATCGACGGCACGGACATCCTGCAGTGCTCGAGCAAGGAGCTCTACGAGATCCGCAAGCTGTTCGGGGTGCTGTTCCAGGACGGCGC
>NZ_JBSFRH010000010.1:0-138790 GCF_053589135.1 Rhodococcus sp. NPDC003382
CGGGCGCCCACGGTGTGGGCGCCCGCTTCGGGGGTCGGGTCCGAGCCTGCGGCTCCGGACGGCGGATCAGACGGTTGCGGTGGCGTCGTCCTCGGTGACGATCGTGGCACCCATCTCGCGGAGGCGGTCGGTGTGTTCCTTGGCGTGGTGTCCGCAGAACAACAGCTCACCACCGGTGGCCAGAACGGCGCGGACGCGAGCGGCGGCACTGCACCGGTCGCACCGGTCGGCAGCGGTCAACTTCGGGCTGGTCAAGGTACCGGGCATGACTCCTCCAAACTGGCCACCACTGAGTCGGTCGCCTGGGGTCTGGTCCGCCGCGCCGGGGTGGCGCGGTAGATCTACTCTGTCAGACGATGCGCGTTCATGTGTTGTTCCCCTGGGCGCACGATGGTGGCGCGTTTCACGTGAACGGCTGCAAAAGCCCAGGACGTGGACATATATGCCGAGTGTTTGTTCGCTCACAGCGCAGCGGAAGGAGTGCCGGTGACCGGGAATCTGCTGCACATCTGCAGCCGGGACGAGTGGTCTGCCGCGCAGCGGGACGGGGTCGTGGCCCCGGATTCGCTGGAGTCGGTGGGCTTCGTGCATCTGTCCACACCGGAGCAGGTGCACCTGCCGGCGAACCGGTTGTTCTCCGGGCGTCGCGACCTGGTCCTGCTCCACGTCGCACCGGAACGGCTGTCCGATCCGGTGCAGTACGAGCCCGGTGTGCCCGGCGATCCCGAATCGATGCGCTTTCCGCATCTGTACGGTCCGCTGCCGGTCGGAGCGGTCGTGGACGTGACCCCGTACGAGCCGGGTGAGGACGGGCGATTCGCGGCCCTGTGAGCCGCGCCGTCCCCGAAACCGCTCGCGCGGAACCGCTCGATCCGGGGCAGAGGTGAGCCCTGACTGCGAGCTGTCGCGGGGCAGTCCTACCCTTGCGGAATGAACGTCGACGTGACGCCGCTACCAGGCATTGGAGTACGCAAGGATTTCGAGCTGGCATCGGGACGCCGGATCGGGGTCATCACCCACCGGGACGGCCATTCCGACCTGATCATCTCCAAGGCCGACGACCCGGACGCATGCGCCGCCTCCCTTCCGATGACCGTCGAGGAGGCGGCGACGCTGAGCAACCTGCTCGGCGCACCGCAACTCGTCGCCCAGCTCGAAGAGGACCACCGGGACCTGCCGGGGATCATCACCCGCCAGCTCCACGTCCACGAAGGCTCGCGTTTCGACGGCGCGGTCCTGGGCGACACCGCGTTGCGCACCCGGACCGGCGTCTCGGTCGTCGCGGTGATGCGCGCGGGACAGGTCGCGCCCTCCCCGAAACCGGACTTCATCCTCACCGGAGGTGACATCCTCGTCGCAGTGGGCACCGCGGACGGCCTCGACGCCGCGGCCAAGATCCTGCGGAACGGCTGACCCGCACGCATGAATTCGACGACTCTCGCACTCATCGAACTGGGTGCGGTCTTCTTCGCGCTCGGGGTCCTGGGGCGTGTCGCAGCCAGGTTCGGCATGTCGCCGATCCCGTTCTATCTCATCGGTGGCCTGTGCTTCGGCAACGGCGGGTTCATCCAGCTCGGCGACATCAGCGAGTTCAGCCACCTCGCCAGCGAAATCGGCGTGGTACTGCTGTTGCTGCTGCTGGGGCTCGAATACACCGCCAGCGAACTGGTCACGGGACTTCGCCGGTCGCGCACGGCCGGAATCATCGATCTCGTCCTCAACGCGACCCCGGGCGCAGTCCTCGCGCTCATGCTCGGACTGGGTCCGATCGGCGCGTTCGTGCTCGCCGGCGTCACCTACATCTCCTCGTCCGGCATCATCGCGAAGGTCCTCGACGACCTCGGCCGGCTCGGTAACCGGGAAACCCCGATCGTGCTGTCCATCCTCGTCTTCGAGGATCTCGCCATGGCCGTGTACCTGCCGATCCTCACCGCGATCCTGGCCGGGGTGAGTCTGCTCGGCGGACTCGAAGCCGTCGCGATCTCGCTCGGGCTGGTCACCGTCGTGCTGGTCCTGGTGCTGAAGTACGGCCGCTACGTCTCGCTCGTTCTCGACAGTCCGGACCGGGAAACCCTGCTGCTGAAACTGCTCGGCGCGGCGCTGCTCGTCGCGGGTATCGCCTCGGCGCTGCAGGTTTCGGCCGCAGTGGGTGCGTTCCTGCTGGGTATCGCCATCTCCGGGTCGACGGCGCACAACGCGTCGCGGGTGCTCGAGCCGTTGCGTGATCTGTTCGCCGCGATCTTCTTCGTGTTCTTCGGCCTCAACACCGACCCGACGGCGATTCCGCCGGTCCTCGGGTGGGCGGTGCTGCTGGCCGTCGTCACGTCGCTGACGAAGCTCGCGACCGGGTGGATCGCCGCACGGCAGCACAGCATCGCTGTCATGGGCCGTGCCCGCGCGGGTGCCGCGCTCATCGCCCGCGGTGAGTTCTCCATCGTGATCGCGGGACTGGGCGTCGCGTCCGGTCACGTCGACAACAAACTCGCGGCGATCGCGTCCGCCTACGTGATGATCACCGCGGTGCTCGGCCCGGTCGCGGCCCGCGTCGTCGAACCCGTGATGCGCGCCGTGGCGAGCCGCCGATCCGGGCAGCCGGCCCAAACGCCCGGTCCCGAGCCGGATCTTCTCTGACCACCTCCGAACGCAGTCAGGGCCACCCGGAAGGGTGGCCCTGACTGCATTCCGAGATGGGTGCTCTAGTCGAGGTAGTCGCGCAGCACCTGCGAGCGGGACGGGTGCCGCAGCTTCGACATCGTCTTCGACTCGATCTGGCGGATGCGTTCACGCGTCACGCCGTAGACCTGACCGATCTCGTCGAGCGTACGAGGCTGGCCGTCGGTGAGGCCGAACCGCAGCCGCACGACGCCGGCCTCGCGCTCGGACAGCGTCTCGAGCACCGACTGCAGCTGATCCTGCAGCAGCGTGAAGGACACGGCGTCGACCGCCACGACGGCCTCGGAGTCCTCGATGAAGTCGCCGAGCTGGCTGTCGCCCTCGTCGCCGATCGTCTGGTCGAGCGAGATGGGTTCACGCGCGTACTGCTGGATCTCCAGCACCTTCTCCGGCGTGATGTCCATTTCCTTGGCGAGCTCCTCCGGCGTGGGTTCGCGACCCAGATCCTGGAGCAGCTCACGCTGGATACGGCCGAGCTTGTTGATGACCTCGACCATGTGCACCGGAATACGGATGGTGCGGGCCTGGTCGGCCATCGCGCGGGTGATGGCCTGACGGATCCACCACGTCGCGTACGTGGAGAACTTGTAGCCCTTGGTGTAGTCGAACTTCTCGACGGCACGGATCAGACCGAGGTTGCCCTCCTGGATGAGATCCAGGAACGCCATGCCGCGGCCGGTGTAGCGCTTCGCGAGCGAGACGACGAGGCGCAGGTTCGCCTCGAGCAGATGGTTCTTCGCGCGGTTGCCGTCGCGGCAGATCCAGTTCATGTCCCGGCGCTGAGCGACCGGCAGCTTCTCACCCTTCGCGGCGAGCTCCTGCATCCGGTAGGTCGCGTACAGGCCGGCCTCGATGCGCTTGGCGAGCTCGACCTCCTCCTCGGCGTTGAGCAGCGCGACCTTGCCGATCTGCTTGAGGTAGGCGCGAACCGAGTCGGCGGACGCGGTGAGCTCGGCATCCTTGCGGGCCTGCCGCAGGGCCTCGGACTCCTCCTCGTCCCACACGAAGTCGCCGGACGCCTTGTCCTTCTCGCTGGGCTCGTCGGTGTCGGTGTCCTCGTCCTCGACGACGATCTCCTCGGCACCCTCGAGGTCGTCCTCGCCGATGTCGAGATCTTCGAGGTCGGTGTCGTCGCCGTCGAAGTCCTCTTCGCCGGCCGCCTTCGTCGCCTTCTTGGCAGCGGCCTTCTTCGCGGTGGTCTTCTTCGCGGCCTTCTTGGCGGGGGCCTTCTTGGCTGCGGCCTTCTTCGCGGGGGCCTTCTTGGCTGCGGCCTTCTTCGCCGGCCGCTTCGTGGCGGGTGCGGTACCGGTCGCGGGGTCCGCGGCGGCGCCCGCGGCGTCCGAGACGGGTGCCGATTCGGCGGAAGAATCAGCGGTGTGGATGTCGGTGGCTGCCACGTACGCCCTTTCGTGACGAGGTAGTGCGGCGTCGCGCCAGAGTAGCTCCGGCGGAGAGGTCTGTCGGGATCGGACCGGTTCACGGCCGGCTGTGCACCATTGTAACGATCGTCGTGACGATCGATGTGGCGGACTCAGGGAGTGACGCCTGTTTCCGCAGCGTATGCGGCTCCGGCGATGCCTGCGGTGTTGCGGAGTTCGGCCGGTACGACGGGCGTGGTGTTCGTCAGCAACGGAATCCACTTGTCGCTCTTGCGGCTGATGCCGCCGCCGGCGACGAACAGATCCGGCCACAGCAGCGCCTCGAACCGCGACAGCACCCGGGAAACCTCCTCGGACCATCGCTTGTAGGACCAGTCCCGGTCCTCCTTCACCTTCGACGACGCGCGATGCTCGGCTTCCTTGCCGTCGATCTCCATGTGACCGAATTCGGTGTTCGGGAGCAGCACCCCGTGGTTGAGCACCGCCGAACCGATGCCGGTGCCGAACGTCAGCAGGATCACGACACCCTTCACGTTCTTCGCCGCCCCGAACCGGTCCTCGGCGATACCGGCCGCGTCCGCATCGTTGAGGACCGTCACCTCGCGCCCGCCGAGTGCCTTCGAGAACAGCGCACGCGCGTCGGTCCCGATCCAGGACGGATCGATGTTCGCGGCCGTCAGGGCGACGCCGCCCCGCACCACGCTCGGAAGGGTCAGACCGACAGGGCCCTGCCATCCGGCCTCGGCGACGATCTCGGTGACCGTGCCGGCGATGGCGGCGGGTGTCGCCGGCTGGGGAGTGAGGATCTTGATGCGCTCGCCCACCAGCTGTCCGGTGGACAGGTCGACGACGCCGCCCTTGACGCCGCTGCCGCCGATGTCGATGCCGAAACCGAGATTCGCCGCGTCGGGGCGGGTTTCCTGCGTCATCCTCGTGCTCCCTGTCGTGTGTGGATGGGCGTCGCTCGTGCCGTCACATTAGTGCGAACCGGGCCGGGCCGTGGGTGGTGTGCGGGCGTGGCGTGTGTTCGGATGGGCGGGTGAGCGAATTCCAGCCACCGGACGCCCTCCGCGGCTCCGATGTCACCGACGCGGTCCGCGTCCCCGATGTCACCGAGGCGGCCGACTCCGGCGATCACGAGGCGCTGCGCGCGGTGGCGGTGGCGGTGGCGGTGGAAGCCGCCACCCACGTCCGTGCCCGCCGACGCGAACTGTTCGGGTCGGATCCCGCCGCCGAGGCCGGTGCGGTCCGGACGAAGTCGACGATCACCGATCCCGTCACGATCGCGGACACCGAGAGCGAGGATCTGATCCGCCGACGGCTGACGCAGCTGCGCCCGGGCGACGGATTCCTGGGTGAGGAAGGCGGCGGCGATGCCGCGACGGGCGAGTTCCGCGTGCGGTGGGTCGTCGACCCCGTCGACGGCACGGTGAACTTCCTGTACGGGATCCCGGCGTTCGCGGTGTCGGTGGCCGCGCAGATCGACGGACGTTCGGTCGCCGGGGCGGTCGTCGACGTGACCACGGGCGACACGTACTCGGCGGCGGCCGGTGGCGGAGCCACGCTGACCACCGCGGACGGCATCGTCACGACCCTGCGCTGCACGCCGGTCACCGACGTGCGGCTGGCCCTCGTGGCGACGGGGTTCTCCTACGACGCCGACCGCAGGGCCCACCAGGGCCGGCTCGTCGCCGAGTTGCTGCCACGGGTGCGCGACATCCGGAGGATCGGCGCCGCCGCGCTCGACCTGTGCATGGTCGCGGCGGGCCGGCTCGACGCCCACTACGAGCACGGGCTGAATCCGTGGGACTGGGCGGCCGGTGCGCTCGTCGCTGCGGAGGCGGGAGCGTCGCTCCGGCTGCCCGCCGGGTTCGGTACCGACGGGGAACTCACCGTGGCGGCCGCTCCGGGCATCGCCGAGGAGTTCCTGGCCATGCTGACCGAGATCGGAGCCGACGCTCCGATCACGTCCCGGCGGGGGTAGCGCTCAGCAGCGTGCCGTGCGTGCGGCGGCGAGCAGATCGATGTCCAGCGGAGCGGTCTGCCCGTCGACCGGCGCCTCCCGCAGTGCCTGCAGGACCTCCTCGGCGTCGGCGTTGGGGGAGATCTCGCGCGAGTAGGTGCCCAGCGCCAGGTCGACGGTGTCGTCGGTGCGGGTGTCCTGGATCAGTTCGGCACACGGCGCGACCAGCCAGACGGTGCTGGCGGCGGCGAGCCCGTCGGGACCGAACCGGATCTGACCGTGGCACTGCATGTTCTGATCGACGTAGACCGGGTCGTTGCCGGCCTGCACGTCGGGAGCGCTCGCGAAGCCGTAGTCACCGAGCTGGGCCGCGACGTGCGTGGCCTGACCACGTTCGCCGTTGGCGTTGAACACGCGCACCCGGGTCGCGGCCACCGGGGCGGGTTCCACGTCGAGCAGCGTCGAGCGGCTCACGACCTCCCCGAGCGGCGCCGGCTCGGGCCCGCCCGGTTCGGTCGCCGCGGTCGGCGGGGCATTGCACGCGACCGTCGTCGTGTCCGGCTCCGACGACGAGAACACCGAGATCCAGACCACCATCGTGATCGCCGCCAGGATCGCGAACAGGACGGCGACCGGGGCCGTGCGTCGCCGGACGAAGGGCCGGCCGCGCTTGTCCGTCGCGCTGCCCTCGGTGATCAGGGAAACCACGCCGCCCTGCCTCTCGTCGTTCTGTGTGGGGTGCGGACATCACTGTAGAGGTCGCACCCGCGTGTCACGAGGAGGCGGTCGGCCCCAGGAATGTCTCAAGTTGCTGTGGTGTTGATGACAATTGATCGTCAATTCGCGCACACGCCCGAAACGGTTGAGAAATTCGCCTCTCCGTCGGCTATTGTTCGGCGGCCCGGTCGTCGAGGGAGGCGGCCACAAGGGTTCGGAAACGGAAGCCCCGGGTATGTCCGAGACCGGGACACCACCAGCGGGAACTTCCCGTGACAGTCGGGCGTTGCCCTGGCCGGAGAGCACCAACAGGGCTCGCCGGAAGAGCATCGGCACGAGGACTAGAGGTAAGAGGATATGGCGACTGACTACGACGCACCGAGGCGAACCGACAGCGACGAGGTGTCGGAGGATTCACTCGAGGAACTGAAGGCGCGACGCAACGAGGCGCAGTCCGCGGTCGTAGACGTCGACGAATCGGATACGGCCGAATCGTTCGAACTTCCCGGAGCAGACCTCTCCGGTGAGGAACTGTCGGTCCGGGTCGTTCCGAAGCAGGCCGACGAGTTCACCTGCTCGAGCTGTTTCCTGGTTCACCACCGGAGCCGGCTCGCGAGCGAGGAGAACGGCGTCCTGATCTGCCGGGACTGCGCGGCCTGACGGCTGCGCCGGGGACAGCGGGAGACACGGCCCCGCGGTCCCCGGAGAGAACGTGGCCGTGTCAGCTCTTCGAGGTGTCCGCACATCCCAAGGCGGCCAGCAGTTCTGCTGGCCGCCTTGTGCTGACCAGCCAATAGGGTGTCGGATCGTCCGGATCGTTCAGGACGACCAGCGCCATCGTGCCCACCCACGGCCGATGGGAGACGTAGGCGGCCGGATCGAGCTGCCGGCCCATGGCTGCACTCTTCGCGCTGGCGGGAACGACGACACCGCGGGCGATCACGTCGATCGGCAGGTGAGCGCGGTCGACGACGAGCTCACCGCCGACCACCCGGATCTCCTTCCGGGACAGCCACCACAGGATCCACACCGGAACGATCAGCAGGACCACGTAGGGCAGCCAATCCGGCAGGGCGCGAGCTGCCATGTTCAGCTCGGCGGCGAGCAAGGCGGCCACACCGAAGCCGAGGGGCCACCACCACAGAGGCACCCACAGACGTTCGGAGTAGGCCGGGGAACCGGTCGCGCTGCGGGCGGCGGCCCCGGGACGAGATGATTCAGACACGTCGTTCAGAGTAGTCGCCTGCACGGGTAGTCTCGGTCCACGTGACCGAGCTACCAGCCATCCCGCTTCGCCGTCTCGACCCGGGAATCCCCGTGCCGCGTCGGGCCCACGCCGGTGACGCCGGCGTCGACCTGTGCACCACCTCCGACGTGACCATCGAACCGGGCAGGCGGGTGCTGGTCGGAACCGGCATCGCGGTGGCGCTGCCGATCGGCACCGTCGGGCTGATCCACCCGCGGTCCGGCCTGGCTGCGAAGTTCGGCCTGTCCGTCGTGAACACCCCCGGCACCATCGACGCCGGCTATCGCGGCGAGATCAAGGTCTGCCTGATCAACCACGATCCGGAACAGCCGATCGAACTGCGGCGCGGCGATCGCATCGCGCAACTCGTCGTCCAGAAGGTCGAGCTCGTGGATTTCGTGGAGGTCGACGAACTCGACGGAACGACTCGCGGCGCGGGCGGATACGGATCGAGCGGCGGGCACGCCGGGCTCGTCAAGGAAGGTATGTGACATGTTCGGACGCCGTAAGAAGAACCGCGCCGAGTCCACCTACGTCGACGACGCCGCCTACGACTACGACGAGCACGACGACGAGGCCGGCGGTGATCCGCCCGCACCGGGAACCGGTCCGTTCGACATCGACGACATCGGTGAGGACGCGATCGGCACGACCCGGCTCGACCTCGGTTCGGTTCTCGTGCCCATTCCGCCGGGCGGGCAGATCCAGGTCGAGATGGCGCAGAACGGCGCACCGCAGGCCGTGCACCTGGTGACCCAGTACGGCCGGATCACTGTGACGGCCTACGCGGCACCCAAGTCGCCCGGCCAGTGGCGCGAAGTCGCCGGCGAGCTCGCAGACACACTGCGCAACGACAATGCGACCGTGAGCATCGAGGACGGCCCCTGGGGTCGTGAACTGCACGGCGTCACCCCGAACGCCGACCTGCGGTTCATCGGCGTGGACGGGTACCGCTGGATGATCCGCTGTGTAGTGGCGGGACCGTCCGGTGCGGTCGCCGCGAACGCACCGCTGGTGGAAATCGCGCGGGCGGTCGTCGCCGACACCGTCGTCCGCCGCGGCACCGATCCGCATCCGGTACGCACGCCGCTCCCGGTTGTGCTTCCGAAGGTGCTGGCCGAGCAGCTCGCTGCGGCCGCCCAGCAGCAACAGCAGGCCCAGCAGCAGGCCCAGCAGCAGCGGCTTCAGCAGGGACAGATGCCACCGCAGCCGGGTGGGCAGCAGATCCCCGGCCGGCAGCCGGGAGCCCCGCTGACCCCGCCTCGGACACCCGCGCCGCAACCGCCGCGACCGCGACGGGGTGAGTCCGGCTCGGCCATGCAGCAGCTCGGCTTCTGAACCCGGCCGGATCCGCGCTTGCGCATCCGCCGGGTTCATCGCCCGGGTTCACGGCCGCGGCCTCACACTCCCGGCCTGACCTCCTCCAGGACATCGGCGAAGGCCTCCTCGAGCAGCGTGGCGTAGCGCTGCGCGTCCGGCATCACGTCCGGTGAGGTGATCACCGTCAGGGTGAGGTCGTCTCCGAGGCCGAACAGCCCGTGGATGAGCGTTGCCTCCGATGTCAACGGTGGGCAACCCGCACCGAACAGGAGTGGACGCCCGGCCAGCGCCCACGGCGTGGTGTTCTTCACCCGGATGCTGGTGAGCGCGGTGTGCATGCGCGGGGCCGGGCGTGCGTCCAGCCGACGTCGGCTCGCGGCGAGTTCCCTCGGCAGCACGAACGACGGAATCGAGGCGGCGTCGGTCAGCCGGCGCAGGGAGGCCGCCGTCGCCGTCTCTCTACTCTCGATCAGCGACGCCTGGACCGCGGCGGCACGCTCCGGGATTGCGTCGATGCCCGGGTGCAGTAGGACGTTCGTCCAGCCGATTCGGTTGATCCCGAGCGACTCCGGCGCCGCCCCCACCGCGAGGGTGACGAACGCGGTCAGATCCTGTGGGCACCGGCCCTCCGTATCGGTGAGATAGCGCTGCAGGGCCAGCGAGATGGTGGTGAGCGCGAGCGCGGTCACCGTGACGTTCCGGGGCAGCGAACCGACCCGTCCCAGCCGCAGCACCAGCAGCGTCCGACGGTCACCGGGATCTCGGTTGAGCCGGGTCGAGGTGAGCTCCGGTGCGGGCGCCGATCCGGCGGCTCCGGCCGCCCGCGCCTGCTTGGCGTCCCGCACCGCGGCGCGGATCGTACGGACGTAACGGATCGTCGCGCGAGGGGCACGCGCGAGCCCCCGCGCCGCCGCGAGCACGGGATTGAGGCGCGGCTCCACCGGTCCCAGGCCGGGAAAGTGCACCGGTTCGGTGCCCTGGCCGTAGAAGGCTTCCCACAGGGGATGGACGATCGGTCCCGAGATCAGGGAGTGGTTTCCGCGGAACACCACGACCGTCGCGGGGCCCGTCGCGCCCGGAGCGTCGCGGACGCCGTGGAAGATGTCGAGCCGCCAGGCGGTCTCCCGCGCGTCGAGGGAGGCGGCAGCCAGGTCCTCGAGAACGTCGAGCAGCGCCGGCCAGTCCAGTCCCACCCGCGCGTCGTGCACGATCCGCTCTTCGACCGGCAGATCGTCGGCCACCCAGTACGCATGGTCGAGATGCCCGGGAACAGCGACGAAGCGCCGGTTCAGCTCCGCGTAGATCGGTGCACGCCGGCGGAAGTGCTCGGTGATCTCCGCGGCGGTCGGGGGTGTCCCGGCCCCGGAGTCGAAGACCCAGAAGTTGAGCGGATCGAGGTGGTGACCTCGATCGGCTTCCAGTACGTAGGCAGCGTCGATCGGCTGCACTTGTGATGTCAATGACATGCCGGAGGTATCGCGGGTGTTCGTCACGCGGTTACACGCTCCCACACGGCCAGGCAGCCCGCCCCGAGAATCGCCGGATCTGCACCGACCTCGGCGAGGGTGACGGTCGTCAGAGCGGCGCAGGGCAGCAGAGCGGCCCATTCCTGCGCGACGGCGAGCGGGTGGACCGCGTCGTCGACGGCGGCGGTGATCCCGACCGGCACCCTCACGCCCGCGAGAGCCTCCGCGTCGAGTGCGTGGAAGGCCGCGGCCTCCTCGAGCGCGGACGGCAGGTCCGGCCACTGGGCACGCCAGGACCGCGACAGCTCCCGGCCCAGCCATTCCGGGCTCGATTCGACCATCGCCGCGACCACAGGCTCGAGCCCGTGCGTACGCAACTCGTGCGCCGTCCACCGGGCACTGGCTGCGGCGGGCGCCTTCTCCGGGGAGCCGGTCCACGCCGGAAGCGCCGCCAGGACCCCGACTGCATCGGACGGGTGCTGCGCCGCCCAGTGCAGGGCCACTGCAGCGCCGATCGACACCCCGCCCGCGAGGATCGCGCCCGTGCGGGCCTCACGGTCGAGGGCGTCGAGGTAGCTGCCGACGACGCGCCGCGGGTCCGGGTCCACGGCGACGACGCGGATGCCGCGACGCTCGAGCGGGGCCCGGAACGCGGCGTCGGCGAACTGCGCGTCGGAGCCGGTTCCGGGCAGGACGACCGCGGTCAACGGCAGGTCACCGGCGGTTTGAGGTAGGTCCTGCGTGGGGAACACAGTGGGATCGGCATCGGCCATGCGTAGATAGTGCCGAACGCGAATCGAGGGTGCCGCACCGGATGTGGTTGTAGGTCTCGATTCGGTCTACAGTGGCCGTCAGAGACCCCTATGTGCGGAATGCGATCCATGCCGCACCCGTTTCAGGAGCGCTGTTATGGCACCCGCCACCGGTTACTTCCGCCGACTGACCCGCCGGTTGACCGAGGACATCGAGAGCATCGACGCCGAGGAGATCGCGGAGTCGTCCCAGGCGACCGGAGCCCGCAAGGCCGCCGAATGCACGCGAGGCGAGGAAGTGACGATGTTCGGGCGTCTGCGCAGCGTCGAGACCTGTTCGAAGGCGGCCAGTGCGACGGTCGAGGCAGAACTGTTCGACGGCACCGACTCGGTCGTGCTCTCGTGGATCGGACGCCGCCGCATCCCGGGCATCGAACCGGGCAAGACGATCCTGGTCCGCGGCCGCCTCGGAGAACGCGACGGCGCGAAGATCATCTACAACCCCTACTACGAGCTGCGCGAACGAGTCTGATCCTCGGTCGCCGGCCCCCGGCGACGGCGCGTGGCCGGTGGGATCCGCCCGCGCGTGCTCGTGATCATCACCCCCCTGAGCGGAAGGTGCCGGTGCCCCGTTGTGGCACCCTCGTAGGAGTGAGCGACAGCAAGCAGCCGACGGTACTCGAGCAACTCGGTGGATTCAGCGGGTTGGTGTCCTCGACATTGCCGGTCCTGGTTTTCGTCCCGGTCAACAGCCTCTGGGGTCTGACCGCGGCGATCTGGGCGGCGATCGCCGTCGCGACCGCCGTTCTGGTGTGGCGGCTGGCGCAGCGCACCCCCATCCAGCCGGCGATCTCGGGGTTCATCGGGGTGGCGGTGTGCGCGTTCATCGCCCACCGGACGGGTGACGCCAAGGGCTACTTCCTGTTCGGGATCTACAGCAGTCTCGCGTACGGCGCGGTCTTCCTGGCGTCGGTGCTGGTGCGCTATCCGCTCGTCGGCGTGATCTGGGGAATGCTCAACGGCCAGGGCACCGGGTGGCGTGCCCACCGGGACGCGGTGCGTGCCTACGACCTCGCGACCGTGGCGTGGACGCTGGTCTTCCTGGCCCGGTACCTGGTGCAGAACCACCTCTACGATGCCGACCGCACGGGCTGGCTCGCGGTCGCCCGCATCGGCATGGGCTGGCCGCTCACCGCGGTCGTGCTGCTGGTGACGCTGTGGGCGGTGCGTCGTGCCGATCGCATCGTCGAACCGGCCGTCACCGACGAGGGCGAGGACGCCTCGCTGCCGGGCGGCGAGACGCGCCGCGACGACAACTGACCGGAACCGGTACTCCTAGAGCCCGATCGCCTCGCGCAGTTCCTGTTCGACCTCGACGGACGCGACGAACAGCAGTTCGTCGCCACCCTCGAGCGGATCGTCGGGCTGCGGCACGATCACCCGATCGCCCCGCAGGATCGTCACGAGCGCCGCGTCGCGCGGCAGAGCCAGCTTCCGGACCGGCTTGCCGGCGAGTGCTGTCGTGTCGGGCAGTGTGATCTCGACGAGGTTGGCGCCCTTGCGCAGCGTCATCAGGCGAACCAGGTCGCCGACCGAGACCGCTTCCTCGACGAGGGCGGCGAGCATCCGCGGCGTGGACACCGCGACGTCGACGCCCCACGACTCGTCGAACAACCATTCGTTGCGGGGGTCGTTGACGCGCGCCACCACCCGCGACACGGCGAATTCGGTGGTCGCGAGCAGGCTGAGCACGAGATTGGTCTTGTCGTCGCCGGTGGCGGCGATGACCACGTCGTAGTTCTGGAGTTCGGCCGCTTCGAGCAGACTCAGCTCGCACGCGTCGGCGTGCACCCACTTGGCGTCCGGTACCGATTCGGGTTCGACATGCTCGAGTTTGCGTTCGAGCAGCATGACCTCGTGCTTGTTGCGGATGAGTTCGCGCGCGATCGAGCGCCCGACGGCGCCCGCACCGGCGATCGCCACCTTCATCTGCGTGGTCCTCTCAGTCGTTCTCGGCGGGCGGGTTCGCGGCCAGCGCGAGCGCCTCGGCGACGGTGCCCGACACCGCCGCGATGTACACCTGGTCGTCGGCCTGCAGCACCGTCTTGCGGTCGGGCAGCAGCCCGGCACCGAAGCGGATGATGAACGCGACCCGAGACTGTGTCGCGTCCTCGAGTTCCGTGACGTTACGGCCGATCCAGTCCTCGTGGAGGCTCACCTCCGCGACCGCGACCGTCCCCGTCGGGTCGCGCCAGCGGGTGGTCTCGGCGTCGCGGACGAGCGCATGCAGGAAGCGGTCCGTGGTCCACGGGACGGTCGCGACGGTCGGGATGCCGAGCCGCTCGTAGACCGCGGCGCGCTTGGCGTCGTAGATGCGGGCGACGACCCGCTCGATTCCGAATGTCTCGCGCGCCACACGCGCGGAGATGATGTTGGAATTGTCACCCGACGACACCGCGGCGAAGGCGTCGGCGCGCTCGATTCCGGCTCGCACGAGCACATCCCGGTCGAATCCCATGCCGACGATCGTCTGTCCGGGAAAGTCCGGACCGAGGCGCAGGAAGGCGCTGGGGTCGCGGTCGATGACCGCGACCTCGTTCCCGAGACGGACGAGTGCTGCGGCCAGCGACGATCCCACTCGACCGCACCCCATCACCACCACGAACACGCTCGATCTCCGTTCCGCTGCTACGCCCGACCGGCAACGTCCATTGTCCGGCGGTCGCCGGGTTGCCGAACCGAAACCGTACCGCCCCGTGCGGCGATCGCGCGTGCAACCAGCATCCAGGCTCCACAATTCGGCCATATCGGACAGGGGAGCGGGTCGGGGGTCCATCGGACGTGCGACGGCTTAGGCTTTGCGAGTGTCCAAGCTTTCGACCGCCACGAAGCGGTTGTTGTTGGGTAGGCCGTTCCGTAGCGACACGCTCGGCCACACCCTGTTGCCGAAGCGGATCGCCTTGCCGGTCTTCGCATCGGACGCATTGTCCTCGGTGGCGTACGCGCCCGAGGAGATCTTCCTGGTCCTTTCGGTCGCCGGCATGTCGGCCTTCGTGTTCGCGCCGTGGATCGGGGTGATGGTCGCGATCGTGCTGGCCGTCGTCGTGGCCAGCTATCGGCAGAACGTGCACGCCTATCCGTCCGGGGGTGGCGACTACGAGGTCGCGACCACCAATCTCGGTCCAACCGCCGGCCTGACCGTCGGCAGCGCCCTCATGGTCGACTACGTGCTCACCGTCGCGGTGTCGATCTCGTCGGCCGCGGCGAACATCGGCTCGGCGGTGCCGTTCGTCGCGCAGCACAAGGTGCTCTTCGCGATCATCGCCATCGCGATCCTCACCGCCGTGAATCTGCGGGGTCTGCGGGAGGCCGGGACCGCCTTCGCCATCCCCACTTACGCATTCATGTTCGGTGTGCTGGTCATGCTGGTCTGGGGCCTGACCCGCATCTTCGTGCTGGGGGAGGACCTGCAGGCTGAATCGGCGGGGTTCGAGCTGACGGCCGAACAGTCGAACCTGACGGCGATCGCGTTCGCGTTCCTCCTCGCCCGGGCCTTCTCCTCGGGTTGTGCCGCCCTGACCGGTGTCGAGGCCATCAGCAACGGCGTGCCGGCGTTCCGGAAGCCCAAGTCGCGCAACGCGGCGACGACCCTGCTGATGCTGGGCGGCATCGCGATCACGCTGCTGCTGGGTATCATCGTGCTCGCCGAGAAGATCGGTGTCGTGATCGCCGAGGACCCGGCGACCCAGCTGCAGGGCGCCCCGGAGGGATACCACCAGAAGACACTGATCGCGCAGCTCGCGGAAACCGTGTTCGACGACTTCCCACTCGGCTTCTACCTGATCACGATCGTCACCGCCCTGATCCTGGTGCTCGCCGCCAACACGGCGTTCAACGGGTTCCCGGTGCTCGCGTCGGTGCTGGCCCAGGACCGGTATCTGCCACGCCAGCTGCACACCCGTGGCGATCGCCTCGCGTTCAGCAACGGCATCCTGTTCCTGTCGGGTGTCGCGATCGTGTTCGTGTGGGTGTTCGGCGCCGAGGTCACCCACCTCATCCAGCTCTACATCGTCGGGGTGTTCGTGTCGTTCACCCTGAGCCAGACCGGCATGATCCGGCACTGGACCCGGCACCTGGCGACGGAGACCGATCCGAACCAGCGCCGCCGCATGATCCGGTCGCGCGTGGTCAACACGATCGGCCTCGTCATGACCGCGACCGTGCTGGTCATCGTGCTCATCACGAAGTTCGTTGCGGGCGCGTGGATCGCGATCGTCACGATGATCGCGATCTTCGGGCTGATGAAGGCGATTCGCCGGCACTACGACAGCGTCGCCGCGGAACTCGAGGGCACCGAATGGGACGGTGTGCTGCCCAGTCGCACGCACTCGATCGTTCTCGTCTCGAAGATGCACCATCCGACGATGCGCGCCCTCGCGTACGCGCGGGCGACCCGCCCGGACACGCTCGAAGCGGTCACCGTCAACGTCGACGACGCGGACACCCGCCAGCTGGTGCGGCAGTGGGAGAGCAGCGACATCACCGTGCCGCTCAAGGTCGTCGAATCGCCCTACCGGGAGATCACGCGCCCGGTCCTCGAATACGTCAAGCGGGTGCGCCGCGATTCGCCGCGCGACGTGGTGACCGTGTTCATTCCGGAATACGTGGTCGGGCACTGGTGGGAGCAGATTCTGCACAATCAGAGCGCGCTGCGCCTGAAGAGCAGGCTGCTGTTCCAGCCCGGGGTGATGGTCACGAGCGTGCCCTGGCAGCTGCACTCGTCGGCTGATGTACGCAAGGAACGAATCGACGCGGCGCCCGGTGCGGTACGGCGCGGACTCGACGATCAGGAGGAACAACGGTGAGCCGGCACGAACGGCAGGTCCCGCCGACGGATTGGTCGGGTCGCCGGATCGAGGTGATCCTCGGCAACCCCGCCCACGGCGGCTCGACCGTCGCGCGCTACGAGGGGCGGGTGGTATTCGTCCGGCACGGGTTGCCCGGCGAACGGGTGATTGCGCTCGTCACCGAGGATCGCGGTGGGGCCTACTGTTTCGCCGACGCGGTGCAGATCCTGGAGGCCTCGCCCGACCGGGTGCACCCGGTGTGCCCGATCTCGGGGCCGGGCGGCGCCGGCTGCTGCGACCTGTCCCACGCGAGCGTGCCCGCGCAACAGCGCATCGGCGCCGCGGTGGTGGCGGAACAGTTGCGTCGGCTCGGCGGGATCGACCGGCCGGTCGAGGTCGAACTGCTCCCCGGCGGCGAGCCGGACGGCACCCGATGGCGGACCCGGGTGCGCCTGGCCGTCGACCGGGTCGGAAACCCGGGCTTCCGCCGGCACCACAGTCACGACGTGGAGACGGACCTGGCGTGCCCTCAGATCGAGGCGCGCGCGTACGTCGGGCTGACCGACCGGGTGTGGCAGCCCGGTGCCGAACTGCAGGTGGTGCTGGACGCGGACGGCGAGCGGCACGTCGTGGAGATCGCGCCGCCCCACGTGTCGCGGACCGGTCGCCGTAGTCCCGGTCGCCGGGGTGCGTCGGCGCGGCGCGCGGCGGCGAGTGCGCCGCGCGCGGAGAAGGTGATGGAGGGTTCGGGCCGTCCGGTCGAACGGGTCGGGACGCGGGAATGGAGGCTCTCCGCGACCGGATTCTGGCAGGCGCACCGCGGCGCCGCCGCGACCTATTCGCGGGTCGTGGGGGAGTGGGCCGATGCCTCCGCGGGGGCGACGGCCTGGGATCTGTACGGCGGGGTCGGGGTGTTCGCGGCCGCGTTGGCCGCCCAGGTCGGTGAGGGAGGCCGGGTCGAGTCGGTCGAGTTGTCGCGCAGTGCGATCGACGACGGCGCTCTCGCCCTCGCGGACCTGCCGCAGGTGCGGTTCCACCACGGGCGGGTCGAACGGGTGGCCGCGGAGCTGCCGCGTCCCGAAGTGGTGGTGCTGGATCCGCCGCGCGCGGGCGCGGGCCGCGAGGTGATCGAGACGATCACCGCGGCGGAGCCGCAGCGGATCGTGCACATCGGATGCGATGCCGCGTCGTTCGGTCGGGACGTGGGGCTGTATCGATCGCACGGTTTCGAACTCGCCGATCTGCGGGTGTTCGCGGCGTTCCCGTCGACGCACCACGTGGAGTGCCTGGCGCTGTTCACGCGCTGACCGTCGTCGACAATCCCGGCACGGTGGGCCCGTGCCGGGATTCGTCCGTTTTAGGGCTAATTGCTTGCAGCAATCAACTAACGTATAGTTGCATGACGCAAGCAATTGATTCGAACGGAGTAGGCGGATGGCGGTTCCCACGGACACGGCAAGCGCCCTGGTCGACGTGATCTTCATGCTCGGCCGCACGGTCCGGACCGCACTGTCGCAGATCGACGAGGAAGCGCTGCCCGCCGCGTTGGTGGGGGTTCTCTTCCTCTTGTGGCGCACCGGCGAATGCCGGCAGAACGAACTCGCCAGCGAGATGTGTGTGAGCCAGTCCGCCTTGAGCCGCCAGATCGGGGAGCTCGTCGAGCGGGGCTACATCGACCGGCATCCCGACCCGGACGACAAACGCGCCCACCGAGTGAGGGTGTCCGACACCGGTGTCGAGCTGCTGCGCGGGGTCCGGGACCGCCGCGCCGCGCGCCTGAAGGACGCACTCGCCGGCTGGGACGAAACCGAAATGGACGACGCGCTGCGGGTGCTCGGCCGCCTCAACGACACGCTCGCACCCGTTCTCACCGATAACGCACGAAGGACCGCCTGATGACGCAAACGACACACGGAGCACCGGGGACACACCCGGGTGACTCGATGACACACCGGGAGATCCTCGAAGCCCTCGCCGGACTTCTCGCCGCGCTGTTCACCGCGCTGCTCAGCAGCACCATCGTCGCGACGGCGCTGCCCACCATCATCGGTGACCTGCAGGGCAGCCAGACCCAGTACGCGTGGGTCATAACCACCGCCCTGCTCGCGAACGCCGCCAGCACCCCGATCTGGGGGAAGCTCGCCGACCTGTTCAACAAGAAGACGCTCGTGCAGTCCGCGATCGTCATCTTCGTCGCCGGTTCGCTTCTCGCCGGTGTCGCCCACAACGTGCCGGTGCTGCTCGCCGCCCGCGTCGTCCAGGGTCTGGGTATGGGCGGTCTGACCGCGCTCGTCGTCGCGATCATCGGCACGATCATCCCGCCGCGCAACCGCGGCCGGTACTCCGGCTACATGGGCGCCGTCATGGCGGTGGCGATGTCCGGCGGTCCGATCCTCGGCGGCGTCATCGTCGACAGCCCCCTCGGCTGGCGCTGGTGCTTCTACGTGTGCGTGCCGATCGCGGTGATTTCCCTGGTGCTGCTGCAGCGCACCCTGCACATCACCACGGAACGCAAGAGCGACGTGCGCATCGACTGGCTCGGCGCGACCCTGCTCACCGCCGGTGTCAGCGTGCTGCTGGTGTGGGTCTCGTTCGCGGGCTCGGGCTTCGAGTGGTTCTCCACCGAATCGGCCCTGTACGTGATCGTCGGCGTCGCGCTGCTCGTCGCCACCGTGATCGTCGAGTCCAAGGTCGCCGATCCGGTCGTCCCGCTGAAGATCATCACCGAGCGCACCACCGGACTGGCGATCATCGCCTCCGTCGCCGTCGGTATCGGCCTGTTCGGCGCCACCACCTTCCTCGGCCAGTACTTCCAGACCGCGCGCGGCTTCAGCCCCACCGAGGCAGGCATCCTGACCATCCCGATGGTCGCGGGCACGCTCGTCTCGTCGGTCGTCTCCGGCCAGCTGATCACCCGCTTCGGTGAGTGGAAGGCCTTCCTCATCGGCGGTGCCGTCCTGCAGTTCGCCGGATTCGCGCTCCTGGGCACGATCGATCACACCACGTCGCTGTGGCTGATCGGGGTGTACATCGCGATCGTCGGCCTCGGCACCGGCATGCTCATGCAGAACCTGGTGCTCGCGGTGCAGAACACGGTCAGCGTCCGCAACATCGGTGCGGCCAGCAGCTCGGTCGCGTTCTTCCGCACCTTCGGCGGGGCGATCGGCGTGTCCGTCCTCGGCTCCATTCTGGCCAGCCGGGTCGCCACCCTGTCGGCCGAGGGCTTCGCGAAGATGGGCATCGAGACCGGTTCGGGCGCCGGCGGCGGCAACCTCGACCTGGGCGCTCTGCCGGAGCCGGTCGCGGCGATCATCCGCGGCGCCTACGGCGACGCCACCGGTCTGCTGTTCCTGGTCGCCGCTGCGTTCGCGGTCGTGACCCTCGTCGCGGTGGTCCTCATCCCGAAGCGGCAGCTGCGCACCACCATCGACATGGTGCCGGAGGAGAAGGAACCCGTCTCGGTGTCCTGATCCGCCGTCACGACAATCGCATCGAACGCCGTGTACCCCTGGTGCACGGCGTTCGGTCTGTGCGGAGCGGGTGAACGATCGGGGCCTTTCTGTGAGGAACATCACGATGGTCCGCCGGTGAGGTCATAACCTCATGTGAGACCCGCCGTGAGGCCGGTGCGTGGGCGGAAGTGCTTCCTGCGCTCCGTAGACTGAGTGGAACTGCTCGCGCGCCACCGCGTGAGTCGAGCCGGAGGGAGCAAAACCAGTTGGGTGTCCTTTCCCGCATCCAGTCGCCCGACGACGTGCGGCGGCTCACGCCTGCCGAGGTCAAGGAGCTCGCCGGTGAGATCCGGCGGTTCCTCGTCGAGAAGGTTTCCGCGACCGGTGGTCACCTCGGCCCGAACCTCGGTGTCGTCGAACTGACCCTCGCCCTGCACCGCACCTTCGATTCGCCGCACGACCCGATCCTCTTCGACACCGGCCACCAGGCCTACGTCCACAAGATCCTCACCGGTCGCGCCGACAGCTTCGACACGCTGCGCCAGAAGGGTGGCCTGTCCGGTTATCCCTGCCGCGCCGAGAGCGAGCACGACTGGATCGAGTCCTCGCACGCGTCGGCGGCCCTGTCCTACGCGGACGGCCTGGCCAAGGCGTACGCGCTCACCGGGCAGCGCGACCGCACGGTCGTCGCGGTCGTCGGCGACGGCGCCCTCACCGGTGGCATGTGCTGGGAAGCGCTCAACAACATCGCCGCCGGTAAGGACCGGTCGGTGGTCATCGTCGTCAACGACAACGGACGCTCCTATGCGCCGACCATCGGGGGTCTCGCCGACCACCTGGCGGCACTGCGGATGCAGCCGGGCTACGAGAAACTTCTCGACAACGGCCGGCGCTTCGTGAAGAAGCTGCCGTGGGTCGGTCCGGCCGCCTACTCGGTGCTGCACGGGATGAAGGCCGGCATCAAGGATGCGATCAGCCCGCAGGTGATGTTCACGGATCTGGGCATCAAGTACCTCGGTCCCGTCGACGGGCACGACGAACCCGCCCTCGAGGGGGCCCTGCGCCGCGCCAAGGCGTACGGCGGACCGGTCCTCGTGCACGCGGTCACCCGGAAGGGCGCCGGCTACGCTCCGGCCGAGAACCACCTGGCCGACCAGATGCACGCGACCGGCGTCATGGATCCCCGCACCGGCCGGTCCACGTCCTCGGCGTCGGTGCCGGACTGGACGTCGGTGTTCTCCGACGAACTCATCGCGCAGGCACAGGATCGCGCCGACATCGTGGCGATCACCGCCGCGATGGCCGGGCCGACCGGGCTTGCCAAGTTCGGCGAACGGTTCCCGGACCGGATGTTCGACGTCGGCATCGCCGAGCAGCATGCGGTCACCTCCGCGGCGGGCCTGGCGCTGGGCGGCCTGCACCCGGTGGTCGCGGTGTACTCGACGTTCCTCAACCGCGCGTTCGACCAGTTGCTCATGGACGTGGCCCTGCACAAGCTGCCGGTCACCCTCGTGCTCGACCGGGCGGGTATCACCGGCTCCGACGGCGCCAGCCACAACGGCATGTGGGACTTCTCGCTGCTGGGAATCGTGCCCGGCATCCGCGTGGCCGCACCGCGTGACGGCGCGACCCTGCGCGAGGAACTCGGCGAGGCGCTCGCGGTCGACGACGGCCCGACTGCTCTGCGGTTCCCGAAAGGAGCGGTGGGCGAGGACATTCCGGCGCTCGAACGTCTCGACGGAACCGTCGACGTGCTGCGGATGCCGGACGGGCGCAGCGGCGACGTGCTGCTCGTTGCCGTCGGCGCGTTCGCCGGTCTGGCGCTCGACACCGCCGAACGCCTCGCGCAGCAGGGCATCACCGCCGCGGTCGTCGACCCGCGGTGGGTGCTGCCGGTCCCGGCCGCGGTGACCGAACTCGCCCGCAATTTCCGGGTCGTGGTGACCGTGGAGGACAGCGGCGTGCACGGAGGTGTCGGATCCGCGGTCGCGGCTGCGCTCAGCGACGCCGACGTCGACGTGCCCACCCGCGAACTGGGTGTGCCGCAACGGTTCCTCGAGCACGCCTCGCGCAGTCAGATCCACCAGGAACTCGGGTTGACCGCGCAGGACGTGGCCCGTCGCATCACCGGATGGGTCGCGGGACTCGACTCCGCCGACGCGGCGGAATCGGTCGAGGAACGCAACCGCGGCGTCGGCTGACCCACTGCTCCGCCGCCTCCGAAAACGCCACCGCTCGTGCGTGTTTTCGGTAGCGGGCGCTACCGGAACCACGCACGAGCGCGGGGGGGCTGCCGACCCGTCGCGCAGTGCTGCGTCAGGTGTGCATCTCCTCGAGTTCCATGCCCTTCGTCTCCGGGATCTTCGCCTTCACGAAGAAGAACGACAGCAGCGCGAAGAACGCGAACAGGCTGTAGAGGAACCACAACCCGACCGTGCCCGTCAGAGGCGGGAACGCCAGGGTGACAGTGAAATTCGCCAGCCAGTTCGCGGCCGTGCTCAAACCCAGAGCGACGGCGCGCATCCGGTTGGGGAACATCTCGCCGAGCATCACCCACATGATCGGGCCCCATGTCGCGGCGAAGAACACCACGAACATGTTGGCGCCCACGAGCGCGACCGGACCCCACGGGCTGGGCAGCTCGACGTTCTCGCCTTCGCCGATCGCCTGCGAGAAGGCGACGGCCGCGAGCACCAGGCTCACGAACATCCCGATCGAGCCGATCATGAGCAGGATCCGTCGTCCGATTCGGTCCACGAACAGGATCGCCACGAATGTCATCGCCACGTTGATCACCGACGTGATCACCGAGGTGGTGAAGGATTGGTTCTCGCTGAACCCCACCGACTTCCACAGTGTGGTCGAGTAGTAGAAGATCGCGTTGATGCCGACGAACTGCTGGAAGATCGCCATGATGATGCCGATCCACACCAGCGGCTGCAGGCCGAACCGCGGACCGCGGATGTCCCCGAACGAGCGCGTCGATTCGCGCCGGAGCGTCAGCCGGATCTCGTGCACGCGTTCGTTCGGCCGGAGCTCGCCGGTGATGTTCGCGAGGATGTCCGCGGCCTCCTGGTCCAGGTTCTTGCCGACGAGAAAGCGCGGTGACTCCGGAATCATCAGCGCCAGAATGCCGTACACGAGAGCGGGAACCACGCCGACGAGGAACATCCAGCGCCACGCCTCGAGGCCCCACCACAGATCGTTCGACGGGCCGCCGGCGGCGTTCTGCAACACCGCATCCGACAGCAGGGCCGCGAAGATGCCGATGGTGATGGCGAGCTGCTGCAGCGAGGCGAGCGCGCCGCGATAGCGGGCCGGTGCGATCTCGGAGATGTAGGTCGGTGCGATCACCGACGCGATGCCGATGCCGAGGCCGCCGATCACACGCCATAGCATCAGATCCGGAACACTGAACGCGTACCCGGAGCCGACCGACGAGATCACGAACAGTGCGGAGCCGAGCAGCATCACCTTCTTGCGGCCCCATCGGTCGGCGAGTTCCCCGGCGAACCAGGCGCCGACGGCGCAACCGAGCAGGGCGATGGCGACGGCGAAACCGGTGAAGAAGTCGCCGAGACCGAAGTTCTCCTGGATCGAGTCGACCGCCCCGTTGATGACCGAACTGTCGAAGCCGAACAGGAATCCGCCGACGGCCGCGGCGACCGTCACGGCGATGACCTTGGCTGCGTGCCCACCGGAGGGTTGCGTCATGGGGCACCTACTTTCGTCGGGCGTCGCTGCCGCGCTGTCCAATCCGAATCAACGCTACGCCGGAAGTGCCTGCTCGCACGGCCGTTTGTGCAACGACGGCGCATCACCGTGCGGTGATGCGCCGTCGTCGGGTGCCGGTTCGTCGAGGGCGGAGGTCAGCGGGGGACGCTGGCGACTCCCGGCTCGAGGAATCGCTTGCCGTTCACCGCTTCCGAGGTTCCGGTGCGGTCCAGGTACGGGGTGATGCCACCGTTCCAGAACGCGAAACCGCCACCGAGGATCAGGCACAGGTCGATGTCCTGGGGAGCCGCGACCACGCCCTCTTCGAGCATGATGCGGATCTCCTCGGCGAACGCGCGGCGGGTGCGGTCGAGCACCTCGTCGGCGGTGGAGGGCTTGTCACCCTGCGGCCACAGCGCGGCGACCTCGGGATCGACGACCTGACCGTTCTCGCCGTAGGTCCACACGCCGGGCTTGCGGGCCTCGACGAGGGCCGACAGGCCGGCCGACGGCTTGAACCGATCCGGGTACGCCGCCTGCAGCGTCTCACCCGTGTGCAGGGCGATCGCCGGGCCGACGAGCGCGAGCAGCGTGAACGGGCTCATCGGCATGCCGAGCGCGGCCACCGCATTGTCCGCGACGTCGAACGGGGTGCCCTCGTCGACGGCGGCGATGACCTCGCCGAGCGTGCGGGTGACCAGGCGGTTGAACACGAAGCCCGGCTTGTCGCCGCACAGCACCGCCGACTTCTTCAGCGCCTTCGCGGTCGCGAACGCCGTTGCGAGGGTCGCGTCGTCGGTCTTCTCGCCCTTGATGACCTCGAGCAGCGGCAGGACCGCGACCGGGTTGAAGAAGTGGAAGCCCACGACCCGCTCCGGGTGCTGCAGATCCGCCGCCATCTCCGTGATCGACAGCGACGAGGTGTTGGTCGCCAGGATCGTCTCGGGGGAGATGTGCTGCTCGAGCTCGGCGAACACGTTCTTCTTGACGTCCATGTTCTCGAAGACGGCTTCGATGACGAAGTCGGTCTTCGCGAACGCGGCCTTGTCGAGCGAACCGGTCACCAGTGCCTTGAGGCGGTTGGCGGCGTCCGGGGACAGCCGGCCCTTGCCCAGCAGCTTGTCGATCTCGGTATGGACGTAGCCGACACCCTTGTCGATGCGCTCCTGGTCGATGTCGGTGAGGATCACCGGGACCTGGAGCTGCTTGACGAACAGCAGCGCGAGCTGGCTGGCCATCAGGCCCGCGCCGACGATGCCGACGCCGGTGATCTTGCGGGCCAGCGACTTGTCCGGGGCTCCGGCCGGGCGCTTGGCGCGCTTGTTGACCAGGTCGAACGCGTACAGGCCGGCGCGCAGTTCGTCGGAGAGCAGCAGGTCCGCCAGCGCTTCGTCCTCGGCGGCGAACCCGGCCGCGAGGGACGCCGCGTCGGAGATGTCGGTGCCGCGGGCGGTCTCGAGCAGCTCGATCGCCTTGGCCGGAGCCGGAGCGAAGCCGCGGGTCTTGCCGTCGACGAGCGCCTTGGCGCGGGCGATCGCGGCATCCCAGCCGGCGCCGCGGTCGATCTCCGGGCGGGCCGGAGTGATCTCGCCGGCCAGGACCTTCGCGGCCCACGCGAGGGACTGCTCGAGGAAGTCCGCGGATCCGAGGACGATGTCCGCGTAGCCGAGGTCGGCGGCCTGCTTCGCCTTGATGGTGCGGCCGTTGTTGAGCGGGTTCTCCAGGATCAGCGTGACCGCGGCGTCCGGGCCGACGATGTTCGGCAGCAGCTGGGTGCCGCCCCACGCCGGGACGAGGCCGAGCATGGTCTCGGGCAGGCCGAGGGCCGGCACGTTGTCGGCGACGGTGCGGTAGTGGCAGTGCAGACCCACCTCGAGGCCGCCGCCGAGGGCGAGGCCGTTGACGAACGCGAAGGTCGGGACCTCGGAGGTGCACAGGCGGCCGAACACCCGGTGGCCGAGCTGCCCGAGTTCGAGGCCCTGCTCCCGGGTGGTCACGGCGGGCACACCCTTGAGGTCCGCGCCCGCGGCGAAGATGAACGGCTTGCCGGTGACGGCGATCGCGGCGGGGTTCGCGGCGAAGGCCTCGTCGAGCGCGGCGTCGAACGCGAGCAGACCCTTCGGGCCGAACGAGTTCGGCTTGGTGTGGTCGAAACCGTTGTCGAGGGTGATCAGCGCGACCTTGCCCTCGATACCGGGAACGGACACCAGCTTCGTGTACGCGTTGGTGACTACCTCGTCGGCGAAAGCATCGATTATTGCGGTCATTTACTTCTCTCCCGCCCGGTAGTCGGCGTGGTTGGGGTTCTCCCAGATGACGGTGCCGCCCATGCCGAGGCCGATGCACATGGTGGTCAGGCCGTAGCGGACGTCCGGGTTCTGCGCGAACTGGCGGGAGAGCTGGGTCATCAGGCGCACACCCGAGGAGGCGAGCGGGTGGCCGCAGGCGATGGCGCCGCCCCACTGGTTGACGCGCGGGTCGTCGTCGGCGATGCCGAAGTGCTCGAGGAACGCGAGCACTTGCACGGCGAACGCCTCGTTGATCTCGAACAGGCCGATGTCCTCGATCTTCAGACCGGTCCGGGCGAGCACCTTCTCGGTCGCGGGGACCGGGCCGATGCCCATGACGGCGGGATCGACACCCTGGAACGCGAAGCCGACCATCCGCATACCCACGGGCAGGCCCAGTTCGGCGGCGGTGTCCTCACCGGCCAGGATGCACGCGGTCGCGCCGTCGTTGAGACCGGCGGCGTTGCCTGCGGTGATCCGGCCCGCGGTGCGGAACGGCGTCTTGAGCTGGGCGAGGTCCTCGACGGTGGTGCCGGGGCGCGGCGGCTCGTCCTCGGTGGCCAGGCCCCAGCCGTTCGCCGACCGGGTGGCGACGGGCGTGATGGTGTCGGCGATGAAGCCGGCCTTCTTCGCGGCGTCGTACTTGTTCTGCGACGCGACGGCGTAGGCGTCGGTGCGCTCCTTGGTGATCGACGGGAACCGGTCGTGCAGGTTCTCGGCGGTGTTGCCCATGACCAGCGCGGACGGGTCGACCAGGCGGTCCGCGAGGAAGCGCGGGTTCGGGTCCGCGCCCTCGCCCATCGGGTGGCGGCCCATGTGCTCGACGCCACCGGCGACGACGACGTCGTACTGGCCGAAGCCGATGCCCGACGCGGTGGTGGTCACGGCGGTCATCGCACCGGCGCACATGCGGTCGATCGCAAAACCGGGAACGGTCTCGGGCAGACCTGCGAGGATCGCCGAGGTGCGGCCGATGGTCAGGCCCTGGTCACCGGTCTGGGTCGTGGCCGCGATCGCGACCTCGTCGACGCGCTCCGGCGGCAGCTGCGGGTTGCGGCGCAGAAGCTCGCGGATCGCCTTGACGACCAGGTCGTCGGCGCGGGTTTCGGCGTAGATGCCCTTCGCCCCGGCCTTGCCGAAGGGGGTGCGGATGCCGTCGACGAACACGACGCCGCGTTGCGTTGAGGTGGTTGGAGCCACGCTGATTCCTCCTGATGGAGCGATGCTCTCGTCTCGTCGCAGTCCGCGACGAGCGGTGGGTTCCGGCCGTGGAAGGTCCGACGCATGAGAGCCTACCCGACGTTACCGCCGAGTAACTTATCACCTTCGGCACAGGTGGGAGACGCGGTTGCGGGGTTGTGATGCGATGGTGTCGATCACGTGTCCGAGCCCCCTCGGACCGCGGCGGCGAGCAGCTGTGCGGCGTGCTGCGGGGTCACCGAGGGCAACAGGTCGCGAATCTGTGTACGGCAGCTGAACCCGTCCGCCAGAATCGTCGTCCCCGGATCGGCCGCCCGGATCGCAGGCAGCAACTTGTCCTCGGCGCACGCGACCGACACCTCGTAGTGGCCGGCTTCGAATCCGAAGTTCCCGGCGAGCCCGCAGCAACCGGCGTCGAGAACAGTGGTGTCCACACCCGCGTGGTCCAGCACCGTGGCGTCGTCGCGGTAGCCCATCACCGCGTGCTGGTGGCAGTGCGGCTGAATCAGCGCCGGCACCCCGAGCGCGTGCGACGGGCGCCAGTCCGGCGCCCTCGACTGCAGCAACTCCCCGAGGGTGAATGTCTGCGCCGCCAGCCGCCGGGCGTCCTCGTTGCCGGGCATCAACTCGGGCAGATCCGACCGGAACACCGCCGCGCAACTCGGCTCGAGCACCACGACGGGAGTGCCGGAACGCAGGACCGGAGCGAGCAGCCGCAGGGTACGGGTGAGCACCTTCTGCGCGACCGCGAGCTGTCCCGTCGAGATCCACGTCAGGCCGCAGCAGGCGAACTCCTCGGGCACCTCGACCGCGAATCCTGCGGCTTCGAGCACCGTCACGGCGTCCCGGGCGATGTCCGGCTCGAAGTTGTCGGTGAACGTGTCCGGCCACAACACCACCGGCCCGTGCACTCGGTGCGGCGGCGGGGGCTCGCGCCGTCGCCACCACTGCGTGAACCGCTGCCGGGCGAACCGCGGGAGAGTTCGCCGAGGGTCGATGCCCCCGGCCCGGGCGAGCAGCGGCGACAACCCACGCGCGTGGGCGGCGGCGTTGACCACGGAGGGGGCCGCCGAGGCGACCCGGGCCAGCACCGGCAGCCAGCCCATCGAATAGTGCGCGCGGGGACGCACCCGGCCGCGGTAGTGGTGGAACAGGAACTCGGCCTTGTAGGTGGCCATGTCGACGTTGACGGGGCAGTCCGAGAGGCAGCCCTTGCAGGCCAGGCACAGATCGAGCGCGTCCCGGACCGCCTCCGAGCGCCATCCGTCCGTGATGACCTCGCCGTTGAGCATCTCGAACAGCAGCCGGGCGCGACCGCGGGTGGAGTGCTCCTCCTCGCCGGTGGCCCGGTAGCTCGGGCACATCACTCCGGACTCGTGACCGCGGCACTTGCCCACGCCCACACACCGCGCGGCGGCGCGCGAGAAGCGGTGGTCGTCGTCCGGGAACCCGAACCGGGTCGCGGGTTCGAGCGGCAGGTACGCGGAACCCTGGCGCAGGTTCTCGTCGAGCCGGTAGGGCGCGACGATCTTGCCGGGATTCATCCGGTTACCGGGATCGAACAGGTTCTTGAGCTCCCCGAACGCCGTGACCAGCCGGTCGCCGAACATGATCGGCAACAGCTCTCCGCGGGACTGGCCGTCGCCGTGTTCCCCGGACAGCGACCCGCCGTATCCGACGACCAGGTGTGCGGCCTCCTCCACGAAACGGCGGTAGCGTGCGACGCCGGGCGCGGTACGCAGATCGAAGGGGATGCGGGTGTGCACGCACCCGTGGCCGAAGTGCCCGTACAACGAGGCGGTGCCGTAGTCGTACCGGTCGAGCAGATCCCGGAAGTCCCGCAGATAGTCGCCGAGACGCTCCGGGGGGACCGCCGCGTCCTCCCAGCCTTCGTGGGTCTCCGGCCCGTCCGGGGGATAGGCGGTGGCGCCGAGTCCCGCCTCGCGCGCGGCCCACACCTTCTTCTCGAGGGCCGGGTCGTCGAGCACGCGCGTCGACGCCGACCTGTCGCGTTCCAGGTGTGCGATCATCGCGCGGGCCCGCTCGTCCGACTCGTCGGTGCTGTCGCCGGTGAACCGCGCCAGCAGCCACGCGGATCCCTCCGGCAGTTCGGCGAGCGCCTTCTCGGCGAGGCGCTTGCTGTGCTCGAGCGTGACGAGCCGGTGGTCGATGCCCTCGAGTGCGGCTGGATCGTGTTCGAGTACGAGGGGCACCGCGTCCGCGGCCTCGACGATGTCGCCGAATCCGGCGACGACGAGCGTCTCGGCGGCCGGGACCGCAACGAGATCCAGTTCGGCGCGCAACACCGTGACCAGGGTGCTCTCCGAGCCGGTGAGCAATCCCGCCACGTGGAAACCGTTCTCCGGCAACAGTGAATCGAGGTTGTAGCCGGACACGCGCCGCGGAATCCGTGGGTAGCGGGCGCGGATCTCGTCGGCGTACGAGTCGCGCAACCGGCGCAGCCCCCGGTAGATCTCGGCGCGCCGGCCCCCGGCGGCAACGATCCGGTCGAACTCGTCGTCGTCGGTGGCTCCGACCCAGATCCGCAACCCGTCGTGGGTGAGCACCTCGAGGCGGCGCACCGAATCGACGGTCTTGCCGTACGCCTGGGCCGTCGAACCGCACGAGTTGTTGCCGATCATGCCGCCGATGGTGCAGCTCACGTGCGTCGAGGGCTTCGGACCGAACATCAGGCCGTCCGGGTCGAGCTTGTTGTTGAGGACGTCGAGCGCGATGCCGGGTTCGACCTGCACGGTGCCGGCGTCGGCGTCCACCGACAGCACGCGGTGGCAGTACTTGGTCCAGTCGAGCACCACCGCGGTGTTGCAGCACTGACCGGCCAGGCTGGTGCCGCCACCGCGGGAGAGCACCGGCACGTCGCGTTCGTGGCACACCGCGACCGCGGCGACCGCGGCTTCCGGGGTCCGGGGCACCACCACACCGATGGGCACCTGACGGTAGTTCGAGGCGTCGGTCGAGTACGCGGCGCGCGAACCGGGGTCGAACCGGACCTCGCCGTCGACGCGGTCCCGCAGGTCCTGCTCGAGCGCGGTGAACGGCAGTGTGGACCGGTGGAGTTCGGAAGTCATTGCCGGTCAATCCTTTCCGGCGGTATTTGGGTGGGGTCCGTGCACGCGGTACCGGTCGATGTCGCCCACCCGCAGCGACAGGCCGTGTCCCGGTGCATCCGGATCGGGGCGGAGGAATCCTCCGGTGGGGTCGAGGTCGCCGTCGAAGAAGAGGGACTCGATCCGGACGTGATCGTGGAACCATTCCAGATGCCGCAGGTTCGGGGTCGCGGCGGCGACGTGCACGTGCAGGTGCGGTGCGCAGTGCCCGGAGATGTCGAGGTGGTGGGACGCGGCGACCGCGGCGACGCGCCGCCATTCGGTGATCCCGCCGCACCGGGACACATCGGCCTGCAGGCAATCGACGGCGCCGGCTGCGCACATGCGGCGGAAGTACGTCAGGTCGTAGCCGTATTCGCCGGCGGTGACGTCGGCGTCGACCGCCTCACGGACGCGTCGTAGCCCGTCTAGGTCGTCGGAGGAGACCGGCTCCTCGAACCATCGCACCCGCGCGTCCGCCGCGGCCGACGCCACCCGGATCGCCTGCTTGACCCCGTACGCGCCGTTGGCGTCGACGAACAGTTCGGCGTCGTCACCGATCGAGTTGCGGGACAAGTGGATACGAGCGAGATCGCGGTCGGTCGCGGCGCCGCGGTCCTGGCCGATCTTGATCTTCACCCGGGGAATCTCCTGGACGTGCACCCAGTATTCGAGCTGTGCGGTGAGCCGATCCGCGTCGTAGGTGGTGAACCCGCCGGAGCCGTACACCGGGACCCGGTCGTGCACCGCGCCGAGCAGCCGGTGCAGCGGCAGTCCCAGCAGTCTCGCCGCGAGGTCCCAGAGGGCGACGTCCACCGCGGAGATCGCGCAGGCCGCCACCCCGGGGCGTCCGGCGTTGCGCACCGACCGGTACATGCGCTCGTACGCGCGACCGGTCGCGAACGCATCGCACCCGAGAACTTCGTCGGCGAGGATGTCGGTGACCACGTCGGCGCAGGCGACGGGCCCGTAGGTCCATCCGGTGCCGACCCGTCCGCCCGCGGCCACGCGCACCAGCACGAGGGTGGTCGACGTCCACGCGAGCGTGCCGTCCGCCTCCTCGGTGTCGGTGGGCACGGTGTACGCCGTGGCGGTGATCTCCTCGATCGGTGCGTCGAGCACGCCGGCTCATCCGTTCTTGTGCGGCAGGAACTCCTGGACCTTCGTCGCCAGGCCGGTCGTGACGAATCCCCACGCGTCCTCGTCGCCCTGCAGGACCGCGGCGGTCGTGGACTTGAACTGATCCCAGGTCGCGTGGGGCGGGATCGGCGGCATATCCGGATCGGTGTGCACGTCCAGGAGGGTCGGGCGATCCGCGGACAGGGCCGTCTCCCACGCCCCCGCCAGTTCGTCCGGAGCGGTGACGGTGACGCCACCGAGACCGAGACCGGCTGCGAAGGCCGCGTAGTCGACGTCCGGAAGCGTCTGGGACTCCACGAATTTCGGGGCGCCGGACATCGCCCGCATCTCCCACGTGACCTGGTTGAGGTCGTTGTTGTGCAGGACGGCGACGATCAGCCGCGGATCGTCCCACTGCTGCCAGTACCGCTTGACGGTGATCAGCTCGGCGAGACCGTTCATCTGCATCGCCCCGTCGCCCGCGAAGACGATCACCGGGCGGCCCGGATGCGCGAACTTGGCGCCGATCCCGTAGGGCACGCCCGGTCCCATCGTCGCGAGGGTCCCGGACAGCGATCCGCGCATTCCGGGCCGGAATTTCAGTTGCCGCGCATACCAATTCGCGGCCGAGCCGGAGTCCGCCGTGACGATCGCGTCGTCCGGCAGCCGTGTCGAGGCCTCGGCGAACATGCGCAGCGGGTTGATCGGATCGGCGTCCACCTCGGCCTGCTTGTCCATCGTCTCCCACCAACGGGCGACGTCGGATTCGATCTTCTCCCGCCAGGTCCGGTCCTCCTTGCGCCGCAAGTTCGGAATCAACGCGCGCAGAGCGCTTTTCGCATCCGCGACGACGTTCACCTCGTACGGATAGCGCATGCCGATCATGCTGCCGTCGATGTCGATCTGCACCGCCCGGGCCTGTTCGAAACCGGGCAGGAACTGGGTGTACGGGAAGCTCGAACCGACGGTGAGGAGGGTGTCGCAGTCCCGCATCATCTCGTAGCTCGGCCGGGTGCCCAGCAGACCGATCGCACCGGTCACCCAGGGCAGTTCGTCGGAGAGCACGTCCTTGCCGAGCAACGCCTTCGCCGCACCCGCGCCCAGCAGGTCGGCGACCTGGGCGACCTCCTCGTGGGCGCCGCGCGCACCCTGTCCGACCAGCATCGCGACCTTCGTGCCGGCGTTCAGCACATCGGCGGCCCGGCTCACGGCATCGGCGTCCGGATCCACCGCGGGACGGTCGAAGCCGACACTGGACGGCACCATCTTGAACGCGTGGGCGGGCGGGGAGTAGTCCAGTTCCTGCACGTCTGCCGGAATGATCAGGGCGGTCGGGGCCCGGCGGGTCAGCGCGACCCGGAACGCGCGGTCGAGGACGTTCGGCAACTGCTCGGGGACCGTCACCATCTGCACGTAGTCGGAGGCGACGTCCTTGTACAGGCTGAGCAGATCCACCTCCTGCTGGTAGGACCCGCCCATCGCACTGCGGTTGGTCTGCCCGACGATCGCGACCACCGGAACGTGATCGAGTTTGGCGTCGTACAGGCCGTTGAGCAGATGGATCGCGCCGGGCCCGGACGTCGCCATGCACACCCCGACCCGGTCGGTGAACTTCGCGTAGCCGACGGCCTCGAAGGCGCTCATCTCCTCGTGGCGGGACTGGACGAACTGCGGATCGTCGTCGGCACGTCCCCAGGCGGCGAGGATGCCGTTGATCCCGTCCCCGGCGTAGGCGAAGACGTGCTTCACTCCCCACGCGCGCAGACGTTCGAGCAGATAGTCGGAAACCTTCTGGCTGGACATCGGACGGGTCCTCCTCACGGATCGACGGACCGACATCGGACTCGGTTCGGGTTCCCCGCTCCAGCGTGTCTATTCACAACCGGAACCATCGATTCGCTCGAGCACCGTTTGAGCCGGTTTCCCGCCGGGAATTCCGTTCCGAACGGTCTCGAAACGGCAGGAAGGAAGTGCCGATGGCGGATCCGGCTGCGTGCCGCGAGAGCACCGCGCCGGCGCCGGCCGACTCGACCGGGCACGACCACCGACTCCGGCCGCACGTGCTGCGCGACTACGCGCTCATCGCGGACGGGGAACGCGGTGCGCTCATCGGCCCCCGCGGGGATCTCGCGTGGATGTGCGCGCCCCGCTGGGACAGTGACGCGGTGTTCTCCTCGCTGCTCGGTGGCCCGGGTGCCTATGTCGTCGAACCGGACAGTGACCGCTACACCTGGGGTGGCTTCTACGAGGACCGCACCCTCATCTGGCGCAGCCACTGGGTCACCGCGACCGGGATCGTCGAATCGCGGGACGCGTTGGCCTTTCCCGGCGACCCGCACACCGCGATCGTGCTGCGCCGCATCGTCGCCGCCGACGCCGACGCACAGGTCGACGTCGAACTGCTCGTCGCCGCCGGATTCGGTGCGATACCCATGGACACGATCACGGCCGAATCCGGCGTGTGGACGATGCGTGCCGGCCCGCTGAGACTCCGCTGGACCGGCGCGCCCGACGCACACATCCACGACGGCCGGCTCGCCGCGACCGTCCGGCTACGGTGCGGGGAATACCACGACCTGGTGCTGGAACTGAGCGATCGGACCCTGCCCGGCCGTCCGCCGGACCCCGACGATCTCTGGACCCGCACCGAACACGCCTGGCACCGCGCACTACCCCCGGTCGAAGGCACCCTCGCCGACCGCGACGCGCGCTTCGCCTCCGCGGTGTTGCGGGGCCTCACCGGTGGCAGCGGCGGCATGGTCGCCGCCGCGACGACGTCGCTGCCGGAGCGGGCCGAACAGGGACGCAACTACGACTACCGCTACAGCTGGATCCGCGACCAGTGCTACGCCGGTGTCGCGTTCGCGACCGCCGGTCCGCATCCCCTCCTCGACACCGCTGTCGGATTCGTCTCCGAACGACTCCTCGCCGACGGTGAGGAGTTGAAACCCGCCTACACCGTCGAGGGCGGCCGGGTGCCCGACGAGAAGACCGTGGACCTGCCCGGATATCCGGGAGCGGACGTGCGCGCCGGCAATCACGTCAACGCCCAGTTCCAGCTCGACGTGTTCGGCGAGGCACTGGTGCTGTTCGCCGCCGCGGCCCGCCTCGACCGGCTCGACGCCGTGCACCACCGGGCGGTGGACGTCGCGGTCGAGGCGATCGAGAAGCACTGGCGCGACGCCGACGCGGGGATCTGGGAGCTCGACGACCGGTACTGGGCGCATTCCCGGCTGATCTGCGCGGCGGGGCTGCGCTCGATGGCGCGGTACGGGCCGGCACGGCCCTCCGGCCGGTGGAACGCGCTCGCCGACACCCTCGTCGCCGCCACCACCGAGACCTGCCTGCACCGGTCCGGACGCTGGCAGCGTGCCCCCGGCGACGACCGGGTCGACGCCGCGCTGCTGTTGCCGGCCATCCGCGGTGCCGTCCCGGCGGACGATCCGCGTAGCCGACGGACCCTCGACGCCGTGCGCGCCGACCTCGGTCGCGAAGGCTACGTCTACCGGTTCCGGCACGAGAAGGGGCCGCTCGAGGCGGCCGAAGGCGCCTTCCTGCTCTGCGGATTCGTGATGGCCCTGGCCGAGCACCAGCAGGGACACCGGACCGCCGCGGCGCGGTGGTTCGAACGCAACCGCTCCGCGTGTGGCTCGCCGGGACTGTTCACCGAGGAGTTCGACGTCGAACAACGTCAGCTGCGCGGCAACCTTCCGCAGTGCTTCGTCCACGCCCTGCTGTTCGAATCCGCCCATCGACTGGCCGAGGACCCCGGCCGAGAGGAATCGTCATGACCGAGATGCCGACGCAGGTCGTGGTGGTCACCGGCGCCACCGGTGGTATCGGCCGGGCGGTCGCCCGCGCCTACGGTGCCCGCGGCGCCCGGGTGGCGCTGCTGGCCCGCGGCGAAGCCGGGTTAGACGCGGCCGCCCGCGACGTCACCGCCGCCGGCGGCACCGCGCTGCCCATACCCACCGACGTCGCGGACCCGGACCGCGTGGAGGCGGCGGCGAGCCGCACCGAGGACGAACTCGGACCCATCGATGTGTGGGTGAACGTGGCATTCACCTCGGTGTTCGCGCCCGCGACGGAGATCTCGGCGGCCGAGTACCGCCGCGTCACCGAGGTGAACTACCTCGGCTACGTCTACGGCACCTGTGCCGCACTGCGCCGGATGAAACCCCGGAACCGCGGCTCCGTCGTACAGGTCGGCTCCGCGCTGGCCTATCGAGGCATCCCCCTGCAGAGCGCGTACTGCGGTTCCAAGCACGCCATCCAGGGCTTCACCGAATCCCTGCGCTGCGAACTGCTGCACGAGCACAGCGGCGTGCACGTGACAATGGTGCAGATGCCCGCCGTGAACACCCCGCAGTTCTCCTGGGTGCGTTCGCGGTTGCCCAAGCGGGCGCAGCCGGTACCGCCGATCTTCCAGCCCGAGGTCGCCGCGCGTGCGGTGCTCCACGCGGCCGACCACCCGCGACGCCGTGAGTACTGGGTGGGGGCGAGCACCGCCGTCACGCTGGCACTCAACGCCGTCGCTCCCGGTCTGCTCGACCGGTATCTGGCCCGGACCGGCTACGCCTCGCAGCAGACCGAGCAACCCCGTGACCCGGACCAGCCGGAGAACCTGTTCACCCCGGCCGACGACGAGGAGGGGCGGGACTTCGGTGCCCACGGAGCCTTCGACGAGCGGGCGCATTCACACAGTCCGCAGGTGTGGGCCTCCCAGCACCACGGCGTGCTCGGGGGCGCCGCGGTCGCGGTCGTGGCCGGAGCCGCGGCGATCGGCGTCGGCCGCCGCCTGCGCCCGTGAGGCGGTCCCGGCATCACGTCCCCGGCGTGCTGCCGGTAACGATCGTTCCGCTCAGGCCGTCAGAACGGTCGCCAGCCTCGGTGCCACGACCTCGCGCTGCCACGGCCGGGCACCGCCCTCGACGAATCGCATCGCGATGTACTCGGTGACGTCGACACCGGGGACCGGGTCCCAGTCCCAGCACAACCGCCGCACGAGTTCCGGACTGATCAGGTTCTCGACCGGAACCTGCACGGACTCGCTGATCGCGGTGAGTTCCGTACGGGCAGCGGCCAGGCGCGCCGCCGCCTCCGGGTGATGACGCGACCACCGGTTCGCCGGCGGGGGACCGACGAACGGCTGCGCGAGTGGCGGCAACTGCGACTGGGGCAGCGCGCGGGCACGTTCGATCGCGGCCAGCCACACCCGGGACAAGCGGCGTTGCCGCGGCCCACCGAAGACCGGCAGCGCGCGCAGTTCCTCGGGGCTGCGCGGATCGGCCTCCGCGGCCGCGATGATGGCGGAATCGGGAAGCACCCGACCCGGCGCGATGTCGCGGCGGGCCGCCATCTCGTCGCGGGTCGTCCACAGTTCCCGCACGATCGCGAGGCGCCGCGGATCCTTCAGGGTGTGGATCTTCGACGTGCGCCGCCACCGGTCCGGCTTCGGTGCCGGCGGCCCCGCCGACCGGACGTGCTCGAACTCCTCGGCAGCCCATCGCGACTTCCCCTGGCGATCGAGTTCCTCGGCCATCGCGTCCCGCAGGTCGACGAGGATCTCGACGTCCAGAGCCGCGTAGTTGAGCCACGATTCGGGCAGCGGCCGGGTGGACCAGTCCGCGGCACCGTGGCCCTTGCGCAACTCGAAACCGAGCATGCGCTCGACGATCGCGGCGAGCCCGACCCGCTCGAACCCGGCGAGCCGTCCGGCCAGTTCGGTGTCGTACACCGAATCCGGGTGCAAGCCCAGCTCCGCCAGGCACGGAAGGTCCTGGTCGGCGGAGTGCAGCACCCACTCCAGTCCGTTGATCGCCTCGGCGAGCGGTGCGAGCGCACCTGCGGTGGGAATCGGGTCGATCAGCACCGTTCCGGCCCCGGCGCGCCGCAGCTGGATCAGGTAGGCACGTGATGAATAGCGGTAGCCGGAGGCGCGTTCGGCGTCCACGGCGAGCGGCCCGCTTCCCGCCGTCAGCGCAGCCGCGGCGGCGTCGACACCCGCCGCGGTGGTGATCACATCCGGGACACCGTCGCGCGGGGTGAGCAGGGGAACGGGTGTCCGCAGGGACTCGTTTTCTTCTGCTACCGACATGAAATGGACTCTAGACCGATTCGGAGCGGTCGAGCGCGGACTGTCGGGACCGGTGCCCCCGCGTCAGCGCTGGAGGCGCACCACACCGACCGGGGGAAGACCCGCCGCATACGCGAGGACCTCGCAGAACGCCTCCACGTGCGGACCCAGCTCGCCGGACAGCGGCGTCCACGACGCCCGCAATTCCAGTTGGTGGGCCCGCGCGGGTCCGGCGATGTCCCCGAACCGCACCGAACTCGTGGACGTGACCGTGCCGCCGAGCGCCGTCAGCGGTTGTCCGTGCGCCTCGAGCGCGTCGACGAGCCAGCTCCACGCGACCTCCGGGAGCAGCGGATCCGACGCCAGCGTCGCGTCGACGTCCGCCTGGATGTAGGCCACCAGCCGCATCGTGCCGTCCCAGGCGTCGTCACCGGACGGATCGTGCAACAGGATCAACCGTCCGAACGCGTCGCCTTCGGATTCCTCGGGAACCGGCCCGGATTCGTCGTGCAGCACCTCGGCGCCCAGCGCGTAGCTGAACGGGGCCAGTCGTTGGGGCGGCCGGATCGGACCGACCTCGATCTCCGGGCGCACCGTCGCCGCGTTCATCGCTTCGATCGCGGCGCGGAACTGAGCGGGTTCTGCGGGCGAGGTGGTCACGACAGCGGACGTTAGTGCCGGTGATGCACAGCACGCGGGAGGCGCGCCGATTCCGGAGGCCTACGGCGGCGTGGCAGCATGGGCAGCATCCCGTGCCCGCCGTGACGGGTACCGAACCATGCTCCTGGAAGACGAGGATCGATGACCGGCCTGGAAGACACGAACGTCGGCTCCACCACCCCCGCGGAGTACCCGAGCCGACGCCGGCTCGACACGGCCCCGTTGCTGGCCGCAGCGCGCGGCACCGAGCCGACCCACCGACCGGTGTGGTTCATGCGCCAGGCAGGCAGATCGCTGCCCGAATACCGGGAGATCCGGGCAGGAATCGGCATGCTCGAATCCTGCTTCCGGCCCGAACTGGTGTGCGAGATCACCCTGCAGCCGGTCCGTCGCCACAAGGTCGACGCCGCCATCCTCTTCTCCGACATCGTGGTGCCCCTCAAGGCCGCCGGGATCGACCTCGACATCGTCGCCGGCACCGGTCCGGTCGTCGCGAACCCGGTGCGGTCCGCCGCGGACGTCGCCGCGCTGCCGACCCTCGAAGCCGAGGAGGTCGGGGCGGTCGCGCGCGCTGTGGGATTGCTCACCCGCGAGCTCGGTGACACCCCGCTGATCGGGTTCGCCGGCGCGCCGTTCACTCTCGCCTCCTATCTCGTCGAGGGCGGACCGAGCCGCAACCACGAGCGCACCAAGGCGCTCATGCACTCCGATCCCGCGACCTGGCACGCCCTGCTCGGCCGGCTGGCGGACATCACCATCGCGTTCCTGCATGCACAGCTGCACGCGGGCGTCGACGCGATCCAGTTGTTCGATTCGTGGGCCGGGGCGCTCTCGCTCGCCGACTACCGCGAGTACGTGCTGCCGCACTCGCAGCGGGTGTTCGCCGAGATCGAGGCGGCCCGGGTGCCGCGCATCCACTTCGGGGTCGGGACCGGTGAGCTGCTCGGCGCGATGGGCGAAGCCGGCGCCGACGTGGTGGGCGTCGATTGGCGCATCCCGCTCGACGTCGCCGCCGGTCGCATCGGCCCGGGCAAGGGCCTGCAGGGCAACCTCGATCCGGCGATCCTGTTCGCCGGGTGGGACGTGATCGAACGCGAGGTGCGCCGGATCGCCGCCGAAGCCGATCGTGCCCGCGCCGCCGGCGCCACCGGCCACATCTTCAACCTGGGCCACGGCGTGCTGCCCGACACCGATCCGACAGTGTTGACCCGCGTCGTCGAACTGGTGCATTCGCTGTGAGCACGCCGACCGTCGTAGTCGTCGGCGGTGGTGTCACCGGACTCGTGACCGCCTACCGGCTGCGGACGAGCCTCGGTGCCGGCGCCCGGATCGTGATCCTGGAACAGTCCGATCGGCTCGGCGGGAAGCTGCGCACCGTGCCGCTCGCGGGCGACCCCGTCGACGTCGGTGCCGAGGCCTTCATCGGCCGCCGCCCCGAGATGCCCGCGCTGCTCGACGAACTGGGCCTGACCGATCAGCTCGTGTACCCGGCCGGTGCCCGGCCGCTGATCTACGCGGGCGCCGAACTGCATCCGATGCCGGGCGGCACCCTGATGGGCATCCCTGCCGATGCGCAGGCACTGGCCGGGCTCGTCGACACCGCCACCCTCGACCGGATCGCCGCCGAACCGGACCTGCCGTTCCACTGGGAACGCGGGGGAGACGTCTCGGTCGCCGAACTCGTCGGGACACGATTCGGGGATCAGGTGGTGCGGCGCAGCGTCGATCCGCTGCTCGGCGGGGTGTACTCCGGCCTGTCCGACACCGCCGGTGTGCGCGCGACCCTCCCCACGCTCGCCGCGGCACTCGACGACGGTGCGCCGAGCCTGAGCGAGGCCGTGCGCCGGGCGTTGCCGCCGCCGTCGACCGCCCCGGTCTTCGGGACACTCCGCGACGGCTACGGCGTGTTGCTCGACGCGCTCGAGCGGGCCGCCGACGCCGAGATCCACCGCGGCACGGCGGCATCGGCGCTGCGTCGCGCCGGCCGCAGATGGTCGATCGACCCGATCGGGGAGGTCGACGGCGTCGTCCTCGCGGTGCCCGCGCCGCAGGCCGCCGCGCTGCTCGCCGACGCGGTTCCCGCCGGGGCCGAGCAGGCGGCCCGGATTCCGCTCGCGTCGTCGGTGGTCGTCGCGCTCGCGCTGCCCCGGGATTCGGGGCTGCCCCGCAACTCCGGGATCCTCGTCGCGACCGGCGAGGATCTGTCGGCGAAGGCGTTCACGCTGTCGAGTCGCAAGTGGCCGCACCTGGCCGAGCGTGATGTGGAACTGGCGCGCGCGTCGTTCGGGCGGTTCGGCGACGCCGGGCTCGTCGACGCCGACGACGATCTGCTGATCGCACTGGCCCGCAAGGACCTCGCGACCGTCACCGGGGTGACCGCGGAACCGGTCGCCGCGTTCGTGCAGCGCTGGCACGGCGGGCTGCCGCAGTACCGCGCGGGACACGACGAGATCGTCGCGGCACTCGAGGCCGCGGTCGCCGACGTCGACGGCATCGAAGTGGCCGGAGCGATGCTGCACGGCGTCGGTGTGCCGGCGTGCGTCGCATCGGGTACAACGGCCGCAGCGCGGCTGACGACACGAGTGGCAGGATGAGGAACATGGCACGTCTCGATTTCGACAAGCTCAATTCGACCCTGCGTTACGCGATGTGGTCGGTGTTCCAGGTGCGTCCCGGGGTTCTGGGCGACGACCGCGCCGAGGCACTCGAGGATCTGCAGAAGTTCCTCGCCTCGTACGAGAACACCGACGTCGTCGTTCGCGGCATCTACGACATCGCCGGCATGCGCGCCGACGCGGACTTCATGTTCTGGACGCACGCCGAGCGCATCGAGGATCTGCAGAAGTTCTACGCGGACTTCCGCCGCACCACGATCCTCGGCCGCGCCAGCAACCCGGTGTGGTCGAACACGGCGCTGCACCGCCCCGCGGAGTTCAACAAGAGCCACGTTCCGTCGTTCATCGCGGGCGAGGATCCCGGCAACTACATCTGCGTGTACCCGTTCGTGCGGTCGTACGACTGGTACCTGCTGCCCGACGAGGACCGTCGCCGCATCCTCGCCGAGCACGGCAAGGCCGGCCGCGGCTACCCGGATGTGCGCGCGAACACGGTCCCGGCGTTCGCGCTCGGTGACTACGAGTGGATCCTCGCCTTCGAGGCTCCGGAACTCGACCGCATCGTCGACCTCATGCGCGATCTGCGCGCGACCGAGGCCCGTTACCACGTGCGTCTGGAGACCCCGTTCTTCAGCGGCCCCCGCGTCGACGCGGACCGGCTGATCAACGCGCTGCCCTGATGCGGATGCCGGAGCAGGAAGCCGAATCGAATCACAGCAGGCCTCCGCGGCGGTACTCGCACATGTCCCACTGGGGCATGTACGAGGCCGAAGCCGCGAACGGTGAGGTCACCGCCGTGCACCCGTACCCGGGTGACGCCGACCCGTCGGCGATTCTCGGCAACCTGCCCGGCTCGGTGCGGCACCGGTCCCGCATCACCGGTCCCGCCGTGCGGCGCGGCTGGCTCGAGAACGGACCGGGGCCGAGCAGCGCCCGCGGCAGCGACGAATTCGTCGCCGTGTCGTGGGACGAACTGACCGGACTGCTCGCCGGGGAACTGCGCCGCGTCGTCGACACCCACGGCAACCGTGCGATCTTCGGCGGTTCCTACGGGTGGTCGTCGCCCGGCCGGTTCCATCACGCGCAGAGCCAGGTCCACCGGTTCCTGAAGATGCTCGGCGGCTACACGCGCTCGGTGCACAGTTATTCGCTCGGCGCCACCGGCGTGATCATGCCGCGGGTCGTGGGCACGCACTGGAAGCTGTTCGCACGCTCCACCAACTGGGACGTCATTGCCCGCGAGACGGACCTGATGGTGTGTTTCGGCGGGGTGCCGCTGAAGAACACCGCGGTCAACGACGGGGGCACCAGCAACCATCCGACCCGCGACGCCCTCGACCGGTTGCGCGCCCGGGGCGGGCGCATCGTGTCGATCAGCCCGCTGCGCGACGACCTGCACGGCGACGCCGAACGACTGGCCCCGCGCCCCGGCACCGACGTCGCGATCATGCTGGCCCTCGCGTACGTGCTCGCCACCGAGGACCTCGCCGACCGCGCGTTCCTCGACCGCTACTGCACCGGCTACGACAAGTTCGAGGACTACCTGCTCGGGCGCACCGACGGCATCCCGAAGACCCCGCAGTGGGCGGCGGACCTGTCCGGCCTGCCCGCCGCAACCCTCACCGACCTCGCCCGCCGCATGGCCGCCGGGCGGACCCTGGTCACCGTCACGTGGTCGCTGCAGCGGGTCCGCCACGGCGAGCAGGCCCCCTGGGCCGGGGTGACGCTCGCCGCGATGCTCGGCCAGATCGGCGTGCCGGGCGGGGGATTCGGGCACGGATACGGATCGATGAACGAACCCGGGCTCGCGCCGGTGCCGTATCCGCTGCCGACGCTGTTCCAGGGACAGAACCCGGTCGACGAGGCGATCCCGGTCGCCGCGATCTCCGACCTGCTGCTGCGGCCGGGGGAGCAGTACGACTTCGACGGACGGCGCCGCACCTTCCCCGACATCCGGCTCGTGTACTGGGCCGGCGGCAACCCGTTCCACCACCACCAGGATCTCGGCCGGCTGAAGCGGGCGCTGGCACGGCCCGACACGATCGTCGTGCACGATCCGTACTGGACGCCGATGGCCAAGCACGCCGACATCGTCGTGCCGTCCACCACGTCGTTCGAACGCGAGGATCTCTCGTGCACCCGCAACGATCCGCTGCTGGTGGCGATGCAGGCCGCGACGCCCCGCTACGCGCAGGCCCGCGACGACTACGACACGTTCGCCGCGCTCGCGCACCGGCTGGGATTCGGACCGCAGTTCACGGAGAACCGCACCGCACGGCAGTGGATCGAGCACCTCTACGAGCAGTGGCGCGGATTCGTCCTCGCCGACGGGGGAGAGGCACCCGAGTTCGAGGAGTTCTGGCATCGCGGTCACGTGCGGATGCGCACGGAGGACGACCTGACGTTGTTCCAGGACTTCCGTGAGGATCCGGACACGTATCCGCTCCGCACCCCCAGCGGGCGCATCGAGATCTTCTCGGCCGACATCGACGGATTCGGCTACGACGACTGCGCCGGACACCCCACCTGGTACGAGCCGGAGGAATGGCTCGGCGGCGCCCGCGCGCAGCAGTTCCCGCTGCATCTGATCGCGAACCAGCCGCGCACCCGGTTGCACAGTCAGCTCGACCACGGCGCCACCAGCCAGGCTTCGAAGATCCACGGACGCGAACCTCTACACATGCACCCCGAGGCGGCCGCGGCGCGCGGCCTCGACGCCGGGGACATCGTGCGGGTGTTCAACGACCGCGGCGCGTGCCTGGCCGGTGTGGTGCTCGACGACGGGCTGCGGCCGGACGTCGTGCAGTTGTCCACGGGCGCCTGGTACGACCCGCTCGACCCGTCGGACCCGAACTCGATGTGCGTGCACGGCAACCCGAACGTGCTGACCCCCGACATCGGCACGTCGTCGCTGGCGCGCGGCTGCACCGGGCAGCACGTGCTGGTCGAGATCGAACGATTCGACGGCGAACTGCCGCCGATCCGCGCGTACGACCCGCCCGTGGTCCGCGCCCGCTGACCCGTCGGGGCTCTCAGCGTTCGAGGGTCGCCTGCACCTCCCGCAGCGTGCGGGCCGAGGCGCGCAGGCCCTCGCGCTCCTCGTCGGACATCGCCACGTCGAGCACCTGGGCCGCCCCGCGGCTGTCGACGACGGTCGGCAGCGACAGGCACACCCCGGACAGATCCTCGGGACCGCTCTGGAGGGTCGACACCGGCAGCACCCGGTGCTGATCGCGCAGCACCGCCTCGATGATCCGGGCCGTGGACAACCCGATCGCCAGATTGGTCGCGCCCTTGCCCCGGATGATCTCGTATGCGCTGTGCACCACCCGGGCGGAGATGTCGGCGCGCGCCGCCGCGTCGAACAGGGGCGCGGAGGTGCCGTCGCCGGCCACGAACTTCGCTGCTGCGACGCCGCCGATCGTCGCCCCCGACCACAGCGTGATCTCCGAGTCGCCGTGTTCACCGACCACTACGGCGTGCACGTTCTCCACGGCGACCCCGGCGCGCTCGGCGATCAGGAAACGCAGGCGTCCCGAATCGAGCACGGTCCCCGAACCGAAGATGCGGCCGGGCGGGGCGTCGGTCGCGACGATCGCGGCGTGCGTGACGACGTCGACGGGATTGCTGACGAACAGCACCACCGCGTCCGGGGACTGCTCGAGCAACGCGGGCGTCAGGACCTGCACCAGCGCCACGTTCGCCGCGGCGAGGTCGAGCCGCGACTGCCCGGGCTTCTGCTTGGCACCGGCGGTCACCACGATCATGTCCGATCCTGTGGTGACGGCGAGATCGTCACCGCCCTCGATCCGGCACGGTGGCGCGAACTGGGTGCCGTGATTCAGGTCGAGGACCTCGGCCCGGACCTTGTCGGGATTCGTGTCGTACAACGCCAGCGCCTCGGCCGAACCCCGGATGAGGCACGCATACGCGATCGCGGTCCCCACGGTGCCCGCCCCGACGATCGTCACCTTGACCTTCGGCCTGCCGAGGATGTGCTCACTCATGCCTCGACATCCTCCCGGCTGCGGACCGGTCCCGCAGCCGGAGCGGCTCAGTTCGCCGGGACCAGGCGCAGGCTGATCGAGTTGATGCAGTACCGCTGATCGGTCGGTGTCGGATAACCCTCGCCCTCGAACACGTGCCCGAGATGGCTGTGGCACGACGCGCAGAGCACCTCCACCCGGCGCATCCCCAGCGAATCGTCGGGCCGCAGGATCACCGCGTCCGAATCGGCCGGATCGTAGAACGACGGCCACCCGCAGTGCGAATGGAACTTCTCGCTGCTGCGGAACAACTCCGCGCCGCAGGCGCGGCACTCGTAGACACCCTCGGTCTCGGTGTCGGTGTACTCGCCGACGAACGGGCGTTCCGTGCCCGCCCGGCGCAACACCGCGAACTCCTCGGGAGTCAACAGCTCCCGCCATTCCTCGTCGCTGCGTTCGACCTTCGGTGCGGGTTCCGGGCGGGGCGTGGAAGTCATGATGCCGAGGCTAGTCGCGGACGGCCTGTGCGGCCATGCGCTCCTCGGGTTCCTCCGGTTCGTCGGGGACGGCGACGGGTTTCTTCGGCAACAGGAATGCCGGTTCGATGCCCGAATCCAGGCGTCCCTCACGACGCGCGGCGAGGTACCGGTCGAGCAGCACCGCGAACACGACGATGATCAGCAACGACCACCCGAACGTCGTCTTCATGTACTCGGCGGCGCGGCCCATCTCCGGCCAGCGGCCCGACAGCCAGCTGTCGTAGCTGAGGAAGCCGTAGACGGCCAGCCACGCCGGCCAGTTGCGCATCACCGAGTTCGGCAGCACCACCGTCATCAGCAGCGGGAACAGCATCATCGAGTAGTACATCTGGCCCAGCGAGCCGAGCAGGAACGAGGCGGTGAGCAGCAGGCCGGTCGCGGTGCCGACGAAGAACAGCTCGTCGTGGCGGCAGTAGCGGTACAGCAACCACAGCGCCACCAGCACCATCGCCATGAGCACGACGCGAAGCCCCAGGATCAGCCAGCTCGGCAGGCCGTAGTACATGCCGTTTCCGACGATTGCGCTGTTGAAGTAGTCACGGGCCTCGAGCAGGTAGGGCGTCGTGTGTTCGACGAACTGCCACGGGTCGACGGAGAGCGGCCAGGCGATCGCCATCAGCGCGACCGGCATCGCCACCGCCGTGACGAACACCTTCCACTGGCCACGGACCAGGGGCAGGAACAGCAGGGGAGCGAGGATCGGTTTGACCGCGAACGTCAACCCGATCGCGACGCCGGCCCACAGGTCGCGACGCGCGAGCAGCAACGTCAGGAACGCGATCTCCCCGAGCAGCACGAGACCGTTGATGTTGGTGAACACCAGCGTGTTCGTCACCGTTTCGGAGCTGAACGCCCCGAGCACGAGGATCGGCGCGATCACGGAATCGAGACCGTAGCCGAACATGCGCAGCAGCAGGTACAGCGCGATCAGGATCGCGATCGCGTTGGCGAGAATGAACAACCAGCGGGAGCGTTCGGGGTCGATCACTGCGATCGGTGAGATCAGCAGAGTGCCCGACGGCGGATACAGGTAGTGCGGATCGACCCACCGGAAGTTCGCGGTGTAGACGGGCTGCCGATTGAGGAACGCCAGCGCCGCGTTGTACACGGGTGTGAAGTCGTCGGTCCGGAAGCCGTTGACGGCTTTGATCACCACGCGGTGCAGCACCGTGAGCAGGGCCAACGGCCACACAACGCACTTGACCACCTCCACGGTGGTGCGGGCGGTGCGGGGCTCGAGACGACTGAGGAACACTACGGCACGGTACACCGGAGCCGCCGATCGGTGATCCACCCGCCCCGGCACGACGCTGCGCTCAGGCGGGACACAGGCTGCCGTTCGGCGGTAGTTCTCCGGTCTCGAGATATGCCGCGACCCGGGCCTGCGCGCACGTCGAGTGCAGGGCCGCCGCATAGCCGGCGCCCTGCCACGACACCACCGCCCATCGGGCGCCCACCGCGGTCAGTGCGCCGGTGACGGATTCGAGCCCGCCGTTGCCGACGACGGGGTCGGCGGCGGACCCGAGGACCAGCACGGGCACGTCCACCGCATCCGGCAGCGGCGGCGCCGGCATGCTCGGCCATGCGGAACAGGCCGTCAGTCCGGTCGCGGTGTCCGCGCCGAACAGCGGGTAGCTCGCTCCCCACGTGCGCTGCAGCTCCAGGGCGCGGGTGGGCGTGGGCTGCCGCTGCTTGTCGCTGCACCGGGACACGAACTGGCCGGCCGAGCTCAGCTGCGCCTCTGCGGGGTCGACGAGTTCGAGCAGCGGCATCACATCACCGTCGCGCGCGGCGGCCAGCGCATCGGACAGTTCGCGGACGCGGGCCTGCAGGTCGCCGCGGGGGCTGCCGAGGAACCCGGTCACGGCGGTGAGCATCGCGTTCGACGACAGCGGTGCCAGTTCCCCGTTCGCGGCCTTCGCGTGCAGGTCCTCGAGGACCGCCCGCGGCGTGGTGCCGAGCGAGCACTTCAGCGCCACGCACTGGCGGGCGAACGCGTCGACCGCGGCTTCGGCGCCGCGCGCCCGGCTCTCCGCGAGAAGCTCGGCGTCGGCGGTTGCGGCGGCGGGGGAGTCGAGGATCAGCCGGCCCACGTGCGTCGGGTACTCGGCGGCGTACGCCAGCGCGACGGTGGCGCCGTTCCCGATGCCGAGCAGTCCGATCCGCTCCACGTTCCAGGCCAGGCGCAGCTGGTCCAGGTCGTCGGCGGCATGTGCGGCCCCGAACATCAGCTCCTGCGGTTGCAGGTAGTCGGTGCATGTGATGGTGATCTCGCGGCTCAGCTCCGCGACGCGGCTCGGTCCGTCGCCGCTGCGGCCGAACTGGCCGAGATCGCCGAGCGCACGGAGGTCGGCGGGATAGATGCAGTCGATGGGCTGTGACGGTCCGATCCCGCGCCGGTCGACCGCGACGATCGGTCGTGTGGCGAGTACACCGGACATCGGTCCGGTGGCGAGGGCGGCGAGTGCGGTGCCGGACGGCATGTCCGTTCCCGTGGTGAGCACGAGCGGCGCGACGTCGGTCGGGGTCTGCGGCAGGCGTGCCCGCGATACCCCGAGCGGGAACGTTCCCGGCACCGTCCCGGCCTCGTCGATGGGTGCGGTGATCTCCGAGCATTCGAGGACCAGCCCGGTCGGACCGGCGGGCAGTTTCTGCGCCGCGACGGTGTCGGCGGTGCAGTCGCGCCACGCCAGGTCCTCCTCGGGCACGGGCAGCCCGGGCTCGGTGGCCTCGTCCTGTTCGGGGGCGGGGACGGCCCCGTCACCGACGTCCCGAACCACCGCGACGTCGGGCCTGGCCGAGGGCCCCGTCCCGCAGGCGGTGACCGTCGCCGCGAGCGCGACGAGGGAGACCGCGAACACACCGGTTCTGCGCATGCCGACAGCCTGCCAGGTCGCCGGGATCCGGGTGTGCACCGGTCCACGCGCGCAGCGTACGCGGGCGTGAGACGCGTGCACTCACGTGAGGTGAAGATCGGGTGACGCCGATGTGAAGTAGGTCGCAATCCGCCGCTGGTGTACGTATGGCCTCACCACACGCCTCTACCCTGGAGGAATGCAAGAACGTCTCGTCGATCGCAGTCCCGTGGTGCCGGCCGAACAACTGGTTGCACAGCTCGTGCCGCCCGCGATGTTCGACGAGGTGAGCTTCGCGTCGTACATCCCCGATCCGAACCAGCCGAGCCAGGCCGCCGCGGTCCGCGCTGCCGAGGCGTTCGTCGGCAAGATCGGCAAGATCCGCGGCGGCAAGCGCGGTCTGTTCGGTCGCAAGGCGCCGTCCACCGGCGCCGGGCTGTACCTCGACGGCGGGTTCGGTGTCGGCAAGACCCACCTGCTCGCGTCGATCTTCCACAGCGCGCCCTCGCCCAAGGCGTTCGGCACGTTCGTCGAGCTCACGCACGTGGTCGGCGCGCTCGGCTTCAACAAGGCGGTCGAGGAGCTCTCCACCCACAGCGTGCTCTGCATCGACGAGTTCGAGCTCGACGATCCGGGCGACACGATGCTGGTGTCGCGTCTGCTGACCGAGCTGTCCGCGCGCGGCGTGTCGATCGTGGCGACCTCCAACACGCTTCCCGGCCAGCTCGGTGAGGGCCGGTTCGCGGCACAGGACTTCCTCCGCGAGATCAAGAAGCTCGCCTCGATCTTCGAGACGCTGCGCGTCGACGGCCCGGACTACCGGCACCGCGACCTGCCGCCGGCGCCGGACCCGATCTCGGCGGAGGAACTGATCGAACGCGCCGAGCAGATCCCCGGCTCCACGCTCGACGACTTCGACGAGCTGTGCGCGCACCTGAGCACGCTGCATCCGTCGCGTTACGGCAAGCTCATCGAGGGCGTGTCGGCCGTCTTCCTCAACGGGGTGCACCCGGCCGAGGACCAGTCCGTCGCACTGCGTCTGGTGGTGCTCGCCGACCGGCTGTACGACGCGAGCATCCCGGTGACCGTGGCCGGTGCCAAGCTCGACGAGATCTTCACGCCGGAGATGCTGGCCGGCGGCTACCGCAAGAAGTACCTTCGCGCGACCTCGCGTCTGCTGGCGCTGTCGCGCTTCGAGGTCGCCGCCAGCTGAGGGGTATGCTTCAGGCGCCTCTCACAGTTCGCGCTGCATGACGTAGTCCTGGTGGGTCTGCGAACCCACCAGGAACGTGCGCGTGCCCACCGTCCGGAAGCCCTGCTTGAGGTAGAAGGCCTGGGCGCGTTCGTTCTCCTGGTTCACCCCGAGCCACAGTCCCGCACGCCCGGCCGCCGCGGCGCGCTCCACGATCGCGGCCATGAGCGCCGCCGACACGCCGGTGCCGTGACGGCCCGGCAGCACGTACAGCTTGCTGATCTCCACGGCCGGGGTCGCCGTGATCATCGCCGCGATGTCGGGGTCGGCCGGCGGTGCGTCGATCGCCATCAGGTAACCGACGATCTCGCCGCCGATGCTCGCCTTCAGCACGATCCGGGTCGGATCGGTCAGGTACTCGCCGAACCGTTCCGCCGAGAGGGTCTGGGCGATGAACTCGTCGATGTCGTCCCGGTTCGATCCGGGAGGGCACGCGAGCGGAAACGTGGTGGCGGCGACGTCGGCGAGCGTTTCGGTGTCCCAGATCCCGGCCTGTGCGACGGAGACGGCGGACTCTTCGACTGAAGGCGTGGACATAGGTTCCAGTAGACCACCCGGCCCACGCGCAGGTGGGCGGGGCATCGAGCCTGCCCCCGGAAATGGCTGAACCCCAGCCTTGGATGGGGGGTCATGGCTGGGGTTCATCTACCATCGGGGGGGATGGCACCACTGACGATACATGAGGGGTTCCTCAGGTTCCACTTTCCGCGGTCACGTTTCGATCACGTATCGACGGTGCAAAGGTTGCCTTTCGGACTTTCACCCTTTACTGTGGCCTGTCATGAAGCGCGTACTCGTAGTTCACCGCCGTAGCGGGGTCTGATTCGGACCGACCCCTCGCTGCGGGTCGTTGAGCTACCTGTCGGTCCTCCCTTCTCGTGGAAGACCTCCTCCGATGAACGCCTTCACCTCCTTCGCTCCCGATCGTCGTATCGCCGCTGCGCGTCCCTTCGCCTCCTGCACCGAGACCGATCGGCTCACCTCGCTCGACCCGTTCGCCGCCCGCTACGGCCGTGCCCTGCCGCTCGCGCTCCGCGCCGAAGCCGCCGGCATGTCCTGGACCGAATTCGCGGCGAACTACGCCCCGCAGGGCGGGCCGCTGGAACTTCGCGCCTGGAACACCACCGTGTTGACCGGGGGACTGTGCGCCTACGAGGCGACCTTCGAGCTCGACGGGACGGAGCGCAGCACCGCCTCCGTCGCGACCGGCCCGGTGTCCGCGATGACCGGCATGATCCACGAGCTCGGTTTCCGCCTCGAAATCCGTTCGTTCCACCGCCAGGACATGGGGGACACCCACGCGACGTTCCTGCTGTGCGAGTCCGACGACGAGAGCAGCTGCTGGGTGATGGGACTGGGCGGCACGGCCGCGGAGTCGACGCTGCGGGCGATGATCGCGGGAATCAACCGTCTGTACGGCACGCGCTGATCCACCGAAGCTCGATCCATCGAAGCCGGGACGGCCTCGCACGAGCGATCATGCGAGGCCGTTCGGCGCTCGGCATCTGAATGCCGCTCCCGGGAACGGAACGACCCGACGCAGACCGACGAACGGACACGGGTTAATGGCCAGAATGTGTGTACAGAACCCCCGATTTCTGAGCCCTGACCTCGGATGATAGCGACCCGAACATGCTCTGAAAGCATGTTCGGTGTCAGCTACCCGGAATTCCCCGCTCTGTGGTGTATGCGGAGCCAAGTTGGTCAAGAACGGCACCACCACAGCCGGCCGCACCCGCTGGCGCTGCAAAACCTGCGGCGCATCGACGACCCAGTCACGTCCGGACATCACCCGCAAAGCACAACTGAACGCATTCCGGGCATGGCTTCTCGACGGCCACACACCCACCCAGGTGGCCTCCAGCGCCCGCACCTTCCGCCGCGACACCTCCTGGTGCTGGAACATCGAAATCCCACCACCGACCCCGGCCCCGACACCGGCCGATCTGGTGATCCTCGACGGCACCTACTTCCAATCCTGGTGCCTGCTCATCGCCACCGACGGCCACCATGTCATCGACTGGCAATGGTGCGACCGCGAGAAGAAGATCGCCTGGCTGCAGATCCTCGAGCGCCACCGCGCCCCGACCGTCGCCGTCATCGACGGCGGCACCGGCCTGCACGCCGCGATCGCCGAGCAGTGGCCCACCACCCGCATCCAACGCTGCTACTTCCACATCTTCCAGGTCGTGCGCCGCCATCACACCCTCAAACCCCGACTCGAAGCCGCCCGCGAAATCCTCACTCTCACGCGAGCTTTGATGAATGTCCAGGGCATCGACCAGGCCGTGCTGTGGTTGCAGGCGTACGCGGCGTGGGAGGCCCGCTGGGACGGTTTCCTGCGTCACCGCACATACGCGAAAGCACATGTGGCCCGCCCGAGCGGGGTCTCGGACGACCAGCAGTGGTGGTACACCCACCGGGACCTGCGCAAGACCCGTGGCCTGTTCCGCCGCTTGATCGCCGGCAACCACCTGTTCACCTGGATCGACCCGGAGCTGACCGACGACGAACACCCACTGCAGCGGACCACCTCACCGCTCGAAGGTGGCCCGAACAAGGCGATCAAGGACCTGTTCCGCACACACCGTGGGCTGCCGGTCGAGCACGCTCGCCGGGCCGCGGAATGGAAACTCAACAGTCTGACCGCCGAGCCCCGCGATCAGTGGACTCTGGTCCGGCCCGAGCACCACACGCCGTCCCGGACGACGCGACGCGACACCACCGAGGACGAACCGATCGGCCCGACCATGGGCACCGACTTCAGCTGGGAGGACGGAAACGGTCGTCAACAGGGTTGGGCGGGCAGATCACGCCGGTGAACCGAGCCGACACACCGGTAGCCGTACACACATTTTGGCCTATAACCCACGGACACAGAACGAGGAAGACCCCCTTCGGATGAAGGGGGTCTTCCTCGTATTCTGGTGCGCGATACTGGGATTGAACCAGTGACCTCTTCCGTGTCAGGGAAGCGCTCTCCCGCTGAGCTAATCGCGCCGGCTCGAAACGCCGGTTGTGGAGCGGATGACGGGATTCGAACCCGCGACCCTCACCTTGGCAAGGTGATGCGCTACCAGCTGCGCTACATCCGCATTGCACGTGATTTTCGAACCGATCGACCCACGTGCAGGTCGATCGTGGTGCGCGATACTGGGATTGAACCAGTGACCTCTTCCGTGTCAGGGAAGCGCTCTCCCGCTGAGCTAATCGCGCGAGGTGGAGACGGGAATCGAACCCGTGTGCACGGCTTTGCAGGCCGTTGCCTCACCACTCGGCCACTCCACCGTAAAAGGTCGAGTCCAACCTCTCGAGCGGATGACGGGATTCGAACCCGCGACCCTCACCTTGGCAAGGTGATGCGCTACCAGCTGCGCTACATCCGCATTCGCACCGTTCGGCGTTGTGCTCTCCGTGGTGCGGTTGAGAACATTAGCCGACCATCGACGAAACACACAAATCCGCAGGTGAACCGGCATATATGACTCGGTGAACCAGTGCCCTCGCCGCATCGGTGGACCGTCCGTCGGCGGTGGGCGGGCCGGAACGGGTCGAGACGGGCCGAGGAGCCGGGCCGGAACGGACCGCGGACGGTGTGCCGGGCGCCGGCCCTCGGTGCCCGTCGCCGGCGAAGGGGACGAGCACGCACGCGCGCACGTGAGCGGGACCGTTTCCGGGTGTCGGCCGGGCCCGGGGCTCCCATCGGGGTCGTGTCTTCCCTTCGGAATCGCGTCTGAACTGGCGATTCGTCTTCATCCGGTAGTCGTGTTAGTGTTCCATCTCGTTCGAGCCGCTGCGAAGCGGCGCGGTCCCGTGGCTCAGTGGAAGAGCGTCCCGTTCACACCGGGGAGGTCGCTGGTTCGATCCCAGCCGGGACCACAACAATCGCCCGATCACGAGAGCACCCCGATGGGGTGCTCTTTTCGTATGCGCCCCGTCCCGTGCATGCCCTCGACGGCCGTTGTCCGGACGGGGTTCGATGGGAACGGCGGGGCTGTCGTGGCAGGTGTGACCTGCGCAACCTCACCAGATGGTGTGACTGATGGCAGGATCGATCTCACCGCAAGGAGGATGGGGCTGAGATGAGTGTCGCCGACAATCAATGGCCGGCCGTGGGGATGACGGGCGCCCGATTCGGCACTGCCGCGCGGCGGCGGAGGTACATTCCGAAACACGCCGCCACAACTGCCTCGGAGATGGATGACGACGTGTCATACATCGACGAGGATCCGGTAGCGGACGCCGCCGCCGGAAGGCATCCTGTGGACGCGGTGGGGGCAGTGCAGCCCAGGATGTCCGAGACTTTCGTGGGGGACAAGAACATGGATCAGGAAGCGCCGTCGTTCGTGCGCCCGTTCGTGCGCAGCCAGGGGCGCACCCGGGCCGAAGTGGATCTTCCGCTCGAAGCGCTGGTTTCGACATCCGCGATGGTGGCGACGTCCGAGAACACCGGGGTGATGCCGAGTCTCGACGAGCACCGCATCGTGCTGGGACTCTGCTCGCAGCCACGCTCGATCATGGAGGTCGCCGCGCTCGCCGGGATTCCCCTCGGTGTCGCGCGGGTGCTCGTCGGCGATCTGGCGGCCTCGGGGGAACTCACCGTGCACCGGACGGTCGACCGGGTCGGTCCCGGCGCGGAACTCCTCCGGCGGGTCCTGAGCGGACTGAACGAGCTCTGACCCGGCCGTCGCGATCGCGATCGGTCCTCGATCCGGCACAACGGGGCGGCGACGGCGCGACCGCGCCGTGCCGATAGCGGCGGGACCGGGGCGTGCCGATAGCATGGGGAGGTTGCCGACGCGCGCCTCTGCGCGGCCGGCCACCGTCCATCGTCAGGCATCGAGCCGGAGGAGTTCACCACAGTGACCACGCCCGCATCCGCGAAACCAGCCACGCTCGTCCGGGTGCCCGCGGGAACCACTGCCGGTGCCGCCGTGCGTGACGCCGGGCTGCCCGTCAAGGGACCCGAGACGATCGTCGTCGTCCGCGACCCGGAGGGTGCCCTCCGCGACCTGGCGTGGACGCCCGAGGAGGACGTCGAGGTCGAGGCGGTCGCCGCCGACACCGAGGACGGACGCAGCGTTATCCGGCACTCCGCCGCGCACGTGCTGGCCCAGGCCGTGCAGCAGGAGTTCCCCGAGGCCAAGCTCGGCATCGGCCCGCCCATCAAGGACGGCTTCTACTACGACTTCCAGGTCGAGCGCCCCTTCACCCCGGAGGACCTCGCGAAGCTCGAGAAGCGCATGAAGAAGATCGTCAAGGACGCGCAGCGCTTCTCCCGCCGAGTCGTCGAGAACCTCGAGGACGCGCGCGAGGAGCTGAAGAACGAGCCGTTCAAGCTCGAGCTGATCGACGACAAGTCGGGCATCGACGACCCCGAGATCATGGAGGTCGGCGGCAAAGAGCTGACCATCTACGACAACCTCAACCCGCGCACCGGCGAGCTCGTGTGGAAGGACCTGTGCCGCGGACCGCACGTCCCGACCACCAAGTTCATCCCCGCGTTCAAGCTGACCCGCAGCTCCGCCGCGTACTGGCGCGGTGACCAGGACAACGCCGGTCTGCAGCGTGTCTACGGCACCGCGTGGGAGTCCGCCGAGGCGCTGGACAAGCACCTCGAGCTCCTCGCCGAGGCCGAACGTCGGGACCACCGCAAGCTCGGCAACGAACTCGACCTGTTCTCGTTCCCCGACGAGCTCGGTTCCGGCCTGCCCGTGTTTCATCCCAAGGGCGGCATCATTCGTCAGGAGATGGAGAACTACTCGCGCCGGCGGCACGTCGAAGCCGGTTACGAGTTCGTGTACTCGCCGCACATCACCAAGGGCCACCTCTACGAGGTGTCCGGTCACCTCGACTGGTACCGCGACGGCATGTTCCCCGCGATGCACATCGACGAGGAACTGAACGAGGACGGGACCGTCCGCAAGCCGGGGCAGGACTACTACCTCAAGCCCATGAACTGCCCGATGCACGACCTGATCTTCCGGTCGCGCGGGCGTTCCTACCGCGAACTGCCGTTGCGCATGTTCGAGTTCGGTTCCGTCTACCGCTACGAGAAGTCCGGCGTCGTCCACGGACTGACCCGCGTGCGCGGCATGACGCAGGACGACGCGCACATCTTCTGCACCCCGGAGCAGATGCGCGACGAGCTCACCAGCGTCCTCAACTTCATCCTGGACCTGCTCAAGGACTACGGTCTCGACGACTACTACCTGGAGCTGTCCACGAAGAACCCGAAGAAGTTCGTCGGCAGCGACGAACTGTGGGAGACGGCCACCGAGACACTGCGTGAGGTCGCCGAGGCGTCCGGTCTGCATCTCGTGCCGGACCCGGGCGGCGCCGCGTTCTACGGTCCGAAGATCTCCGTCCAGGTCAACGACGCCCTCGGGCGCAACTGGCAGATGTCGACGATCCAGCTCGACTTCAACCTGCCCGAGCGGTTCGAGCTCGAGTACACCGGCCAGGACGGCGCCAAGCACCGCCCGGTGATGATCCACCGCGCGCTGTTCGGTTCGATCGAGCGGTTCTTCGGTGTGCTCACCGAGCACTACGCGGGCGCGTTCCCGGCCTGGCTGTCGCCGGTGCAGGTCGTCGGCATCCCGGTCGCCGAGAACTTCGCCGATCACCTGCTCGACGTCGCGCAGCAGCTGAAGGCCGAAGGCATCCGCGCCGAGGTCGACCTCAGCGACGACCGCATGCAGAAGAAGATCCGCAACCACACCACCCAGAAGGTCCCGTTCATGCTGCTCGCCGGTGAGCGGGACGTCGAGGCCGGTGCGGTGAGCTTCCGCTTCCGCGACGGCACCCAGGTCAACGGCGTGCCGGTGGCCGAGGCCGTGCGCATCGTCGCCGACTGGGTCCGGCGCCGCGAGAACGCCTCCCCCACCGCCGCGCTCATCGCGCCCGAGGGCGCGGAGCTCGGGTCGTGACCGGCGACCGGGGCTGCGGCCCCGCCGAGACCGAAGCCCTCGTCGACCGGGGTGTCGGCGAAGCCGACCATCTGCAGCGGTTGTGGTCGCCGCACCGCATGTCGTACATCACCGAGTCCCCGCGGGCGGAGGACGGCCCGTACGAGCCGTTCACCGACATCCCGAAGATGACGGACGAGGAGGGACTCGTCGTCGCGCGCGGAGAGTTCGTCTACGCGGTGCTCAACCTGTACCCGTACAACCCGGGCCATCTGATGGTGGTGCCGTACCGGCGGGTGGCGAACCTCGAGGACCTGACCTTCGAGGAGAGCACCGAACTGATGGCGTTCGCGCAGCGCGCGGTGAGGGTCATCAAGCGGGTGTCGCGTCCCCACGGCTTCAATGTCGGTCTCAATCTCGGTGCGGCAGCAGGAGGTTCGCTTTCCGAGCACCTGCACCTGCACGTGGTTCCGCGGTGGGGCGGCGACGCCAACTTCATCACGGTCCTGGGAGGCTCGAAGGTGATGGTGCAGTTGCTGCGCGACACGCGGGCACTGCTGGCATCCGCATGGGACGAGTGACACCGTCCACTCCTGAACACGACCCGTACGGGTTCGCCGTGCGCAGCGGACGAACGGCGGACGGTCGTGGCAGGATCGTGTCCCGAACGGGACGAATCGAGCCGGAAACGGGGGTCGCGAGATGCTGAGCTTCTTCGGGCGGGCATCGGTGTCGAAGGTCACCGCGCCGCTCGGCAGGGCATTGATCCGCACCGGCCTGACTCCCGACGCGGTGACGCTGATCGGCACGGTCGCGACGATCGCCGCCGCCCTCACGCTGTTTCCGATGGGGCAGCTGTTCTGGGGCACGATGGTCATCTGGCTGTTCGTGATGTTCGACATGCTCGACGGGGCCATGGCCCGGGCGCGCGGCGGTGGCACCCGGTTCGGCGCGGTTCTCGACGCCACCTGCGACCGAGTCGCGGACGGCGCGATCTTCGCGGGCCTGGCCTGGTGGGCGGTCTACGACGAACAGAGCCGTCCGCTATTCGTCGCCACGCTGATCTGCCTCGTGTCGTCCCAGGTCATCTCGTATGCGAAGGCGCGGGCGGAGGCGAGCGGGCTGTCCGCCGACGGCGGCCTGATCGAGCGCCCCGACCGGTTGATCATCGTGCTCGTCGGCGCCGGCTTCACCGGTCTCGGGATCGACTGGGCCATCCACGTCGCGATGTGGCTGCTCGCGGCCGGCTCGGTGATCACCGTGTTCCAGCGGGTCATCGCCGTGCGTCGTTCGCCCGGCGCCCGGGAACTGCTGCCGATGACCCCGGCACCGTCCACCGGCACCGACGGAGAAGCCGCATGACGTCCGCCGAGCGCCTGACCGATCTCGGATACGGCGCCGGATGGCGGCTGGTGCGCGCGCTCCCGGACCGGGTCGCGCGCGTTCTGTTCGACACCGGCGCCGACATCGCCGCCCGGCGGAACGGCGGCCCGCAGCAGTTGCGACGCAATCTCGCCCGCGTGCTCGGCGTCGCCCCGGAACACGTGCCGGACGACCTGATCCGCCGGTCGATGCGTTCCTACGCGCGGTACTGGCGCGAGGCGTTCCGGTTGCCGTCGATGGACCTCGACGCGACCGCCGCGGCCATCGACTCGTCGATCGAGGGCCGCGAGCACATCGAGGCGGCCCTGACCGCCGGGCGCGGTGTGATCCTGGCCCTGCCGCACAGCGGCAACTGGGACATGGCCGGGGTGTGGTGTGCCCGAACCTACGGGCAGTTCTCGACGGTCGCCGAGCGGTTGCGCCCGGAGTCGCTGTACCAGCGTTTCGTCGACTACCGCGAACATCTCGGGTTCGAGGTGTTCCCGCTCTCGGGTGGCGAGAGCCCGCCCTTCGTCGAATTGTCCGCACGCCTGCGTGACAATCGGATCGTGGCTCTGCTCGGGGAACGCGACCTGGCTCGCAAGGGTGTGCCGGTGACGTTCTTCGGCGAACCCACCCGGATGCCCGCCGGTCCCGCGAAGCTCGCCGTCGAGACCGGTGCCGCGCTGCTGCCGGTGCACTGCTGGTTCACCGACGACGGCTGGGGGTTCCGGGTGCACCCGGAGGTCGACGTGACCGGCGGGCTCGAGGCGGCCACCCAGGCCCTCGCGGATCGGTTCGCCGCCGACATCGCCGAACACCCAGCAGACTGGCACATGCTGCAGCCGCTGTGGCTCGACGACCTGTCGGCCGAGCGGCGCGCCCGGATGGAGGCGTAGTTGAGGATCGGCATGGTCTGCCCGTATTCGTTCGACGTACCGGGCGGAGTGCAGGCACACGTCGTGGATCTGGCCCAGGTGCTGATCGAACGCGGCCACAAGGTCAGCGTGCTCGCGCCGGCCTCCGAGGACACGGTGCTGCCGCCGTTCGTGGTCTCGGCCGGACGGGCCGTCGCCATCCCGTACAACGGGTCGGTGGCGCGGCTGAGCTTCGGCCCGGTGTCCTACGCGCGGGTGCGGCGCTGGATCAACGACAACGACTTCGACGTCCTGCACATCCACGAACCGAACGCGCCGAGCCTGTCGATGCTGGCCCTGAAGGTCGCCGAGGGCCCGATCGTCGCGACCTTCCACACCTCCACGACGAAATCGCTGGTACTCAGCACGTTCCAGGGTGTCCTGCAGCCGTATCTGGAGAAGATCAGCGGCCGTATCGCGGTGTCGGAACTGGCCCGCCGCTGGCAGGTGACCTCGCTCGGCGGGGATGCCGTGGAGATTCCCAACGGCGTCGACGTGCCGTTCTTCGCGCACGCCCCGCTGCTGCCCGGCTATCCCCGGACCGGCCGGACGGTGCTGTTCCTGGGCCGCTACGACGAACCCCGCAAGGGCATGGCCGTGCTGCTCGGCGCGCTGCCGACGCTCGTCGGGAAGTATCCCGACCTCGAGGTGCTCGTTGTCGGCCGCGGCGACGAGGACAAGCTCCGCAAGGAAGCCGGACGTCTCGCCAAGCACCTGCGGGTGCTCGGGCAGGTCAGCGACGCCGAGAAGGCGTCGGCGATGCGCAGTGCCGATGTGTACTGCGCCCCGAATCTCGGCGGCGAGAGCTTCGGGATCGTGCTGGTGGAGGCGATGGCGGCCGGGACCGCGGTCGTCGCCAGCGAACTCGACGCGTTCCGCCGGGTGCTGCGCGACGGTCGTGCGGGTGTGCTGGTGCCGGTCGGGGACTCCGACGCGCTCGCCGAGGGCATCCTCGAGGTTCTCGCCGACGACGCCCGCCGCGCCGACCTGGTCGCCGAGGGATCCTCGGTGGTCGGAACCTACGACTGGCCCGTGGTGGCCGAGCAGATCCTGCGGGTCTACGAGACGGTGACGGTCGGGGCCGGACGGGTACGGGAGGTCCGCTCGTGACACTCAGTGCGGTGACGATCCTCGTCCTCTCCGTGATCGCGGCAGTGGTCGTCGGCCTGGGACTGTGGGCGTACACGACCGCGAACCGGCTCGACCGGCTGCACGTGCGGTCGGATCTGTCGTGGCAGGCGCTCGACGCGGCGCTGGCCCGCCGGGCGGTGGTGGTGCGCAGCATCGCCGCGTCGGTCCCGGCCGCGGACGGCAAACGTCTCGCCGCCCTCGCCGATCGTGCCGAACGCGCGGACCGGGAGCACCGGGAGACCGCCGAGAACGCGCTGTCGTCCATGCTCACGACGATCGACAGCGAACGGTTGCGACCCCAGCTGGTCGCCGAGCTGGCCGACGCCGAGGCCCGCGTCATGATCGCCCGCCGCTTCCACAACGACGCGGTCCGTGACACCCTCGCGCTGCGCACCCGCCGCCCGGTGCGGTGGCTGCATCTCGGTGGTACCGCACCGCTCCCGACGTTCTTCGAGATCGCCGAACGCTCCGGCGCCTCCGCTCAGACCTCCCGCATGCCGGACGAGACCCGCACCTCGGCGCGGGTCGTCCTCTTCGACGACGAGGGTCGGGTGCTGCTGCTGCGCGGAAACGATCCGACCACCCCGGACGTGCACTTCTGGTTCACCGTCGGCGGCGCCGTCGAGGTGGGGGAGTCGTTGCGTGAGGCGGCGGTGCGGGAGTTGAAGGAGGAAACGGGGCTGGTGACCGAACCGGATCGGCTCGCCGGTCCGATGTGGCGCCGGGTCGCGGTGTTCCCGTTCAACGGTGAGGTGATCCGCTCGGAGGAGTTGTTCTTCGCGTTGCAGGCACCGGTGTTCGTGGCCGGGGACGCGGGTTTCACCGACCTCGAGCGGACGATGGGGCTCGAGCCCCGCTGGTTCACCGCCGACGAGATCCGCGGACTGCAGCAGCGCGGTGAACCGGTGTACCCGCAGGACTTGGCGGATCTGCTCGGGGAGGCCCGGGACGTGGCCGTGCGGCGCACCGAACCCGAGGTGCGCGCGATCCGGTGACCGTCCCCTCGGGGACGCGGTGACCGGGAGCACAAGGCCAGGTCTCCGCGACTGGCTATCGGTGGGGCGCCGGGTGCGGTCATAGGCTCCTTCTGGCCACGGAACCCGTCCAGGACCACGGTGTTTCCGGCGGCTGCCGACCGACAGACCACACGTGTAGGAGTTCGTTGTGAGCACCCCCGAATCCGCCCCCGCCACCGGCACCGCCCGCGTCAAGCGCGGCATGGCCGAGATGCTCAAGGGCGGCGTGATCATGGACGTCGTCACTCCCGAGCAGGCGAAGATCGCCGAGGACGCGGGCGCCGTCGCGGTCATGGCGCTCGAGCGGGTGCCGGCCGACATTCGTGCCCAGGGCGGCGTCTCCCGGATGAGCGACCCGGACATGATCGACGGCATCATCTCGGCCGTGTCGATCCCGGTGATGGCCAAGGCCCGCATCGGTCACTTCGTCGAGGCACAGATCCTGCAGTCCCTCGGTGTGGACTACATCGACGAGTCGGAGGTGCTGACGCCGGCCGACTACGAGAACCACATCGACAAGTTCGCCTTCACGGTGCCGTTCGTGTGTGGCGCCACGAACCTCGGGGAGGCGCTGCGCCGCATCAACGAAGGTGCGGCGATGATCCGTTCGAAGGGCGAGGCCGGTACCGGCGACGTCTCGAACGCCACCACCCACATGCGCAGGATCCGGCAGGAGATCCGCCGGCTCACGTCGCTGCCGGAGGACGAACTGTACGTCGCGGCGAAGGAACTGCAGGCCCCGTACGACCTGGTCGTCGAGGTTGCCAAGGCAGGCAAGCTGCCCGTCACGCTGTTCACCGCCGGTGGTATCGCGACTCCCGCCGATGCCGCGATGATGATGCAGCTCGGCGCCGAGGGTGTCTTCGTCGGCTCGGGCATCTTCAAGTCCGGCAACCCGGCCCAGCGCGCAGCCGCGATCGTCAAGGCCACCACCTTCTTCGACGACCCGGACGTGCTCGCGAAGGTTTCCCGCGGTCTCGGCGAGGCGATGGTCGGCATCAACGTCGACGAGATCCCGCAGCCGCACCGGCTCGCCGAGCGCGGCTGGTGATCGCCCACCCGTGAGCGCACGGTGACGGTTCCCGTCACCGTGCGGCAGGGGAGGCGATATAGCCTTGGACCGCACAGTGGAAGGGGCGGGCATGGCGAAGATCGAAGAGATCCTGGCGCTCGAACAGATCGAGAAGGACATCTTCCGGGGCATCGCGACGGAGACGTTGCTGCCGCGGACGTTCGGAGGGCAGGTCGCGGGTCAGGCGCTGGTTTCCGCGGTGCGGACCGTCGATCCCGCGTTCGAAGTGCATTCGCTGCACGGCTACTTCCTGCGGCCCGGCAACCCGACGATGCAGATCGTCTATCTCGTCGATCGCATCCGCGACGGCCGGTCGTTCTGCACCCGCCGGGTGACCGCGGTGCAGGACGGCAAGGCGATCTTCACGATGTCGGCGTCGTTCCACGTGGACGAGCGGGGAATCGAGCATCAGGACACCATGCCGCGGGTCCCGATGCCCGAGGATCTGCCCGACCCGGACCTGGTCGACGACCCGACGGTCCACTGGGCGCGGATCGAATGGGCCGAATGGGAGTTCCGGTTCGTTCCGCGGGAGCAGATGGACACCTCGAGCCGCTGGGCGTCCCAGCAGCAGGTGTGGTTCCGCTCCCGCGAGGCACTGCCGGACGACCCCGTCTTCCACGTGTGCACCCTCGCGTACATGAGCGACATGACGCTGCTGGGATCGGCCAGTGTCGCCCACCCCGACGAGAAGACGCAGGGCGCGTCGCTCGACCACGCGATGTGGTTCATGCGTCCGTTCCGCGCCGACGACTGGCTGCTCTACGACCAGACGTCCCCGTCCGCCGGGTTCGGGCGCGCGCTGACGCAGGGCCGGATCTTCGACCGGAACGGCAACATGGTCGCCGCGGTCGTGCAGGAAGGATTGACCCGCTACCTGCGCGAATCGTGAACACATCCCGCCGGGGAGACCCGGCGGCACAACGAACAGGCAGGTAGTTTTCCGTGGGTACGACACCGACCATCGGCGTGCTGGCGTTGCAGGGCGACGTCCGTGAACACCGGGCCGCACTCGACGCGGCCGGCGCGCGCACGATCGCGTTGCGCCGCGCGAGCGAACTCGACAGCGTCGACGGCGTGGTGATCCCCGGCGGCGAATCGACGACGATGAGCCGCCTGCTGCAGGTGTTCGATCTGCTCGAGCCGTTGCGGGCGCGGTTGCGGGACGGACTGCCGGCATTCGGTTCGTGTGCGGGCATGATCCTGCTCGCCTCGGAGGTCCTCGATACCCGGCCCGACGCCGAGCATCTCGACGCGCTCGACATCACGGTGCGCCGCAACGCGTTCGGCCGCCAGGTCGACTCGTTCGAGACGGATCTCGAGGTGCTCGGTATCGACGACGGTCCGGTGCGTGCGGTGTTCATCCGCGCACCCTGGGTCGAAAAGGTCGGTGCCGGTGTGGAAGTGCTCGCGGCGGTGCCCGAGGGGCCGGCGGCGGGGCGGGTCGTCGCGGTGCGGCAGGGAGTGGTGATGGCGACGTCCTTCCACCCCGAGGTCACCGGGGACCTGCGGGTGCACCGCATGTTCGTGGACGCGGTCCGGAAAGCCCGGTAGTCCCGGAGTAGAATCTCTGTTCCGACCTGTCGGTGCATGCCGACTTCACCTCGCCGGAAGGGGCTCGAAGCGAATGAGCGGCCACTCCAAATGGGCCACCACCAAGCACAAGAAGGCGGTCATCGACGCCAAGCGCGGCAAGATGTTCGCGAAGCTGATCAAGAACATCGAGGTGGCGGCCCGCACGGGTGGTAGTGACCCCGCCGGCAACCCGACGTTGTTCGACGCGATCCAGAAGGCGAAGAAGAGCTCGGTCCCCAACGACAACATCGAACGCGCCCGCAAGCGCGGCGGTGGCGAAGAGGCCGGCGGTGCCGACTGGCAGACCATCACCTACGAGGGCTACGGCCCCAACGGTGTCGCCATCCTCATCGAGTGCCTGACCGACAACCGCAACCGCGCGGCCGGCGAGGTGCGCACCGCGATGACCCGCAACGGCGGCAACATGGCCGACCCGGGTTCGGTGTCGTACCTGTTCACCCGCAAGGGCGTCGTCGTGCTTGAGAAGAACGGCCGCACCGAGGACGAGATCCTCGAGGTCGTCCTCGAAGCCGGCGCCGAGGAGATCAACGACCTGGGCGACAGCTTCGAGATCGTCTCCGAGGCCTCCGACTTGATTCCGGTGCGGACGGCCCTGGTCGAGGCCGGAATCGACTACGACTCGGCCGACCCGGACTTCCGGGCGTCGGTCGAGGTGCCCGTCGACGCCGAGGGCGCCCGCAAGGTGTTCAAGCTGGTCGACGCGCTCGAGGACTGCGACGACGTGCAGAACGTCTACACCAATGTCGACGTCTCGGACGAGGTGCTGGCCGAGCTCGACGCCTGAGCCACGGTCTTCGTCCCGCCGGGGCTGCGTGTCGCACTGCCGACGCGCAGCCCCGACGACTATGCTCTCGAACAGATGTTCGTGGCGGTGAGAGGTGGTCGGGTGCGTGTCATGGGTGTCGATCCCGGCCTGACCCGCTGCGGACTCGGCGTGGTCGACACCGGACGCGGCCGTGAGGTCCATCCGGTGGCCGTCGGGGTCGTGCGGACCCCCACCGACCTCGATCTCGCGCAGCGTCTGCTGCGGATCTCCGAATCCGCCGAGGAGTGGATGGACCGCTACCGGCCCGACGTGGTCGCCGTGGAACGGGTGTTCTCGCAGCACAACGTGCGCACCGCGATGGGAACCGCGCAGGCGGGTGGTGTCGTGGCCCTCGCCGCGGCCCGCCGGTCGATCCCCGTCATGTTCCACACCCCGAGCGAGGTCAAGGCCGCCGTGACGGGCAACGGCAGCGCCGACAAGAAGCAGGTGACCGCCATGATCACCCGCATCCTCGAGCTCGACTCGGCACCCAAACCGGCCGATGCCGCGGACGCGCTGGCGCTGGCGGTCGCGCACTGCTGGCGCGCACCGATGCTCGCGCGCCTCGCGGCGGCCGAGGCCATGGCGGCCGCTCAGAAACGACGATACGAAGAGCGGCTGCGTGAGCAGGCGGCCGCGCGGAAGGCAGGTGGCCAGTGATCGGGTCGGTGCGCGGCGAGGTACTGGACATCGCCCTCGACCATGTCGTCATCGAGGCCGGCGGCATCGGCTACCGGATCAACGCGACACCGGCGACCCTCGGCACGCTGCGCCGGGGCGACGAGACCCGGCTGGTCACCGCGATGATCGTGCGCGAGGATTCGATGACGCTCTACGGGTTCGCGAACACCGAGGCCCGCGAGCTGTTCGGGCTGCTGCAGACCGTGTCCGGGGTCGGCCCGCGGCTGGCGATGGCCACCCTCGCGGTGCTGGAACCCGACGCGTTGCGCGCCGCGCTCGCCGAGGGCAACACGACCGCCCTCACCCGTGTCCCGGGCATCGGCAAACGCGGCGCCGAACGCATGATCGTGGAACTGCGCGACAAGGTCGCGGCGTTCGCGGGTGCCGGCGAGACGACGACGGCGGTCTCGGCGTCGCCGATCCGCGATCAGATCGTCGAGGCGCTGGTGGGGCTCGGATTCACCGCGAAGCAGGCCGAACCGGCCACCGACACCGTGCTCGCGGAGGATCCGGGTGCGGAGGTGTCCACGGCGCTGCGTGCCGCGCTCAAGCTGCTCGGTAGGTCGCGATGACCGACGAATACCGCGAATTCGACCGCGCCCACTCCACCGACCGGGACGAACCGTCGCCGGTGACCGCGCGGCACCTGCCGTCCGACAGCGACATCGAGACGAGCCTGCGGCCGAAGAGCCTCGACGACTTCATCGGCCAGCCGCGGGTGCGGGAACAGCTGCAGCTCGTGCTGCGGGCGGCCAAGCTTCGGGGCGGAACCCCCGACCACATCCTGCTGTCGGGACCGCCCGGCCTCGGCAAGACCTCGATGGCGATGATCATCGCCGCCGAGCTCGGCACGTCGCTGCGGCTCACGTCCGGCCCGGCGCTCGAACGCGCGGGCGACCTCGCCGCGATGCTCTCCAACCTCGCGGAGGGCGACGTGCTGTTCATCGACGAGATCCACCGCATCGCCCGGCCCGCCGAGGAGATGCTGTACCTCGCGATGGAGGACTTCCGGGTCGACGTCGTCGTCGGCAAGGGGCCCGGGGCCACGTCGATCCCGCTCGAGGTCGCCCCCTTCACGCTGGTCGGCGCGACCACCCGTTCCGGCTCGCTGACCGGCCCCCTGCGCGACCGCTTCGGGTTCACCGCGCACATGGACTTCTACGAACCCGCCGAACTGCAGCAGATCCTGCATCGTTCGGCCCGGCTGCTGGGCATCGACCTGCGCGAGGATGCCGGTGCCGAGATCGCCGGCCGGTCCCGCGGCACTCCCCGTATCGCGAACCGGTTGCTGCGGCGCGTCCGGGACTACGCCGACGTGCGTTCCGACGGGGTCGTCACCCGCGAGATCGCCCAGGCGGCGCTGGCGGTCTACGACGTCGATCCGATCGGCCTGGACCGGCTGGACCGCGCCGTGCTCGGAGCCCTGGTGCGCAGCTTCGGCGGGGGACCGGTCGGGGTGTCCACCCTCGCGGTCGCGGTCGGTGAGGAACCGGCCACGGTCGAGGAAGTGTGCGAACCGTTCCTGGTGCGCGCGGGGATGATCGCCCGCACGCCGCGCGGGCGGGTCGCGACGCAGGCCGCATGGCTGCAGCTCGGTCTGACACCTCCGCCCGAGGCCGCAACCGGCGGCATCGAGGTTCGTGCGCGCGAACCGCAACTCGACCTCTTCGACGGGGACTGACCGCGTGGCCCGGGTGACGGGCCCACCATCCGCTCGGCGGGTGATGGCACACTGGTCTATTGCGTCGGCACGCGGAGGCCGCTCGTCAATCGATACCGAGGACTGACTTCAACGATGGAACTGCTCTTCCCGCTCTTGATCCTTGCACTGCTGGTGCCCACGTTCCTCGGAATCCGGCGTCAGAAGAAGGAAATGCACAAGGTCACGGAGCTGCAGGATTCGCTGCGCATCGGTGACCGGGTGGCGACGACGGCGGGCCTGCACGCGACGGTCGTGGCGCTGTCCGACACCACCGTCGATCTCGAGATCGCGCCCGGCGTCGTGACCACGTGGGCACGCATGGTGGTCCGGGAGAAGCTCGAGGACACCACCGGTACCACCGGTAACACCGATACCGGTACGGTCTCGTTCGGCAAGGACGACGACACCGATCCGCCGGCGGGTCGTCCCACCGAATACTGATCTTCATCGCGGCGGCGGCACCGGAGTGGTCTCGGGTGGCGTCGCGCAGCGGTCGCTGCGACCGCCACCACCGAACCACTCACTCGTTACGAGGAGACTGACTGACCGTGGCACCTTCCAACGGATCGGTGCATCCAGCGCGTTCCCTCGCCCTGTTCGGGGCGATCCTGGTGGCGCTGTATGCACTGGTCTTCTTCACCGGGGACAAGTCGCCGACACCGAAACTCGGTATCGACCTCCAGGGCGGCACCCGCGTCACGCTCACCGCCCGCACACCGGACGGCAGCAGCCCGAGTCAGGACAGTCTCCGGCAGGCGCAGCAGATCATCGAGACCCGCGTCAACGGCCTCGGCGTGTCCGGGTCCGAGGTCGTCGTCGACGGCGACAACCTGGTCATCACGGTGCCCGGCGACGACAGCGCGCAGGCCAAGACCCTCGGCCAGACCGCGCGGCTCTACATCCGGCCGGTCCTCGGTGGCCCGATCGCCAGCGCGAACACCAGGGGGGAGAACCCCGAGGCGCAGACCCCGGAGACCCAGAACCCGACCCAGTCCCCGGCGGAGCCGGCCCCGGTCGAGCCCGCACCGGAGAATCAGGCGCCCGAGAATCCGGCACCGGAGAACCCCGAGCCGCAGGGCCGGCCGTTCCCGGCCCAGGAGCCGACCGACACGCCGGTCGCACCGGAGCCCACCGCCACTCCCGCACCCGCTCCGGAGGCACCGGCCGGCGGTGAGCTCGACCCGCAGGCGCAGGCCGCCGCGGACATCGCCGCCGCGAAGGCGCTGCGGCAGAGCGAGGATCCCGCGACCCAGCAGCAGGCCGCGATGTCCCTGGACTGCTCGGTCGCCGATCCGCTCGCCGGCAACGACGATCCGGCCCTGCCGCTCGTCGCGTGCTCGACCGACGGCACCTCCGTCTACCTGCTCGGACCCAGCATCATCGACGGTCAGCAGATCACCGACGCCACGGCCGGTTTCAACAGCCAGCAGTCCCGCTACGAGGTCAGCCTGACCTTCGACAGCGAGGGCAGCAACACGTGGGCGCAGTTCACCGCCGCGAACATCGGCCAGCAGGCCGCGTTCACGCTCGACTCGAAGGTCGTCAGCGCCCCCGTCATCCAGGGCGCGACGCCCGCCGGCAGCGCCACGTCGATCACCGGCAACTTCACCAACACCCAGGCCACCGAACTGGCGAACACCCTCAAGTACGGTTCGCTGCCGCTCTCGTTCGTGGCCTCCGAAGCCGAAACCGTCTCCGCGACGCTCGGATTCGCGTCGTTGCAGGCCGGCCTGATCGCCGGTGCGGTCGGTCTCGTGCTGGTGCTGCTGTACTGCCTCGCGTACTACCGCATGCTCGGACTGCTCACCGCGCTGTCGCTGGTGCTCTCCGGCCTGGCCGTGTACGCGATCATGGTGCTGCTCGGCCGCTACATCGGCTACACGCTCGACCTGGCCGGTATCGCCGGCCTCATCATCGGTATCGGCATGACGGCCGACTCGTTCGTGGTGTTCTTCGAACGCATCAAGGACGAGATCCGCGAGGGCCGCAGCTTCCGATCCGCGGTACCGCGCGGTTGGGCGCGTGCCCGCCGGACGATCCTGTCCGGAAACGCGGTCAGCTTCATCGCCGCGGCGGTGCTGTACTTCCTCGCCGTCGGGCAGGTGCGCGGGTTCGCCTTCACTCTCGGCCTGACCACCATCCTCGACGTGGTCGTCGTGTTCCTGGTGACCTGGCCCCTGGTGCATCTGGCATCGACCTCGAAGTTCTGGTCCAAGCCGAGTGTCAACGGACTCGGCGCCATCCAGCAGGTGGCGCGTGAGCGTCAGCTCGCAGCGGCCTCGGCGAAGGAGGCGTGACGATGACCGACACGACGACGGCACCGCACCACAGTGGACTGTCCCGCCTCTACACCGGCACCGGCGGTTTCGACATCGTCGGACGCCGCAAGTTCTACTACGTGCTCACCGGCGCGATCGTGCTCGTCGCGCTGCTGAGCATGCTCATCCGAGGCTTCTCCTGGGGTATCGACTTCGAGGGCGGCACGCGAATCCAGATGCCCGCGGTCGAGGGCGTGACCACCGAACAGGTCGAGACGGTCTACAGCGACACGCTCGGCACGGAGCCGGTGGCGGTGCAGACCGTCGGTTCGGGTGCCGGCGCGACCATCCAGATCCGCTCCGAGGCGCTCGATCTCGTGCAGGTCAACGCCCTGCAGTCGGCGTTGTTCGAGGAGTTCCAGCCGACCGACAGCAACGGCGTCCCCTCCCGCAACACCATCAGCGTCGCCGACGTGAGCGAGACGTGGGGCGGGCAGATCACCAAGAAGGCGCTGATCGCGCTCGTGGTGTTCCTCGTGATCGTCAGCGTCTACATCGCCGTGCGCTACGAGCGGGACATGGCGATCGCGGCGATCGCGGCGTTGTTCTTCGACATGATCGTCACCGCGGGCATCTATTCGCTGGTCGGCTTCGAGGTCTCGCCCGCGACCGTCATCGGTCTGCTCACCATCCTCGGTTTCTCGCTGTACGACTCGGTCGTCGTGTTCGACAAGGTCGAGGAGAACACCCGCGGCATCCTGCACCTGCATCGGCGCACCTATGCCGAACAGGCGAACCTGGCCGTCAACCAGACGCTGATGCGGTCGATCAACACCACGATCATCTCGGTGCTGCCGGTGATCGCGCTGATGGTGATCGCGGTGTGGCTCCTCGGCGTCGGCACGCTCAAGGACCTGGCGCTCGTGCAGCTGGTCGGCATCGTCGTCGGTGCCTACTCGTCGATCTTCTTCGCGACGCCGCTGCTGGTGACGCTGAAGGAGTGGCGCGGCCCGATCGCTGCGCACACCAGGAAGGTGCTCGCCAAGCGGGAGGCCGCCGCCGGCCGGGCCGCGACCGCGGCCGCTGTGGTCGACGCCGAGCCGGTATCGGTTCCGGATCGCTCCGGCGCGCACGCGGTGCACCGGCAGCCGACCGCGCCGGCGCAGCGTGCGCCGAGACCCGGCGCGCGGCCGACGGGGAAGCGCGGCAAGAGAAGGCCCTGACATGGCGGCAACCGAACGGACCCAGCGCACCCGACGACTACGACGGTCGCTCCGGACCGTGGTCACCGCTGCGGCGGTGACCGCGGTCGCGGCCGGAGCCGTGGCCTGCGGCTCCTCCGACGAACCGCTGCACTCGATCGGCTACGCGATCGACGGGACCGTCACCACCTACAACGCCAACACCGTCGACGGTGCCGCGTCGGGTGCGCGGCAGGCGCTCGCGCGCGTGCAGCCCGGCTTCGGCTATGTGGGGCCGGCCGGCCGCGTCGTCGCCGACACCGACCTCGGTACCGCCACCGTCATGCCCGCCGATCGGCTCACCGTCCAGTACCGGCTCGCCGCGGATTCGGTGTACTCCGACGGGGTGCCGATGAGCTGCGACGACCTCGTGCTGGCGTGGGCTGCGGCGTCCGGCCGTTTCACCGCCCCGGACGAAACCGGTGCCGTGGTGAACGTGTTCGACTCGGCGCAGCGCGGCGGATACGCCGACATCGAGCGGGTCGACTGCCAGCCCGGTTCGAAGGACGCGACCGTCGTCTTCCGTGCGGACCGCTCCGACACGGACTGGAAGTCGCTGTTCGGGGCCACCGAGCTGCTGCCCTCGCACGTGGTGGCCCGGGTGTCCGGGGTCGCCGACCCGGTCGCGGCGATCAACGGCGGTGACCTCGACGCGGTGCGTCGGATGGCGGACTTCTGGAACACCGGCTGGAACCTGACCCCCGGAGCGCTCGACCTCTCGCTGCTGCCGTCGGCCGGGCCGTATCGCATCGAGTCCTACACGGCCGAGGACGGTCTCGTCCTCGTCGCGAACGAACGCTGGTGGGGCAACCGCCCAGCCACGGACACGATCGTGGTGTGGCCGCGTGGCACCGCCGCATCGACCGCGTCCGAGGACGGCCGGATCCACGTCGTCGACAGCGCCGACGGTGCCCTCGAGGGCATCGGCGCCGGGGACGGGGCCACCGTGTCGACGGTGCCCTCGCGCAACGTCGAGCAGCTGACACTCGCCACCAAGGGCGTGTTCGCGAACCCGGCGGCGCGGCGCGCGTTCGCGTTGTGCATTCCCCGCGGGGAACTGTTCGACCAGCTCGGAACGGTCGCCGACGCGCCGGACGCGGGGCTCGGTGCCGGACCGGTCGATTCCCGGATCCTCTCGGCGGATTCCCCGCTGTATCCCGGCGTGGCCGGAACCGCTTCCCGGTACGCCCAGGTCGACCGGGAGGCGGCGAAGCGCGAACTCGCCGCCGACGGCCAGGAGCGGATCACCGTCCGGGTCGGCTATCTCGGGCCCGACCCGCGTCGCGCCCGGACCGTGGAACTGATCGCCGAGTCGTGCCGCGACGCCGGTATCGAGGTCGTCGACGCCGGATCCGAGACGTTCACGCCGTCACAACTGACGGCGGGACAGCTCGATGCCGTCCTCGCCGGCACGGCCGCGGTCGCCGGGGCCGGCGGTACCGCCGACATGGCCGACGCCCGCGGCGCCCTGCACTCCGGGACCGGCGGCAACGTCGGTGGTTTCGCAAACCGCCGCGTCGACGAGATCCTCGACGCGCTGCTCGTCACCTCGGACAATGCCGCGGTGGCCGCCCTGGCCGGTGAAGCCGAGACGATCCTGTGGAACGAGATGCCGACGGTGCCGCTGTTCGCGCAGCCCCGCACCACCACGCTTGCGTCCGGGATGCACGTCGCCGTCGCGAATCCGACGACCGCGGGTGCGGGCTGGAACATGGACCGGTGGATACTGACCAGGTGAGCATCCACGGAACCGTCGACCCTGTCCTCCTCGAACGCGCCGCGACCGCGGTGACCGAACGGACCCGGTGGGTCGACGACTTTCCGACGCCCGGTGTGCGCTTCGCGGACCTCACCCCGGTGTTCGCGGACGGTCCGGCCTTCGGTGCGGTGATCGCCGCGCTGGCGGCCGTCGCGGAGGGCGCGGAACTGGTGGCCGGCGTCGACGCGCGGGGCTTCCTCCTCGGCGGCGGCATCGCCCGCGAACTCGGGGTCGGGGTCCTGGCGGTGCGCAAGGCCGGCAAGCTTCCGCCGCCGGTGCGCACCTGCGAGTACTCCCTCGAGTACGGCTCCGCATCCATCGAGATTCCGGGCGATTCGATTGCCCTCGAGGGTCGCCGGGTATTCGTCGTCGACGACGTCCTGGCCACCGGCGGCACCCTCGCCGCGACCGTGCAGTTGCTCGAGGAAGCGGGTGCGGACGTGGTCGCGGTGTCGGTCGTGACCGAGATCGAGGCGCTGGCCGGACGCGCACGGCTCGCGAAGCACCCGCTGACGTCGATCGTGCGGATCTGAGGACTACAGTTGGCGCAGGTACCCGGGCCGGACGGCCCCGGCGGGCCGAGCACGACGGTCCGGGCAATGCGGCGGGAGGAGTGGGTATGACCCAGAATCTTGATCGGTCGTCGAACTCCGGCCCCACCCCGACACCGGCATCGACGTCCGCGTCGCGCCGGGTGCGGGCGCGGCTGGCCCGGCGCATCACCGGACAGCGCGGAACCACGCTCAAGCCGGTGCTCGAGCCGCTGGTCACGATCCACCGCGAGCTGTATCCGAAGGCCGATCTGTCGCAGCTGCAGCGCGCCTACGACGTCGCCGAGGAACGCCACGCCACGCAGAAGCGCAAGTCCGGCGACCCGTACATCACCCATCCGCTCGCGGTCGCGACGATCCTCGCCGAGCTCGGGATGGACACCACGACGCTCGTCGCGGCACTGCTGCACGACACGGTCGAGGACACCGGTTACAGCCTCGAACAGCTCACCGCCGAGTTCGGTGAGGAGGTCGCGCACCTCGTCGACGGGGTCACCAAGCTCGACAAGGTCGTCCTCGGCAATGCCGCCGAGGCCGAGACCATCCGCAAGATGATCATCGCGATGGCGCGGGACCCGCGGGTCCTGGTCATCAAGGTCGCCGACCGGCTGCACAACATGCGCACGATGCGTTTCCTGCCGCCCGAGAAGCAGGCGCGCAAGGCCCGCGAGACCCTCGAGGTGATCGCGCCGCTCGCGCATCGTCTCGGCATGGCGACGGTCAAGTGGGAGCTCGAGGACCTGTCGTTCGCGATCCTGCATCCGAAGAAGTACGAGGAGATCGTCCGCCTCGTCGCGACCCGCGCGCCGTCCCGCGACACCTACCTGGCGAAGGTGCGCGCCGAGATCAACGCGACGCTGGCGGCGTCGCGGATCGACGCGACCGTCGAGGGCCGGCCCAAGCACTACTGGTCGATCTACCAGAAGATGATCGTGAAGGGCCGCGACTTCGACGACATCCACGACCTGGTCGGGGTGCGCATCCTCTGCAACGAGATCCGCGACTGCTACGCCGCGGTCGGTGTGGTGCATTCGCTGTGGCAGCCGATGGCGGGCCGCTTCAAGGACTACATCGCCCAGCCGCGCTACGGCGTGTACCAGTCCCTGCACACCACCGTCATCGGTCCGGAGGGCAAGCCGCTCGAGGTGCAGATCCGCACCCGTGAGATGCACCGGACCGCCGAGTTCGGGATCGCCGCGCACTGGCGCTACAAGGAAACCAAGGGCAAGCACTCGGGCGACGCCAACGAGCTCGACGACATGGCGTGGATGCGTCAGCTGCTCGACTGGCAGCGTGAGGCCGCGGATCCGGGGGAGTTCCTCGAGTCGCTGCGCTACGACCTGGCGGTCAAGGAGATCTTCGTGTTCACGCCGAAGGGCGATGTGATCACGTTGCCGTCGGGGTCGACGCCGGTGGACTTCGCGTACGCGGTGCACACCGAGGTCGGGCACCGGTGCATCGGTGCCCGCGTCAACGGCCGGCTCGTCGCGCTCGAACGCAAACTCGAGAACGGCGAGGTCGTCGAGGTGTTCACCTCGAAGGACCCGAACGCGGGGCCGAGCCGCGACTGGCAGTCGTTCGTGGGATCCCCGCGCGCCAAGGCGAAGATCCGCCAGTGGTTCGCGAAGGAACGCCGCGAGGAGGCTCTCGAGGCGGGCAAGGACGCCATCGCGAAGGAGGTGCGGCGCGTCGGGCTGCCCCTGCAGCGGTTGATGAACGCCGACATGATGCTCGCGGCCGCCAAGGAACTGCGCTACAGCGACGTGTCCGCGCTGTACACGGCTGTGGGGGAGCACCACGTCTCCGCGCAGCACGTCGTGCAGCGCCTGGTGACGATGCTCGGCGGTGTCGGCGGTGTCGAAGAGGAACTCGCCGAACGGGCGACGCCGTCGACGACGCCGACCCGGTCGCGGCAGAGCGGTGATTCGGGAGTCGAGGTTCCCGGGGCGCCGGGCACCGTCTCGAAGCTCGCCAAGTGCTGCACCCCGGTCCCGGGCGACGAGATCATGGGCTTCGTGACCCGCACCGGTTCGGTCAGCGTGCACCGCACCGACTGCACCAACGCCGGATCGCTGAAGGAGCAGTCGGAGCGGATCATCGAGGTGAAGTGGGCGCCGTCCCCGTCGTCGGTGTTCCTCGTCGCGATCCAGATCGAGGCGCTGGACCGGCACCGGCTGTTGTCGGACGTCACCAAGGCACTCGCCGACGAGCGTGTAAACATCCTGTCGGCGTCGGTGACCACGTCGGGAGACCGGGTCGCGGTCAGCCGGTTCACGTTCGAGATGGGTGATCCCAAGCATCTCGGGCACGTGCTGAACGTCGTCCGCAACGTGGAGGGCGTCTACGACGTCTACCGCGTGACGTCGGCGGCCTGACCCGGCGAGATTCGGGACCGGTCAGCGGACGCCGGTGATCACCACCGGCGTCGTCGGGGTGCCACCGCCGAGGCGGCTGCTGCCGTCGTGCCCGGCCGCCGCGGCCGCGTCGAGCAGCGGCAGGCCCGCCTCCCCGACGGTGCCCAGGACCGTGTACTCCGGATACAGCACCGAATCCCCGATGACCAGGAAGAACTGGCTGCCGTTGGTGTCGGGCCGGCCGGTGTTGGCCATCGCGACCGTGCCCCGCGGGTAGAGCGTCGGGGGTGCCTGGTAGCCGTCGGAGCCGTGCGACACGGTCACCGGCCACTCGTCCGCGAACGTGTAGCCGGGACCGCCGGTTCCGGTGCCCGACGGATCCCCGCACTGGTACAGGCGGGCACCCTCGTCGGTGGACAGACGATGGCAGGCGACGTCGTCGTAGAAACCCTGCCGGGCCAGCGAGACCAGGCTGTTCACCGCACACGGCGCGTCGGCGCGATCGAGCTCGAGCGGTACCGCACCGATGCTGGTGTCGAGGGTGAGCTCCACGGTTCCGCTCGTGGGCACCGGTGTCGCGGCCGGGGCCGTCGCGGGACGTGCCGCGCTGCCGCCTGGGACGTACGAACACGACACGGTCGGCGCGTCGGGAACCGGTGGTGGGGGCAGCGGAGCTCCGGCGGGCATCGTCAGGGCCGGAGCAGGGGCCGGTGCCGGGATCGGCGGGGTGTCGGCGGTGGTGGCGTCGCCGGTGCTGCACGCTGTCACGACGACCGCGACGACCCCGAGCGTGCAGACGCGGGACCGGCGGACGATCCCCTGCATCGCGGATGAAACGGCTCTCACAGATCCGGACCGTAACCGAACCGGGCATTTCCGGACAGACCCTGCCGTCGTGACGGGCCCGTTTCACCCTCAGATCACCCTGTTGATCACCACCGGTGTGAGGGGGCGGCCACCGATGGAATCGGGGCCGCCGTCGTGTCCTGCCGCCGCCGCGGCATCGAGCACCGACAGTCCGGATTCGCCGATGGTTCCGAAGACGGTGTACTGCGCCGGCAGCACGCTGTCGCCGAAGAACAGCAGGAAACGGCTGCCGTTGTTGTCGGCGTGTCCGTCCGAGGCCATCGCCAGCGTGCCGCGCGGGTGCAGCACCGGCGTCAGGAACCCGTTCGTCTGGGAGGTCACCGTGACCGGGTATTCGTCGGCGAATCGGTAGCCGGGTCCGCCGGTGCCGGTTCCCGTGGGGTCGCCGCACGTGAAGACCCGCGTTCCGGGCTCGTCGACCAGCCGCTCGCAGGCACTGCCGTTGTAGAAGCCCTGCCGGGCCAGATTGATGAAGCTGTTGACCGCGCACGGCGCCTTCGCTCGCTCGAGCACGACGGGAATCGAGCCGGCCGTGGTGACGAGGGTGATCTTGACGGTCCCGGCTGTCGAGACCGTGGCCACCTGCGAGAACCGGGCCCGGGGCGTCGCGGGACCTCCCTCGGTGTACCGGCACTCGACGGTTGCGCCCGGCGGTGCGGGAACCGGTGGCAGGGCGGGAAGGGCCGACGCGTCGAACTCGTCCGGCGCCGAAGTCGACGTCACTGTGGGGGACGAGGTGAGCGCGGTCGTCGACGGGGTGCCCGCGGCGTCGCTGTCGGCCGCGCATCCCGCGGCGAGAATCGCGGTGGCGAGCAGCACGCTGCCCCGGCGCGCGCGGCGGCGGGGTGTCCGATCGCGGGTGGGCACCGTCGAGGGATGTGGGGTCACAGCAACGGCACGATATCCGATTCGCCGGGGTTAGGACAGGAAGCGGGAGTTGTCCCGCACCCGGACCGGGCGTGCGGTGACCGGGGCCACAGAGGAAGCCGGCCGGGGAGCCGGACGGGACGGTGCCTTCCGTTCGGAAGGTACCGTCCCGCCACCGCACTCGGAATGCCACTGCACTCAGGACGCGACGGTCACCGTCTCGATCTGCACCGGCAGGTTCGGGGCACCGCCACCGACGCTGCCCATCGAGCCGTCGTCGCCCGCGGCCGCGACCTTCTCGATGGTCGCGAGTCCGGCCTCGTCGATCGTGCCGAAGATCGTGTACGCCGGCGGAAGCTGCGAATCCTCGTAGACCAGGAAGAACTGGCTTCCGTTGCTGCCGGGCTGCCCGGTGTTCGCCATCGCGACGGTGCCCCGCGGGTACACCACGGGCTGGGAGAGCGCGGGATCGGTCGGTGCGAACGCGGTCTCCGGGTATTCGGTGTCGAATCCGTAGCCCGGGCCGCCCCGGCCGGTGCCGGACGGGTCGCCGCACTGCAGCACCTGCAGGCCGGGTGAGGTCACGAGACGATGGCAGGGTGTGTCGTCGAAATAGCCCTGCTCGGCCAGCGACACGAAGCTGTTGACCGTGCACGGTGCGGCGGCGGGATCCAGCGTCAGCCCGATCGGGCCCGCGCTGGTGGTCATCGTCACCGTCGGCGATCCCGCGGTGCTCACCCCGCTTCCCTGCGGCGGCGTCACGTCCTTCGCGGCCTCGCCGTCCGGCATGTAGCTGCAGTCGACGGGGTCGCCCGCGGCGGGACGTTCGGGCAGCGCGCCCGTGTACGTCGGCGCAGCCTGGGTGGCCGTCGCCGTACGGGTGGTGGTCGTGGCGGTGTCGGTGCCGTCGTCGGAACAACCGGCCAGCAGGAGTGCTGCGCCGGCGGCGACGACCGCGAGACGAGTTCGGGTGCGGGCCATCAGTCCATCCTCACGCTGGTCAGGGACGTCGCCAGGGCCGGCTTGCCGTCCGCGCCGCCGCCGGCGACACCTTCTGCGGCGATCTTGTCGAGTGTCGCCAGTCCGGTCTCGTCGACCGTACCGAACACCGTGTACTGCGGCGGCAGTATCGAATCCCCGTAGACCAGGAAGAACTGGCTGCCGTTGGTGCCCGGGCCGGCGTTGGCCATCGCCAGGGTGCCGCGCGGGTAGGTCATCGGCTCCTGCGAGGCCGGGTCGTCGGCCGCGAACTGGTCGGTGGGGAACTCGTTGGCGAACTCGTAACCCGGCCCGCCGCTGCCGGTTCCGGTCGGGTCACCGCACTGCAGCACCTGCAGCGACGGCGACGTCGTCAACCGGTGGCACTCGGTGTTGTCGAAGTATCCCTGCGAGGCGAGGGACAGGAAGCTGTTGACCGTGCACGGCGAATCCGAGTTGTGCAGGATCAACCCGATGTTCCCCTGCGTCGTCTCGACGCTGACGCTGATGTCGGTGTTGGCCTCGCCGCTGGTGAGGATGCCCTCGGTGCGCGGTGGCTCCACCGGCCGCGAGGGCTCGCGCCCGTCGGCCGGGTATGCGCAGTTCACGGATTCGGGCAGCGGTTCGGCGCGACCGGTGGGCATCGCTGCGAACTCGGAGCTCTGCTCGGTCTCGCCGGTGGCGGTGGTGGCGCTCTCGTCGTCGCCGCGGTTGACCGCCCACAGCGTGACGCCCACACCGATCGCGACGATCACCCCGAGCGCCGTCAGGCCGATGTTCCGTTGGCGGCGTTTGCGCTCACGCTCCGCACGGCGCGCGAGCTGCCGTTCGAGTTTGCGTTTCGCGGCCTGGCGCCGCTGTGCGTTGCTCGGCACTGCTGTAGTCCTCCCGTAACCCGTCGGTCGTGGCTGAGCTGTGAAGTCAGGCCGGATCGAGTTTGCCACCCGAACCTGGAAGCGGGCGGACCGGGCGTTGCACCTAGGCTGTAGGGGCCCCCAGAACTGCCCTCACCGTAGGAGCGATGCTCGTGCTCGTTACCGGATTCCCCGCCGGGATGTTCCAGACCAACTGCTACATCCTCGCGCAGGACAACTCGAAGGAGTGCGTCGTCGTCGATCCCGGTCAGGACGCCGCCGAACCGTTGAACGAGTTCCTCACCGGATCCGACCTGAGTCCGCGCGCGGTACTGCTCACCCATGGGCATCTCGACCACATCTGGTCGGCGCAGGTGGTCGCGGACCGGTACGACATCCCCACCTACATCCACCCCGGCGACCGGCACATGCTCACCGATCCGGGAGTCGGACTCGGTTCGAGCCTGGCACCGTTCCTGCAGGGCGCCACCTTCACCGAACCGCACGAGGTGATCGAGTTCGCCGACGGCGACGAGATCGAGCACGCCGGGATCCGCTTCGTCGTCGACCACACCCCCGGCCACACCCAGGGATCGGTGGTGTTGCGCACCGTCGCAACCACCCCCGACGGCACCGAGGTTCCGGTCGCCCTGACCGGCGACACCCTGTTCGAGGGGTCCATCGGCCGCACCGACCTGCCCGGCGGCAACCACGAGCAGCTGCTCGAGTCGCTCGCCGCGAAACTGCTGGTGCTCGACGACGCCACGAACATCCTTCCGGGGCACGGACGGTCCAGCACGATCGGTCGGGAGCGGGTGTCGAACCCCTTCCTGACGGGCCTGGCCGGCACCCGCTGATCCGGCCCCACACGCACATCGTTCCGACGAGAGAAAGCAGCGACAGGTGAGCAAGGTCTCCACGTTCTCGGCCCCGAAGGGTGTCCCGGATTACGTTCCGCCGCAGTCCGCGGAGTTCGTGGCCGTGCGCGACGGTTTGACGCGGGCCGCGCGTCTGGCCGGGTACGGGCACATCGAGCTGCCGATCTTCGAGGACACCGGGCTGTTCGCGCGCGGTGTCGGCGAATCCACCGACGTCGTCACCAAGGAGATGTACACGTTCGCCGATCGTGGCGACCGGTCCGTCACGCTGCGCCCCGAGGGCACCGCCGGTGTGATGCGCGCGGTCATCGAGCACGGTCTCGACCGCGGCCAGCTGCCCGTCAAGCTCAGCTACTCGGGCCCGTTCTTCCGGTACGAGCGGCCCCAGGCCGGCCGGTACCGGCAGCTGCAGCAGGTCGGCGTGGAGGCGATCGGCGTCGACGATCCCGCGCTCGACGCCGAGGTCATCGCCGTCGCCGACGCCGGTTTCCGCAGCCTGGGACTCGAAGGCTTCCGCCTCGAGATCACCTCGCTCGGCGACGAGACCTGCCGGCCGCAGTACCGGGAGTTGCTGCAGCAGTTCCTGTTCGGGTTGCCGCTCGACGAGGAGACTCGCCGCCGCGCCGAGATCAACCCGCTGCGTGTGCTCGACGACAAGCGCCCCCAGGTGCGGGAGATGACCGCCGACGCGCCGCTCATGCTCGACCATCTGTCCGACAGCGCCAAGGCCCACTTCGACGAGGTGCTGAGCCACCTCGACGCACTCGGGGTGCCCTACGTCGTCAACCCGCGCATGGTCCGCGGCCTCGACTACTACACCAAGACCACCTTCGAGTTCGTGCACGACGGCCTCGGTGCCCAGTCCGGCATCGGCGGCGGCGGCCGCTACGACGGCCTGATGGAGCAGCTCGGCGGACAGCCGCTGTCGGGTATCGGGTTCGGTCTCGGTGTGGACCGCACGATCCTCGCGCTCGCCGCCGAAGGCAAGAGCGCCGCCACCCCGGCCCGCTGCGAGGTGTACGGCGTGCCGATGGGCGACGCCGCCAAGTCCGCACTGGTTCCGCTCGCCCACAAGCTCCGCGGCGCGGGCATCCGCGTCGACCTCGCCTACGGAGGACGCGGACTCAAGGGCGCGATGAAGGCCGCCGACAAGTCCGGGGCCGTCGTCGCCCTGGTCCTCGGCGATCGTGAACTCGAGGCCGGCGAGATCGTCGTGAAGGACCTGCGTACCGGCGAGCAGCAGACCGTGCCGCTCGCCGATGCAGTCGCGCGCGTGGGTGAGGTCGTTGCCGGGAACTGACGGGCCTGCGCCCGAATCCGTGTCCCTCGACCTGCTGCCGCCGCACCTCCTGCTGCCGCGTGCCCGCCGCGTCGCGCTCGCATCGGTGCTCCTCGGCATCGTGCTCGCCGGGGTGGCGTGGCTGTTCGTGCCGACGTCGATCGCCGTCGCGCTCGGGCTGCTGTTCGGGCTGCCCCCGGCCGTCGGCGCATTCGTCGTGACCCGCCGGCATCTGCGCCTCGACGGCACGGTGCTGGTGGCGTCGGGACCGGTTCGTTCGCGCAGCGTGGACCTGCGGCACCTGGCTGGTGTCGAGTTGCTCGTGCGTGTCGCGCGGGTGAGTCAGGTGATCCTCCGCATCAACGACGGTGAGCACGGGCTCGTGTCGGTGCCGCTGGCGTTGTACGCGGACGGCGGCGGACGCGAACTCGACGTGCTCGCGCTGCGTCGGCTCGCCGATGCCCTCGCCACCGCCGAGGTGGCGCCGGCCGCCGCGGTGTCGTCGGTCCTCGTCGAACAGTTGCGGGCCGAGGCGCGCAGCGCGGCGGTGGGGGAGCGGCCGCTGTACCGGGCGGTCGAACTGGCCCGCAACGCGGGCCGGGTGCCGCAGACGACCCTGACCGATCACGAGGTGGCCTCGCTCGTCGACTGAGCGGGGCCGACCGCGCCGACGCTGTCGGGGTCATGCCCGTCGGCCGCGTCACCCCTGCCGGGCCAGCGCGACGAAGGTGCGCACCCCGTGCACGAGGGCGCGTTCGTCGAGGGTGAACTCGGGGCGGTGCAGATCGCAGCGCGGCCCGACCCCGTCCCAGACGCCGAGCCGCGCCATCGCGCCGGGGACCTTCTCGAGGTACCACGCGAAATCCTCACCGCCGCTGGACTGCTGGGCCTCGGCGAGGTTGTCCAGCCCGACGACCGTCTCGATCGCTTCGAGCAGGTCCGAGGCACAATCCGGGTCGTTGACGACCGGAGGAACGCCCTGCACGTACTCGAGTTCGTGCCCGACCCCGTACGGCGCGAGCAGTTCGCCGACGGTGCGCCGCACCAGGGGTTCGAGACTCGCCCAGGTCGCGTGGGACGCGCTGCGCAGGGTCCCGACCAGCTCCCCGGACTCGGGAATCGCGTTGCCCACGTGACCCGCCGAGATCCTGCCCCATGTCAGGACCGTGGCGCTGCGCGCGTCGACCCGCCGGTCGAGCACCGACGCCAGGCCGGTGATCAGCACCGCCGCGGCGTGGATCAGGTCGCCGGTCAGATAGGGCCGCGCCGAATGCCCGCCGGCGGACGACAAGCGCACCGTCACCGCATCGCTCGACGAGGTGATCGGTCCGGCCCGGGTCGCGAGCATGCCGACCCGGAACTGCGGGGCACAGTGCAACGCGAAGATCTTCGACACGCCCTCGAGCACCCCGGCCGCGACGACCTCGATCGCACCACCCGGCGTCGCCTCCTCCGCCGGTTGGAAGATCAACCGGACCCGGTGGGGCGGAGGGTCTTCGGCGAGCTCGGCGGCCGCTCCCATGAGGATCGCGGTGTGCGCGTCGTGTCCGCACGCGTGGCACACCCCGGGCACCGTCGACGCGAACGGCAGACCCGTGGCCTCGGTCAGCGGCAGCGCGTCGAGGTCCGCCCGCAAGGCGATGCAGTGCGCGCTCGGCGGACCCACGTCGCACCACAGTCCTGTCCCGCGCGGCAGGGTCACCGGCTCGAGGCCCAGTGAGCGCAGATGGTCGCGGACCACCGCGGTCGTGCGGTGCTCGGCGAACCCCAGTTCGGGGTGTGCGTGCAGGTCGCGCCGCCACGCCACGAGCTGTTCGAACGAGACGCTCATCGTGCGGCCTCCTCGACCCGGCTCACACCCAGGTGTGTGGTGAGCCAGTCGACCATCGCCGAGGCCAGGGCACGGCGGTTCTCCCGCTTGACGATCTCGTGGCCCTCGTCGTCGAACAGGAGGAAATCCGCGACGCCGCCGCGGGCGTGCACGGCCGCGACGATCTGCTCGGACTCGCCGACCGGCACGTTGGTGTCGTGCGCGCCGTGCACCACCAGCAGCGGGGCCTTCAGGTCGTCGATCCGGTGGATCGGGGAGAGCTCCTGCAGCAGTTCCCGGTCGTGGACCGGGTGCCCGTACTTCGGGTAGGCCGCGGCCGCGATCCACGGCTCGGTGTTGGCGTAGAAGCTCTCGAGGTCGCTCATGCCACAGATCGCGACGCCCGCGGCGAACAGCGGGGCATGGAAGGTCAAGGACGCCAACGTGAGATACCCGCCGTAGGAGCGGCCGGCACACGCGATCCGCGCCGGGTCGGCGATGCCTCGCTCGACGAGGAACTGCACGCAGTCCGCGACGTCGTCGATGCCGGCGAAACGCCCGTACCGGTCGTCGGCGTGCATGAACGTCCGCCCGAATCCACCCGATCCCCGGACGTTCGGTGCGAACACGGTGATCCCGGCGTCCACCAGGGCGGGGAAGTAGTCGCTGTACCCGGGCCGTTCCTGTGCCTCCGGGCCGCCGTGGAAGTACAGCATCACCGGTCCCGGCTCGCTCCCGCCGCGATAGTGCCAGCCGGACAACGGCATTCCGTCCCGGGCCTCGAATTCGAGCAGCTCCGGTGCCACCGCCGGGTCGATGCGGGTGCGTGCATGCTCGACCGGAACCCAGTCGCCGGAACGGGGATTGACCAGTTCGACCGACGGCGGCATCCCCGGGCCCGCCACCGTCACCGCGAGCAGCGCGCCGGTCGCGCTGAGCGAGAGCTCCGACGCGATGAGCCCGGGCAACAGGATCGGCGGCGCCAGCGAGCCGTCCCTCAGGTCGAGCATCTGTAATTCGCTCAGCCCCTTGATGTTCCACAGCAAGGCCACGGTCGTGTGGTCCTCGCTGACGGCGAACTCGTCGAGGTCCGCGTCGGGCCGCTCGGCGAGGACCCGGTACGACACGCCCTCGTCGGACACGGCGACGCCCAGCAGTCGCGCGAACTCGCTACCGTGATCGCTGCGCACCACGGCCCGCACGTAGCGGGCCGGTTCACCGTCGCTGGACGCCCACGGGGACCCGTACCGGTCCAGCCCTCCGAGCAGGCGGTGGTCGTCGAGGATGACCCCGGCATCGGTGGTCGATCCGAAATCGGTGGGCAGCAACGGTGTCCGTGTTCCGTCGGCGCGCAGCAGCAACAGCTCGCGATGTCCGCGTGGCCCGACGCGCAGCAGTGCCGAACCGTCCCACGAATCCACAAGATGTCCACCGACCCGGCGATCGAGCACGACCGACTCCAGCGTCTGCGGATCGATCAGCCGGGATTCGGCGACGCCCTCCTCGTCGGTCGCGGTGACCGCGACGAGCGGACCGTCCCAGCACACCAGTTCCGTCGAGCCGTCATCGGCGGTGTCGAGCCGCCGCGCGCTGCGGTCGTCCGGATCGGTCTGCACCACCCACACCTGGGTGCGGGTGCCGGCGTCGGGAGCGACCTCGAGCGCGAGCCACCGGCCGTCCTCCGAGTGCTGGATCCGCGTGACCGGACCACTGACGGGCAGGTCCACGCGACGGGAGGGCCCGGCCGACCGGCCGGTCAGGAAGCGCTGCACCGCCCACGGATAGCCGCCGTCGTCGACGATGTGCGCGAACCCGGTCGCATCGGGCGACATCGACGCACCCGACGTGAAACGCACATGCGTAGGGCCCTCCGGTACCGCATCCATCCCGGCTCACTCCTTCTGCACCCGCGCAGGCTGCGCGGTTCTCGTCCCGGTCTGCTCGTCCATCGACTGCAACCACAACTCGAGCAGCGCGACCTGCCAGAGCGCGTTCGCGCCGAGCGTGGTGCGGGTGTCGTTCGGTGCGGCCAGCAGTGCGTCGATCGTGCGCGGCCGGTACAGGCCGCGTTCGCGCGCGGCGCGGCTGTGCAGGGCGTCGCGCACCAGGGTCAGCAGTTCCCCGTCGAGATTCCGGATTCCCGGAACCGGGAAGTATCCCTTGGTGCGGTCGATGATCCGGTTCGGCAGGAGCGCCCGGCTCGCGTCCTTGAGGACGCCCTTGCCGCCGGACGCGAGTTTGAGTTCGGGCGGGCAGGTCGCGGCGAGTTCGACGAACTCGTGATCGAGGAACGGGACCCGCGCCTCGAGGCCCCACGCCATCGTCATCGTGTCGACCCGTTTGACCGGGTCCTCGACGAGCATGACCGTCGTGTCGAGACGCAACGCCGCATCGACCGCGGTGTGAGCGCCGGGTTCGGCATGCTGCGCGGCCAGGAACTCGCTGCTCGCGTCGTGGTCGAGATGGTAGTCGGGGCACAGCAGCGCGCCGATGTCGTCGTGGGAACGGTCGACGAACACGCGGGCGTAGGTCTCGGCGGACCGGTCGCGCGCGACGCCGAGCATCGGGGGATACCAGTCGTATCCGGCGAGGATCTCGTCGGCACCCTGACCCGACTGGACCACCTTCACCGATCGGCGTACCTCCTCCGACAGCAGGTAGAACGCGACACAGTCGTGACTGACCATCGGCTCGCTCATCGCCGCGATCGTCGCGGGCACGGCCGGCAGCAGACGTGAGGAATCGATGTGGATCTTGTGGTGGGCGGTGCCGAACGTCTCGGCGACCAGATCCGAGTACTCGTACTCGTCCCCGGATTCTCCTGCAGCCGAATCGAATCCGATGCTGAATGTCTCGAGGCCGTGCTGGCCCTGCTCGGCGAGCAGCGCGACCACCAGGCTCGAGTCGATGCCGCCGGACAGCAGAACCCCGACGGGCACGTCGGCGACCATCCGTCGCGACACCGCGGTGCGCAGGGCGTCGAGCAGGGCGTGCTGCCAATCGGGTTCGGTCCACGAGGCGCGGTCCGGGTCCGGTCCGAACACCGGTTGCCAGTACCGGATGTCGTCACTGCGGCCGTCGGGGCGGATCACCCGCACGGTCGCCGCAGGCAGCTTCCGGATACCCCGGAAGATGGTGCGCGGGGCCGGCACCACCGAATGGAAGCTCAGATAGTGGTGCAGCGCCACCCGGTCGAGGTCGGTGTCGACGTCACCGGCGTGCAGCAGCGCCGGAACCGTCGACGCGAACCGCAGCCGGCCCGGGGACTCGGCCAGATACAGCGGTTTGATCCCGAGCCGGTCGCGCGCGAGGGTGACCACCCCGGTGTCGGTGTCGGCGATCGCGAACGCGAACATCCCGGCGAAGCGGCGCACACAGTCCGTGCCCCACCGATCGAATGCCTTGAGCACCACCTCGCTGTCCGCGGTGGAGAAGAACCGGTAGCCGGCCGCCTCCAGCTCGGCGCGCAACTGCCGGTAGTTGTAGATGCACCCGTTGAACACGAGCGCGAGCCCGAGGTCGCTGTCGATCATGGGCTGGCGGCCGCGCGGGGACAGATCGATGATGCTCAGCCGACGGTGTCCCAGGGCGATCGACTCCTGCACGTACATCCCGCCGGAGTCGGGGCCGCGCGGTGCCATCGACGCGGTCATCCGGGACACGGCACCGGTGTCGGCGGGCTTGCCGTCGAACCGGATCTCGCCGCACACCCCGCACACGTCAGCGCTCCCTCCGGCCGGTAGGCGGCCCGCCCGCCGACCGAAGGATCCAGGTGTCCTTGCCGCCGCCGCCCTGGGAAGAATTGACGATCATGCTTCCGGCGGGTGCCACGCGGGTCAGCGCCACCGGTGCGACATGCGCGGTGACCCCCTCGCCGTCGGCGCGCACGTGCACGAACACACGCAGGTCGACGTGGTGCGGATAGAACCCGGTGCCGTCGAACGTCGGGTGCGTGGACAACGGCACCACCTCCTGCGCGACGAATCGCTCCGGCTGCCTCAGCAGATCGTGGCGGCGCCTCGCCAGTTCGGCCGGTGTCGCCTCCGGGCCGATCGTGATCCCGTTGCCGCCGAATCCGTCGATGGGCTTGACCACGAGCTCGGAGAGCCGGTCCAGCACGTGGTCGCGCTGCTCGCGTTCGGCGCACACCCACGTCGGGACCTGGTCGAGCAACGGCCGCTCACCCAGGTAGTACTCGATCAGCGCTGGCACATAAGTGTAGACGGCCTTGTCGTCGCCCACCCCGTTACCGAGGGCGTTGACCACGGTCACGGTCCCCGCACGCAGCGCGCCGAGCAGACCCGGCCGCAGCGGCTGCCCGTCGTAGCCGGCGGAGGACAGCAGCATGTCCTCGTCGACACGGGCGTAGAGGACATCGACGCGCGACTTCGTCGTCCCCCGATGGACGTACACGACGTCGTCGCGGACCGACAGGTCCTGCGTCTGGGCGAGCGGCAGACCCGTGCGCTCCGCGAGCATGGTGTGTTCGAACCACGCGGAATCCTGCGGGCCCGCGCTCAGCACAACGGCGGCCACACGGTCGCCGCGGGCCCGGGGCGGAGCGGCGGCCAGCAGCGTTTTCACCATCAGGTCCGTGGTGTCCTCGACATCGAGGACATCGGAGCCCTCGAGGAGTTCGCCGAGGAAGGTGCGGGTCATCGCGCGGTGGGCCAGGGCGTAGCCGACGCCCGACGGCACCCGGAGATTGTCCTCGAGCACCACGAACCGGCCGGGATCGGTCCGGACCAGGTCGATGCCGCAGATGTGTGCGCGCACCCGGTGCAGGTGGGCCGCGGCGCCGCTCCGGCGGAACCCGGGCGCACGGTCGAGCACCTCCGCCGGCATCACACCGTCCCGGATCACCGCGGCGTCCCCGTACACGTCGACGAGGAACGCGTTGAGTGCCTGCGCGCGCTGTTCCAGCCCGGGAACCAGGTGTTCCCACTGGTCGGCCGTGATGATCCGGGGCACCACATCCATCGGGAAGACCCGTGCCCGGGCCTCGCCGCTGACCCGGAACACCACCCCGTCGAGGCCCTGCTCGCGGTCGATGTCGTCCTGCGCCGTCCGCAGCGTATCGGCTCCGAGCCGCGCCAGCGTGGTGAGCACGTGTTCGTACTCCGGGCGCGGCCGGCCGCGCGCGTCGACGGCCTCGTCGTATCCGTCGGTGGCGTCGTCCGCGCGGAGCGGCGCGTACCCGTGCAGCAGCGTCCCGTGGGGGTCGGCGACCTCCGGAACCTCGTGGACCCGGCCGGCGGTCTCGGCGAGCAGCAGGTCCACGACGTCGGTGAGCTTGCCGCGCCGGCGCAGCACCCGTCGCTGCCGCGCCGCGGAACTGCCGATGCGGGCGGCTGCCGCGGCCAGTTCGGAGACGGTGTCCCAGTCGCCGAACTGCTCGAGTTCCGGTCGCAGCAACGAGGTGAGCCGGTCGATCATCTCCACGGCCGGTCGCGGTACCGCGGCCTCGACGTCCACCAGGTCGCCCTCGAGCCCGGAGCGGGCGGCCCGCCACATCGCGGCGCGGATCAGGGTGGGGTTCGCCCGGATGGGAGGTACCCCCTCACGCAGTGCCGTGCACTCGTGTTCGACGAGCGCGCGGAACAGACCGGCGACCAGGGTGATCGTGTCGACCGACGGGCAACTGTCGCACACCCGCAGTTCGAGGGTGGGTTGATGCGCGGACGGCCGCAGGTCGAAGTACACCATGCCCGGGTCGGTGATGACCCCGCTCGACACGAGATCGGCGATCAGCCGGTCGTACTCGGCGGCGGACGACACCGGCGCCGCGGGCCCGGTGCTCGGCCACCGGATCCACACGAGGCTGCGCACGCTCGCATAACCGGTGTCGGTGCCGTCGGCCCAGAACGGTGAGCTCGCGCTGAGCGCCAGGAAGACCGGCAGGTGCGGGGCGATCCGGTTCGCGACCTGCACCGCTTCGTCCCGGTCAGGAACATCGACGTGAACCTGGGTGCCGCAGATCAGCTGCTCCCGCGCGAGCAGTTGATAGTCGGCGAGCATCCGGCGATAGCGTGGTGTCTCGCTCACCTGGAGTTCCTCCGGGACCGCGAGCGGGACGGCACCGGCCGCGGCGACCCCCAGGCCCAGTTCGGCGGCGGCCGCCACCAGCTGCGAGCGACGAAGGACGAGATCCGCGCGGAGTTTCGACAGCTCCCGGTGGACCTCGCTGTTGACCTCGACAACGCAGCGTTGCAGTTCGTCGACGTAGGTGTCCTGCGGGAGCCGGGCGAGCAGTTCCGGGGCCCGGGGAACGAGCCGGCGCGTTTTCGCATCGATCAGCTGGAATTCCTCTTCGACGCCCAGCTGTCGAACCATTCCCGCACGACCCATCTACCTCAGATACCCGCTCGGGTCACAGCGTAATCCGGTGCCTACCGGTCGTCGATGCCCCCGATCACCGCCGGTACGACCTTCGGCATTTCCCCGACCACCTCGGTCGAGTTCGCGGCGGACACCAGGAAGCCCGGTGTGCCACGGGGATCGGTCCGGTCGTCTCCGCGGTGGGTACCGGCCGACGGGACGCCGCCGTACATGCCGGGGCGTCCGGCCGCGGTGGGGACCGGACCGGCGGTGCCCGAGCCCACGGGTGCCGCCGGTCCCGGGAACACACCGGGGACCGATGAGGCGGGGACCGCGCCGGTTCCCGCTCCGAGACCGGACCCGGTGAGCCCGGCGCCGCCGAAGCCCGACGGTGCGGACATGGAGCCGCCGGCCGACGGCATCGTCGGCGTCAGGGACGCGGCCCGGGTCGGGGCGGACCCGTCGCCGAATCCGCCGAACATCGATCCGGCCGCGGACGCAGCTTCGGAGGCGAGGGACTTCACCGCGTCGGACGCGACCGCCGCCACCTGCCCGGGGCCGGGCAGGCCCTCCGGTGCGATCGGCGGCGGAACCGGGATCGGGGCGGTGAGGGTGTTCATCGCCGCGGTGTGCACGCTCAGTTCACCGCGGCTGCGGCTCACCACGGCCAGTGCCGCCTGCAGATGCTCGACGGCGGCCGAGACCAGCAGTGCCTGACCCGGCGGCGTCAGCGCGACCGGCGCGGTGGCGGACGCGACGGCCAGGAACGATTGGGCGATCCCGGTCAATTCGACGTTCCCGCGTTCGACGGTCGCGGTCGCGGCGCGGGTCAGTTCACCGATCCGGTCGCCGCGTTCGCTCAATGCGACCGCGCTGGTGTGCGCCTGGCGGCCGTGCTCGATCGCGGCGTCGGCCGGTGCACCCTCCCACGAATCGGGGAGCAGGTCGACTGCGCTGCGTCCGATCGAGGCGGCGGTGTCGAGGAACCGGGACGACTGCTGGAGGATCGCGGCCGGGTCGAGCCCGTCCAGGATGCCGGTGCCGAACAGGCCGCCGAGATCGGTCAGGGGTGCGAGTAGCTGATCCACCCCGGGCAGCTGCGGAACCGGAATCGACTGCAGCAGTTCGACGATCGGGTTCGTCCCGGGATCGGGCGGCGGGATGGGGACGACGGGCGCCGGTGGCAGCGGCATGTCGAGCACCGGTCCGATCGGGGAGGCCCGCAGCGCGTCGAGGACGGTCGGGGTCGCCGCGGGTGTGCCCTGCCCGGTCACCGCGCGGGCCCGGGTACGATGCCGGCGGCCGCGGTCGCCAACGCCGCGGCCTGCTCGGCCACGACGGTTTCGTAACCCGTCGCGGTGGCGTGCGCGGCGGCACCGCTCGAGGCGTAGACGAGCGACAACTGCGCGACCGCGCGGGTGTGCTCGCTCTGGGCGGCGGCGAACGCCGCCAGGAAGTCGCCGCCGATCAGCCCCAGCGCCGGGCTCAGCGCCGAGACGTTCTCCTGCAGATCCACCGCGCCCGCGCGTGCCACCCGATCGGCGGCCTCGAGTGTCGTGTTTCCGAAGGCGCGGACGCCGTCGGGCGCAACCCTGACCGAATTGCCGACGGCGGCATGATCCCCCATGATGATCCCCCCAGATCAGAAGTTCGTGTGCAGCACTCTAGCTCGAGCCGGGGCGCTGTGCGCTCGTGAGCCGGGGGCTGCGCGCTCGCGTGCCTTTCGGGCCCCTCCGGACGCCCGAAAGGCACACGATCCCACGCTATTCGACGACCGCGTCGGCTTCGATCTCGATGAGCAGATCGGCGTCGACGAGGCGGCTGACCTCGAGAATCGTGCTGGCGGGCCGGATCTCGCCGAACACCTCACCGTGTGCGGCGGCCGCTTCCTCCCACCGGGACATGTCGGTCAGGTACATGCGGGTGCGGATCACGTCGGTCAGCTTCGCGCCGGCCTCGGCCAACGCGGCCTCGATCGTGCGCAGGGCGCCGCGGGTCTGTTCCTCGAGGGTCGCGCCGGGGGAGGTGGTGCCGGAGACCGCGACCTGGTTGCCGATGCGCACCGCGCGGGAGTAGCCGATCTTCGGTTCCCATTCGGAACCGGACGAGATGTTCTGACGAGTCATGGCCGGAATTCTGTCAGGTGGAGGGTCGTCGAACGAAATTTCGACGACCGGTTGACAGAATGTCGCACAGGTGTTCGACTGAGCGCATGAGGTGGGCGGCACAGACACTGGACGCCGACGACGGCGCGTTGCCCGGATTCGATCGGGCCGGACTCGTCCGCAGCGTGCAGACGCCGGACTTCGAGGGCATCACGTTCCACGAGGTGCTGTGCAAGAGCGCCCTCAACAAGACGCCGGAGGCGTCGAATCTGCCGTTCCGCTACACCGTCAACACCTTCCGTGGATGCAGTCACGCGTGCCGTTACTGTTTCGCCCGGCCCACCCACGAATATCTCGACCTCGATCCCGGCCACGACTTCGACACCCAGCTCGTCGTGAAGACCAACGTCGCGGCGGTGCTGCGACGGGAACTGTCCCGGAAATCCTGGAAGCGCGAACACGTCGCGCTCGGCACCAACACCGATCCGTATCAGCGCGCGGAGGGCCGATATCGCTTGATGCCCGGCGTCATACGTGCGCTCGCCGAGTCCGGCACCCCGTTCTCGATCCTCACCAAGGGCACCCTGCTGCGGCGCGATCTGCCGTTGCTCACGCTCGCGGCCCGGCAGGTCGACGTCGGGGTCGCGGTGTCCCTGGCCGTCGGCGACCACGACCTGCAGCGCCAGCTCGAACCGGGCACCCCGTCGCCTCAGGCCCGGCTCGATCTGATCCGCGCCGTGACCGACGCCGGACTGTCCTGTCATGTGATGGTGGCCCCGGTCATCCCGTATCTCACCGACTCGACCCGGCACCTCGACGAGCTGTTCGCCGCCATCGCACAGGCCGGCGCCTCGGGCGCGACCGTGATCCCGATGCACCTCCGCGGCGCCACCCGCGGATGGTTCCTGTCCTGGCTCGCCGCCGAGCATCCCGCGTTGGTGCGGCGGTACCGGCAGCTCTACGGCCGCAGCGCGTACGTCACGCCCGAGTACAAGCGCTGGCTCAAGGCTCGCGTCGTACCGCTCGTGGAGCGCTACGGACTCGCCGGCGCCGAAGCCGCACACCGGGACGTGCCGTCGCCGGTCTCCGAGCGCCGTTCCGCGGATCCGGCACTCACGCTGTTCTGACCCCTACTGCCGGTCCGCGCGGCGATCCGGGATCCCGGCGCAGCCCACTCGGCCCGGTCGGGCAAGATCGTCTCCTGTCGTGCCGTCGAGGAGATGCGAGGGGTTGTCGGTGAGAAGTCGTGTGGTGGCGGCGGGGTTCGTTCCCGCGGTGGTCGTTCTCGGTGCGATCGTGGCGGGCTGCGGTGGCACGGCCACGGGCGCGACGTGCGACGACTTCGCCGCCCAGGACGACGCCGCGCGCGGCGAAACCGTCCTCTCCCTGCTCGAACCCCACGGCATCTCGTCCCGCGACCTGGAGAGCTATCGCGTCGTCGTCGGCAAGGTCAACGAGTATTGCGGTCTGCGTGCCGGGGCGGCCCGCGAGAGCGGGGAGGCCACGCAGAACAACACGCAGCCGATCGACGCTGCCGTCGACTGGGACAGCTTCACCCACTGACGGTTCCGGCCGTGACGGGGCTCGTCCGGAAGTGAGCGCGTCGACCACTGCAGATCGCATCGGAAGAAACACGCAACGAAACTGACATCACCTGTTTTCAAATGGTGATGCCGTGTGCGACACTGCCTGAAAGTACTACGTGGGGGTGGTTTTCATGACTACGACCAACGAGCGCTCAGAGATCCTCCTCGAAGATGTCGACTTCAACCGGCGAGATCGTCCCGATCGGCCGTTACGGCCCATCCCACCCGGTCGGGACCACTTCGCCGATCAGTGGCGTCACATGCGCGAAATCATGTTCGGCGACTGGATAGACATCGACCGGGAAGTCGAACCCAACGACCTCACGCGCCTGCGTGACGACTATTTCTGGCAACGCGACGAGCACATGATCGGCGTGGTCGAGGCGTTCGAGCGACTCGGTCACGAGCAGGGCCGCGCGCTGTTCGAGCAGGCTCTCACCCAGGGCATCGAAACGCTCGAAAATCCCCCGCACGAGTTCGTCGAGCTCTTCGAGCATCTCGATCAGCTGCCTGCTCAATTCGATCTCGTCGCTGCCGAACGGGGACGGATGCTGGCGATGGCGGCTACCTGGAGTGCCACGTCGATCATCAAAGGGTGGGCACTGTACGAAACAGCAATGACCGGTGACATTTCCGCTGCCACCGGTGCCACGGGACGATTCGCGGACGACGGTCCGCGCCGCTTCATCGAAACAGCCCGGGTATTTGCCGAGTTCAGGCTGCCGGAAATTTTCGATCGCCGTTCCGAGGCATTCCAGGACGTGGTGCGCGTGCGGTTGATGCACGCACTGGCCAGTCGGGGGCTACGCAGAAAATGGGGTGACGACGTCTATCTCAAATTCGGAGAACCGATTCCTGCGACATCGTTGCTCGGATTCGGCAGCGGCATGTTGCTCGGACGGCTCGTCGACCACGCGTTCGGGCGCAGGTTGACCGCGCAACAACTCGAGGATCTCGCCGAATATTCCTCCTACTCCGCGCGTTTGTGGGGAGCTCCCGAACTGCTCCACTCCGCGAACGGTGTGGAACTCATCAAATCGCTGAATTATGTTCTCGCAAGGGGCGGTAACCCTTCGCCCTGGCGTGCTGAACTCGTCGATGCCATTGCCGGTCCCGCACACGTGGAGACCCTGACGGACACGCTTCCCGGTGTGGTCAAGAAATGGGTGTCCCGGTACGCCGATCAGATCATCGCCACCATCGCTCTCGCGCCGGCAGGAGTGGTGTTCGGGTACAAGCAGATCGAAGCCATGGTGGAGGGCACGCACTTCGAGCCGCTCGGATACAACTTCGAACGCCGAGTGCGCTGGTTCGCGCATCTCACCGGATTGAACGTAGCTCTCGCCAGGCTGGCCGACAGCGTTCCCTGGTCCAACCCCATCCGCGAGCGCAGGAACAGAAGCGGGGCAGCCGCGCGCGAACGGGTGGCCATGTTGAACAAGGTCGCCCGCGGTCGGCATATCGCGATGACCTTCACGCAGCACGACCGTTCGACGGCGGGTGAGGGTTTCAGCGGGTAGCCCGGCCGATATCACGTTCTTCGACGAGTTAATGCGTGCGACGGTAGCCGGCGGTCCCGGATGCGCGGGGCCCGCCGCTCGCCAGTGGGATGTGCGAACGCCGGAGATCCCTGGCGACGGCGGAGTCGGTTCGGGATGGCCGGTCAGTACGACGCGCGCCCGCCGCTGGCGTCGTACACGGCACCGGTGGAGAAACTCAGCGCCTCCGACGACAACCACGCGACCAGTTCGGCGATCTCCTCGGGCCGTCCCATCCGCCCCATCGGGGTGAGGCTCTGCGATCGGGCGATGATCGCGGGATCGGTGTCGGCGTTCATCGGGGTCTCCACCGCAGCGGGGGCGACGGCGTTGGCGAGCACGCCGGACGTCGCGACCTCCTTGCCCAGTGACTTGGTCAGGGCGATCACGGCGGCCTTCGAAGCCGAATAGGCGCTCTGGTAGGGGTTTCCGTCCTTGGCTGCGATGCTTGCAAGGTTCACGACGCGGCCCCAGCCGGCGTCGATCATCCCGGGCACGAACGCGCGGCACATCAGGAACGTGCCGTCGACGTTGACGCGGAAGGTGCGGTGCCAGCCGGCGAGGTCGGTGTCGACGAGTAGCGCCGACGGGCCGACGATCCCGGCGCTGTTGACGAGGATGTCGACGCGGCCCACGCGCGACCGTAACCGGTCGACCGCCTCCGGATCGGTGACGTCGAGGTGCTCGTCGGCGCCGGGCGCGAGGTCGGCGGTGACGACGCGAACGCCTGCGTCGGCCAGGCGTTTTGCGCACGCCGCGCCGATGCCGCCGGCGCCGCCCGTGACGAGGGCGATGGCGCCCGATGGGTATGTGGACATGGATATCTCCTCGGGTATCTGGGGATCGGGTATGTGGGGAGTAGTCTCAATCTATGTGCGATATCGAAACAATAAGGTTCGCACTGTATTCAAGATGAATATACGGCTGCGGCGTGGCCGTCAACCCGCCGAAGGAGAGGGTCCCGTGGAGATCCGTTGGGTGCAGGCATTCGTTGCCGTCGCCGAAGAGTTGCATTTCGGGCGGGCCGCCGCGCGGTTGCAGATGGCGCAGTCCCCGCTGAGCCAGACCGTGCGCAAGCTCGAGAAGGACATCGGCGTACCGCTGTTCGAACGCAACACCCGCAGTGTGGCGCTCACGGCGGGTGGTCATGCGTTCCTGCCGCACGCGTACCACATTCTCGAGAGCGTCGAGACCGCACGCCAGGCCACCCGCGCGTCCGCGGGAGGCGTGTACGGGCGCATCAAGATCGGATTCACGGGTGTGCTCAACCACCTGTCGCTCCCGCCGCTGACCCGGGCGCTGCGGCAGCGATATCCCGACATCGAACTCACCCTGGTCGGCCGCATCATGACCCGCGATGCAGTCGCGCAACTGGAAAGTGGCGCACTGGATCTCGCGTTCGTCGGCATGCCCGTGCAATCGGCGGGTGTCAGTGCCCGGCTGATCCGGCGCGAGCCGTTCGGTGCGGTGCTGCCGGTCGACCACCCGCTGGCGGGCGAGACCGCGATCGAGCTGCGCGATCTCGCCGAGGACGGGTTCATCACCACGCCGATCTCGGCGGGATCGTCGCTGCAGGAGGTCACGATGCGGGCGTGCCTCGACGCCGGATTCCGTCCGCGGGTGGTCCAGGAGATCACCGATCCGTACATGATCCTGCTGCTCGTCTCGACCGGCGTCGGCGTCGCGCTCATGACCTCGGGCATGGCGCCGATCGCCCCACCGGGCACGGTGTTCGTGCCCCTGACGGGCGAGCCGGTCTACATGCTGCACGGTCTCGGGTGGTCGCCCAAGCGGGTGTCGCCCGCGCTCGAGGTCGCGCTCCGGCTTGCCGAGGAGATCCTCCCGACCCCCGATTAAGATGCAAATGGTCTTTTTCAAAGACTTTTTCGGTGTTGGACGCCACATAGTCTTGCGTGACAGTCTCGGTTCGTCCCGGCGAGTGTGAGGGCCGTCTCAGCGGATCGGCCCTCCGTGTTCGTCGGATTCTGGGACGAAAGGAAACCCATGACGAACAGTCACACATCGGATCGCGACGGGCACCGCGCTGCCAACGCCCGCAGGGCCGCCATCTCCGGCTTCCTGGGCAGCACCCTCGAGTACTACGACTTCTTCATCTACGGCTCCGCCGCGGCCCTGGTCTTCGGGCACATCTTCTTCCCCGGCGGCGGCGCGACCGCAACCCTGCTGTCGATCAGCACCCTCGGCGTCGCCTACGTCGCCCGCCCCCTCGGCGCGGTGCTGTGGGGACACTGGGGCGACAAGTTCGGCCGCCGAAACGCCCTCCTGGCGTGCCTGCTCACGATGGGCATCTCGACCTTCGTCATCGGCTGTCTGCCCACCTACGACCAGATCGGCATGGCCGCACCCGTGATCCTGGTGCTGCTCCGGTTGCTCCAGGGCCTGTCCGCCGGCGGTGAATCACCGGGGTCGTCGTCGCTCACCCTCGAACACGCCCCCGCGCGTCGCCGGGCATTCTTCACCTCGTTCACGATGAGCGGCATCATGTTCGGCATCGTCATCTCGAGCCTCGTCTTCATCCCCGTGGCCTCGCTGCCCGACGACGCCCTCTACTCGTGGGGCTGGCGGGTACCGTTCTGGCTCAGCATCGTCGTCACCGTCGTGGCAATGTGGTTGCGCCGCAAGCTCGACGAACCCGAAGTCTTCGAGGAGATTCAGGAGAGCGGGGACACGGCGGCGTTGCCGGTCGTGGAAACGTTCCGCTCCCACTGGCGCGCGGTGATCCGTATCGCCCTCAGCGCCACGTTCGCGATGATCAACACCATCGTCAACGTCTTCGCCCTCGCCTACGCCGTGGGCGTCCAGGACATGGAACGCTCGACGATCCTGTGGGCGATCGCCGCTGCCAACTTCGTCGCCGTACTCACCCAGCCGCTCTTCGGCATCCTCGCCGACCGCATCGGCCGCAAGCCGGTATTCGTGTTCGGTGCCCTCGGTTCGGGCGCCATGGTCTTCGCCTTCTTCCACGCGATCGGAACCGGAAGCACGGCAATGGTGTTCGCCAGCGGAATCGTTCTCATCGGCTTCTTCTACGCGATGCCCAACGGCATCTACCCCGCGTACTTCCCCGAGCAGTTCCCGGCCAGGGTCCGCTACACGGGCATGGCGGTGAGCCTCATGCTCGGACTGCTCGTAGCGGGCTTCACCCCGGCCGTCGCCCAGATCCTGTCGGCCGGCGACGCCGCGAACTGGGTCCCGGTCGCGTCGATGTGCATGGGCTTCGCGGTGCTCGCCGCGGCCGCGGCACTGACCGGACCCGAGACGTATCGCACGCCCACCGAGGAACTCGGAGAACCGAAGCGCCCGGTACCGGCGGTCGCGGCAAACAGCCTCGTTCGCACCGACGCCTGACCGACCGATCCGCCTCGGTGCTCGATCCGGGCACCGAGGCACACCCCATGGAGGAGCACATCGTGTCCACCACTGCTGCGCACCGCATCGGACTCGTCGGTGCCGGTATCGCCTCATCGCTCTCACCCGCACTCCACGAACGCGAAGCCGCCGAACTCGGGCTCACCGGCTACCGTTACGACCTGCTCGACCTCGACACGCGGACCGTGCCGGTCGCGCACACCGCCGAGTTCGTCCGCGCCGCCGTGCGCAAGGGTTACACCGGGCTGAACATCACCCACCCGTGCAAGCAGCTCGTCATCCCGGCCCTCGACGAACTGTCCGACACCGCCCGGCTGCTCGGCGCCGTCAACACCGTCGTCGTCCGCGACGGCCGGCTGATCGGACACAACACCGACCACAGCGGGTTCCTTGCGGCCCTGCAGCGGGGACTTCCCGGTGCCGCGCTGGACTCGGTGCTCCTCGTGGGGGCGGGCGGGGCCGGCTCCGCCGTCGCATACGCGCTCGGCGCAGCGGGCGTGAACGAACTGAGCATCTCGGACGTCGACCCGGCCCGCGCCGCAGATGTCTGCATCCGGGTCGCCGCGGCGTTCCCGGCGGCGTCGGTCACGCCGGTCGCGGCCGCGGACGTCGCCACGGCGCTGCAGACGTGCCATGGGGTGGTGAACGCGACGCCGATCGGTATGACCGGACACCCCGGAACGCCCTTCGACACCGCCGCACTGCGGTCCGGCCAGTGGGTCGTCGACATCGTCTACCGGCCCCTGCGCACCGAACTCGTCTCCGCTGCAACAGCTCTCGGGTGCGAGGTGCTCGACGGCGGGCAGATGCTCGTGGCGCAGGCCGCCGACACGTTCGCGCTGCTCACCGGAGTCACCCCCGACGCAGGCCGTATGCGCCGCCACCTCGGCGCCCTGATCGAACAACGAGACCTCGCCGCCGCCTCGGCCGGTTCGGCCGCAACCCCGACGACCGAGGAGATGCGATGACCACCCCCGCCTTCGCCCGGCCCCTCGACCTCGGGCCGGTCCGGCTACGCAACCGCTTCGTGTCGGCACCGATGGAACGCAACTACTGCGCCCCCGACGGCACCATGACCGACGACTACATCGCCTACCTCGAACGCCGCGCCGCCGGGGGAGCGGCACTGGTTTTCACCGAAGCCAGCTACGTGCGCGCCGACGGCAAGGGACGCATCCGGCAGATGGGTGTCGACGAGGACGACCGCATCCCCGGCATCGCACGGATGGCCGACGCCCTGCACGCCCACGGTGCACTCGCCGGGGTCGAACTCAACCACGGCGGCCGCACCGCACAGGGCGCGGTCAGCGGATTCGTGCCCGTCGCGCCGACGCCGATCCCGTGCACGGTGGTGGGCGGCGAGATGCCCGAACAACTCGACGACGCCGACATCGAGCACATCATCGAATGCTTCGGTGAAGCCGCGGCGCGGTGCGAAAAGGCCGGTGTCGACGTGATTTCGCTGCACGGTGGACACGGCTATCTCATCCACCAGTTCCTCTCGCCCGCCTACAACAAGAGGAACGACAAGTGGGCCGAGCCCACCTTGTTCGTCAACCGCGTCATCGACGCCGTGCGGGCGATGGCTCCGGGGGTGGCCCTGGGGCTGCGCTTCTCCGCATTCGAAGGCGTCGACGGCGGCCTCGACGCGCGGTCCACCCGCGAGCGCATCGACGCGATCGACACCCACCGCCTCGACTTCCTCGACGTGTCGGCGGGCAATTACGAAGCGGGCCAGTGGATCATCCAGCCGGGCGAATGGCCTCGCGGCCTCCTGGCGCCCCACGCCGCGCCGTACACGCGCGATTTCGACATCCCGGTCGGCGTCGCCGGCCGCATCAGCACCCCCGAGGCCGCAGAACACATCATCGCCTCGGGTCAGGCCGATTTCGTGAGCATGGCCCGCACCCTGCACGCCGACCCCGAGTTCCCGAACCGTGCACTCGCCGGCAGCCGGTACCGACCGTGCATCGCCTGCAACTACTGCATCGACAGCCTGGCCGCCGGGCCCGTACCGTGCTCGGTCAACCCGTGGGTGGGTCGTGAACTCGAGCAGCCCACCGAAGCCGCCGGCATCCCGGTCCGGGTTGCGGTGATCGGAGGTGGACCCGCGGGCCTGTCGGCGGCCCGGGAACTCGCGACCGCCGGACACCGCGTGGATCTCTACGACGAACGTGACACGCTCGGAGGCGATTTCGCGCTGGCCTCGGCCCTGCACGAGTACCCGGAGTACCGCCGCATCGTCGACTGGTATCTCGCCGAGCTCGCCGATCTGGACGTAACGTGCCACACCGGTGTCCGCGTCGAGGCGGACACCCTGGCCGCCGAGGACTTCGACGCGATCGTCCTCGCGACCGGCGGCCGCGGTCCCGCGCTGGACGTGCCCGGTCTGGAGACCCGTCGCGTGCGGGATGTGCGCGACTATCTCGCCTCCGGAGATCCGGCACCGGCGTCGATCACCATCTTCGGTGCCGACCGCGAAGCCGCGGCGGTGGCCGACGACCTGCTGCAGAAGGGCACGCAGGTCGTCATGATCGGCCCGCAGGAAACCATCGCCCACGATGTCGGCCGGCGCGCCAAGATCGTGCTGCTGCCGAGGCTGGCCGCGGCCGCGAACTTCACCGCCCACCTGTCGTCGATCGTCACCCGCGTCGAGGCGGACCACGTGGTGATCTCCACGAACGGCACCGAATCCACGGTGTCCGCCCCGGGTGAGCTGCTCGTTTCCCAGGGCATCGAACCCCGCACCGACCTGCTCACCGCGCTGCGCCGGCTCGCCCCGCGCCTCGGCGTCCACAGTGTGGGCGACGCGAGCGGTGACGGCGGATCCATCCACGCCGCCATCGTCACCGCCGCCGACGTCACCGCCCGTATCACCGCATCCGCACGTACCCGAGTCGAGGCCCTCGCATGAAACCCGAAATCGGCACAGCCGCAAAGATCTACGGCACCGACGTGCGCGATGCACTGCCACCGGTCGGCCTGGGTACCTGGCCGCTGGTCGGGCCGGATGCGACCGCCGCCGTGCTCGCCGGCATCGAAGCCGGCTACCGACTGATCGACACCGCCACGATCTACGACAACGAGGACGCCGTCGGTACGGCCCTCACCACGTGCGGTGTGGCCCGTGACGAGCTGTTCGTCACCACGAAACTACGTGGCAGTGACCATGTTTCGGGCGACATCCGCGGCGCCGTCGAACGCAGCCTCGAGCGGTTGGGTCTCGACTACCTCGACCTGTTCCTCATCCACTGGCCGTTGCCGCGCCTCGACCGCTATGTTGCCGCCTTCGAAGGGATCCTCGAGTGCCGCGACGCGGGTCTCGTCCGGTACGCGGGCGTGTCCAACTTCCTCGAACACCACCTGCGCCGGGTCGTTTCCGAAACCGGTGAAGCGCCCGCGGTCAATCAGATTCAAATGGACCCGACACTCGCCCGGGTTCCGGTGCGCCGCGCCGACAACGAACTCGGCGTGTTCACCCAGTCGTGGAGCCCACTCGGGCGGGGTGAGACGCTGCGCTCGCCGGTCGTCACCGCGATCGCCGACCGCCTCGGCATCACGGCAGCCCAGGTGATCCTCGCGTGGCACCGCGCGCACGACGTGGTTCCCATCGCCCGCTCAGCGAACCCGCAGCGACAGGCGGAGAACCTCGCCGCAGCCCACGTGCGGCTCGAACCCGCCGACGTCGCGGCGCTCGACGACCTCGATCGCGGCGAGAGCGCCGCACGCGATGTCGAACGAGAGGAGCACTTCTGATGTCGCTGCGTACAGGCATCGTCGGATGCGGACGTATCGCCGGTAACCATGCCCGGGCCCTGCAGCAGAGTCCCGGCGTCGAGGTGGTGGGTTGCGCCGACGCCGACCCGGATCGGGCCACCGCGTTCGCGCGGCGGCACGGCATCGCCCACGCCGTCGGCTCGGTGGAGAGGTTGTTCGCGCTCGGCCTCGACGCCTGCACCGTGTGCACCCCGCATCCCGTGCACGAGCAGATCGTCGTCGCCGCGGCCGCGGCCGGCATCCATGTGCTGTGCGAGAAGCCGATCGCGGTGGACGTGGCCGCTGCGGACCGCATGATCGCCGCCGCGGACCGCGCCGGCATCACGTTCGGGGTATTGTTCCAACGGCGCTTCTGGCCCGCTGCCCGGCGCATCAAGGCTGCGATCGACGACGGCCGGCTCGGCGTCCCGGTGCTCGGAGAGGTGTCGGTGCTGCTGCACCGTCCGTCGAGCTACTACTCGGCCGATACCTGGCGGGGTCGGTGGGACACCGACGGCGGTGGCGTGCTCATGACGCAGGCCGTGCACCAGATCGACATGCTGCAGTGGTTCATGGGCGAACCCGTCTCGGTGGCCGGCAGCATCGGCACCCGCTTCCACGGCGACCACATCGAAACCGAGGACACCGCCTCGGCGGTGGTCACATTCGCGTCCGGAGGCACCGCCACGATCACCGCCACCACCGGCGTCAACCACAACCTCGGCAACCGCGTCACCGTCATCGGGGCGACCGGAGCCGTCGCGAGCGTGCTGGAATTCCCCGAGGGTCGCGAAGGCGTGAACGAATTGTGGACGCTGCCCGGCGAACTCGTGCTGAACACCCCCTACGACAGCGCCACCCACGCCAACCTCGACGTCGAGGACGTCAACGCCGGCCTCACCGACTTCCACACCCTGCAGGTGCAGGACTTCGCCGAGGCCGTCCGCACCGGCCGCCCACCCGCCGTCACCGGCCGCGACGCCCGCACATCGCTCGCCGTGATCGAAGCCGTCTACGAATCCGCCCGCACCGGCCGGCCGGTCGCGCCGGCCCCCGCACTCGTGTCCACAACCGAGGAGAACCGATGACCCCCGAACCTTCCACCGACGGGAACACCTTCGACGTAGTGGTCGTCGGGTCCGGCGCCGGCGGGCTGTCCACCGCCGTCACGGCCGCGCACGGCGGCGCGTCGGTCCTGGTGGTGGAGAAGGCCGCCGTGTGTGGCGGCGCCACCGCATGGTCCGGCGGCTGGATGTGGACACCGCGCAACCTGTTCGCGCATGCCGACGGCGTCCACGAGGACCGTGCCCTGCCGCGCACCTATCTCGAACACCGGCTGCGCGACAACTTCGACGCCGCCAAGGTCGACGCGCTGCTCGACGGCGCCCCGGAGATGGTCGAGTTCTTCGAGACGCGCACGACCCTGCAGTTCGTGCCCGGCGCCGGCATCGCCGACATCCACGGCGACACCCCCGGTGCCGGCACCGGGCACCGTTCCGTCGCGCCGAAACCGGTGAGCCTGCGCACACTCGGCCCCGACGTCGCGGCGCTGCTGCGTCGGCAGCTGTACGAGACCTCGTTCCTCGGCATGGGGATCATGGCCGGCCCCGACCTGCAGGCCTTCCTGCACTCGACGCGTTCGGCGAAGGCATTCGCGCACTGCGCGCGTCGTGTCACCACGCACATGTTCGACCTCGTCACCAAGCGTCGCGGTCAGCAACTGGTCAACGGCACCGCGCTCGTCGGTCGCCTGTTGCGCTCGGCGCTCGACGCCGGGGTCGAGTTCCGGGTGTCCACCGCGGCCACCGCGCTCACCACCGACGACGGCCGGGTGACCGGAGTCCGCCTTACCGGTCCCGGCGGGCAGTACACCGTCACGGCCCGTCGGGGTGTCGTCCTCGCGACCGGCGGATTCACCCACGACCTCGATCGGCGCAGGGAACTGTTCCCGCGCACACCCACCGGACGCGAGCACTGGACCCTCACCCCGCCGACCACCACCGGTGACGGGATCTCGCTGGGTGAATCGGTCGGTGGGCGCCTGGACCGAACGCTCGCGTCGCCCGTCGCGTACTGCCCCGTCTCCCTGATCCGATACCGCAACGGCAAGCAGGGTGTCTTCCCGCACATCATGGACCGCGCCAAGCCGGGCGCCATCGGTGTGCTGGCCGACGGCCGCCGGTTCGTCAACGAGGCGCTCGGGTACCACGACTACACGCTCGCCATGATCGAGCAGGTCCCGGACGGTGACGAGGTGTGCTCATGGCTGATCGCCGACGCGCGATACATGAAGTACTACCCGCTGGGGATGGCCAAGCCGTTTCCGATCCCCACCTGGCCGTACCTGCGGTCCGGGTACCTCACCCGCGCCGCCACCCTCCGGGAACTCGCCGCGAAGATCGGTGTCGACCCGGACGGACTCGACAAGACCGTCGCCGTGTTCAACGAGAACGCCCGGGCCGGGACAGATCCCGAGTTCGGCCGCGGATCGACCCCGTTCAACGTCCGGTCGGGGGATGTCGGCAACCCGTGGCCCAATCCATCGCTCGCGCCGCTCGAGAAGTGCCCGTTCTACGCGGTGAAGGTGGTCCCCGGCAGCTTCGGCACGTTCGCAGGGCTCGTCACCGACGCGCAGTCCCGCGTGCTCGACTCCGGCGACGCGCCGATCGACGGTCTCTTCGCCGTGGGGGTGGACCAGGCGAGCGTGATGGGCGGTCACTACCCCTCCGGCGGAATCAACCTCGGCCCCGCCATGACCTTCGGCTATCTCACCGGACGCCGACTCGCCTCGACCACAGGATTCTCCCGATGACCGCCCCGCTCGGACTCGCCGCCCTCACCGTCCTGGACATCCCGCCGCTGCAGCATGTCGATCTCGCCGAACGACACGGCTTCGACACCGTCGGTTTGCGGCTGCTGCCCGCCGCGCCCGGTACCACCGCGTACCCACTGCACGAGAATCCCACCGAACTCGATGCTCTCGTACGCCGACTCGCGGACTCGCCAATCGAGGTCTTCGACGTCGAGATCATCCGCATCGCAGAGGGTTTCGACACTTCGGCCTACCGGCCCCTGCTCGAGGCAGGCGCGCGGCTCGGGGCGCGGGCCGTACTGGTCGGCGGCGACGACCCCGACCGTGCACGGTTGACCGACTCGTACGCGCGGCTGGCGCTGGTGTGCGCTGAATACGGCATCGTCGCAAGTCTCGAATTCATGCCTTGGACAGCGGTTCCCGACGCCAAAGCTGCAGTCGACATCGTCTCACAGGCCGACGGACCCGCACGTAGTGTGCTCGTCGACGCCCTGCACACGGACCGGTCGAGCACGACTCTCGACGATCTCGCAGCGATTCCTCGGGAATGGTTGCACTATGTGCAGATATGCGACGGGTCCCTGCCGGCTCCGACAGCCGACGTTGAACTGATCCGGCAGGCACGTGAAGAACGGCTCGTGCCCGGAACAGGCGGGATCGACTTGCGCGGAATCTGTTCTGCGCTACCTGAAGGACTCCCTGTGAGCATCGAGCTACCCAACGAGCCGTTGCGCCGGGCGCTGGGGGACGATGCGTGGCTCGACAAGATCATTTCTGCGACGAGGAGGACCATCGCGCCGATCCAGGCTGTGTAATGCCGAGTGCCGACTTCGAGAGAGAGGGACCTCGCGATTCCCTCACTATCGGTCCTCGTGATCGACACGGGTGCACATCGGGGCCGGCGTGCTGAGCGCCGGCGCGAAGGTGGCGTTATCCATGTGGTCGGCCATTCGGAAAGACCCCATTCTTGTCGGGTCCTCGTGGTCCGATGCAATGGACATTCACGTGGCCAGTGCCCGCACCCCGGGGCTCGTCGACCGGCGCACGAACGCACATTCGGAGAGGCGCTCCGCGCCGGGCGTTTCGACGACGAGATCGACGGACTCCGTCAGCCGGTAGGGCCGGCTGTCCACCACGGTGCCGAGCGCGCGGCGCAACCGCGACACCTCCGCGCGCACCGCGACGGCATGATCGGCGTCGCCGAACAATGCGTGACCGAGATCGGTGACCGTCATGCCCGCGGGGCCGTGGCGGTGCAGCAGTAGCAGGATCTCGGCGTGCCGCACCGTCACGGAACTGTGCCACGAGGAGTCCGCGCCGGTCACCTCCACCGAGGGAGTCGACGAAAGACGAAGTGTCATCGAGATTCTCGACGTCCGCTCGGCAGGGCGGATCAGCCACCCGTGGGAGAGCTGCTCCGGCATGCACAGCCCGAGGCCGGGGACGGTGATCGGCCGGTCGCCCCGCGGGGCGGCGACTCGTCCGGTGGTCGCGACTCCCGAGGCGTGCGCGACCCATCCGTGGTCGTCGACGAGTAGTAACGGTCCACTGACCGACGCGAGCACCGGCGCCGCACGGGTGCGCAGATGGTCGAGGCGTTGCTCGTGCCGCCGCCACAGCTGGGATTCGGCCAGCCGCACCGCGGTGTCGACCAGCGCGCTGATCGCCGGATGCAGCGTCAGCGCCGGGCCGCTGACGTCGACGATGCCGAGCAGCTCACCGCTGATCGGGTCGTGGACGGGTGCCGCCGTGCAGTACCAGGGATGTTGGCTCTGCTCGAAGTGCTCACCCGAAAACAGTTGGACCGGAGCGGCTTCGGCAAGTGCCGTTCCGATCGCGTTGGTGCCCACGGCGGATTCGGTCCACACGGATCCCTCACGGAACCCGAGAGCGTCGGCGCGAGCCCGGATCCGCGCGGAACCGTTGCGCCACAGGATCACTCCGTCGGCGTCTGTCACCACCAGAAGCAGCTGCGACGCATCAGCCACCGGCGCGACGATCTGCGTGAGGTCGCCGATCACGGTGGACAGCGGCGACTGCCGGCGGCGGCGTTCGACCTCCTCGACCGGAAAGGGGATGCGGACGTTGCCGCCGGACGGGTCGAGTCCGGTCTCAAAGACCCGCGACCACGAGCGGGCGACGACCGCGCGGGGACGCATCGCGGGTTTGCCCCCGCCGATCACCGCGTCGTGCATCCGGACGAGGTCGCGTGCGTGACGCGGCAGATCGGTGCCGGGTGCGATCGCGCTGAAACTGCTCACGGTTCCTCTCCGGTCTCCGGGTATCCCCCGGAGCATAGGCGCCGCGTTGTGGTCTGCGCCACAAGCGCGCGTCCGCGCCGTGCAACGTGATGCAACGATTGCAGCAACCCCGTGCTCGGCTGTGTGCTGGATCACAACAACGACCGGAAGGGGATCCGCCATGACCGACATCCTCGAGCAGCCCACCGACCAGGGCCTCGACCCGCAGCGACGCGTCGACCAGTGGCTGCACGATTTCGAGGCCGCGCTCGCCTCCCGCGACGTCGACGCCGCAGCGGGCATGTTCGCCACCGACAGCTTCTGGCGCGACCTGGTCGCCTTCACCTGGAACCTCAAGACGGTCGAGGGCCGCGACGGTGTCGCGAACATGCTGCACGAGCGGCTCGACGACACCGACCCACGCGGCTTCCGCACCACCGAGCCACCCACCGAGGAGGACGGTGTCGTCAGCGCGTGGATCGCGTTCGAGACTGCGACCGGCCGCGGAGAAGGACACCTGCGCCTCGTCGAGGAGGGCGCGTGGACGCTGCTCACCACCCTGCAGGAGCTGACCGGACACGAGGAGGGCAAGGGCGTGCGGCGCCCGCGCGGCACCACCCACGGTGCCGACCGGAACCGGGTGACCTGGTCCGAGCAGCGCGAGGCTGAGGAACGCGAACTCGGGTACACCCGCCAGCCGTACGTCGTGATCGTCGGCGGTGGTCAGGGCGGGATCGCGCTCGGCGCCCGCATGCGGCAGCTCGGCGTGCCCACCCTGGTGCTGGACAAGCACGACCGGCCCGGCGACCAGTGGCGCGGCCGGTACAAGTCGCTGTGCCTGCACGACCCGGTCTGGTACGACCACCTGCCGTACCTGCCGTTCCCCGACAACTGGCCGGTGTTCGCGCCGAAGGACAAGATCGGCGACTGGCTCGAGATGTACACCCGGGTCATGGAGGTGCCCTACTGGTCGAAGACGACGTGCACGTCGGCGTCCTACGACGAGGCGACGGGTGAGTGGACCGTCCACGTCGAACGCGACGGGCAGCCGCTGGTGCTGCGTCCGAAGCAGCTCGTGATCGCCACCGGGATGTCCGGCAAGCCCAACATCCCGTCGTTCCCGGGCATGGACCGGTTCCAGGGTGAACAGCACCATTCGAGTCAGCATCCGGGACCAGACGCTTACGCGGGCAAGAAAGCCGTCGTGATCGGCGCGAACAACTCCGCGCACGACATCTGCGGTGCGCTGTGGGAGGTCGGGGCGGACGTGACGATGGTGCAGCGGTCGTCCACGCACATCGTCAAGTCCGAATCGCTCATGGAGCTCGGCCTCGGCGACCTCTACTCGGAGCGGGCCCTCGCCGCCGGGGTGACCACCCACAAGGCCGACCTGAAGTTCGCGTCGCTGCCGTACCGGATCATGCACGAGTTCCAGATCCCCGTCTACGACAAGATCCGGGAACGCGACGCCGACTTCTACGACCGGCTCGAAAAGGCCGGGTTCCGGCACGACTGGGGCGACGACGGCTCCGGCCTGTTCATGAAGTACCTGCGCCGGGCATCGGGCTACTACATCGACGTCGGTGCATCCGAACTGGTCGCGAACGGCGACATCAAACTCGCCCACGGCAACGTGCGGGAGCTGACCGAACACAGCGTGATCCTCGAGGACGGCACCGAACTCGAAGCCGACCTCGTCGTCTACGCCACCGGCTACGGGTCCATGAACGGCTGGGTCGCCGATCTGATCGGTCAGGACGTCGCGGACAAGGTCGGCAAGTGCTGGGGTCTCGGCTCGGACACCACCAAGGATCCGGGACCGTGGGAAGGCGAGCAGCGCAACATGTGGAAGCCGACCCAGCAGGAGGGGCTGTGGTTCCACGGCGGCAACCTGCACCAGTCCCGCCACTACTCGCTGTATCTCGCGCTGCAGCTCAAGGCCCGGTACGAGGGCATCCCGACACCGGTGTTCGGGCTGCAGGAGGTGCACCACCTCAGCTGACCCCTCGCCCTCGTGCGCGGTTTCGGTAGCCCCCGCTACCGAAACCGCGCACGAGCGGTAGGGCCGACGCGAGGATCGCCGACCGCGCGCGGATGACCTAACCGGTCGGCCGGAAACGCGGACCGGTGTCGGTGGTGCCGGGGTGCCGATGCGCGTTGCGTGCCCGCGCCATCCGCCATTGCAGAACGGCCACCGTCGCCAGCGCGAACAACAGCAGCAGCACGAGTTGGACGACGTTGGCGTTCATCGCAACCTCCTGCGCTACCGGGCTTCTGCTCGGCTCACGTACCCACCGCGGCACCGGTTGAAACACCTCGGTGGTGTGCCTTTGTGGCGGTGGGGGGCGCCATTAGGGCACACAGGCGCGTCAGCGCACCGGTAGGCTCCGCTCCGGGGACCCGCGCACCCGGCGAAGGAGTGACTGTGGAACTCGACGTCCGCGACTCCGGAGATCTTCCGGCATCGAAGATCGAGGAGTTCTACGATTCGGTGCTCGCGCCGTCGTTCGCCGACTCCGAACTGATCCCGCGCGCCGAGTTCCTTGCCGACCTGAACGATCCCGGTGGTGACACCGTTGCCTCCGTGGCATTCGACGACGCCGGAGAGATCCTCGGTGGCGCTGTAGGTCAATGGTTTCCGCAAAGCCGGGTCATGCTGACCGCGTACCTGGCGATCCGGCCGGGGCGGCGGGGCGGCGGAATCGGAGGCAGGATCCTGCGGGCGGTGCTCGCGGACTGGCAGCGACGCGTCGATCCACTGTTGATCCTGGGGGAGGTCGAGGACCCGCGACACCACACCGACATCGGCTTCGGTGACCCCGAGAGGCGCCTGAAGTTCTACGCGGCCGCCGGCGCCGAGATCATCCCGGTTCCGTACTTCCAGCCGGCAATCCAGGCCGGCGGTGAGCGTGTCCTGCACCTGTTCCTCATGACGTTCGCGGTTTCCGACGAATGCCGCCGCGGCGAACGCAGCATCGACGCCTCGCCGGTCCGCGCATTTCTCGAGGCGAATCTCGCCGGGAACGAGGGGGGCGTCGACCGGGACGACCCCGCCACCGCGGCGTTGTTCGACGCCGTGACGGGAGCGACGGTCGAGCTCGTCGACCCCGCCGGTCTCCACGGTGACCGGTGACGAACCGCAACCGTTCGTCCTACCGTGGAACGAGCCGCACCTCCGGCGGCCCACAAGAAGGAGGCACCAGCCATGTCCGGCAAAGTTGTGCACTTCGAGATCCCGTTCGACGACGGTGACCGCGCCCGCAGCTTCTATCGGGAAGCATTCGGGTGGCAGATCAGCGAGATGCCCGAGTTGGACTACACGATCGTCGTCACCGGTCCGACCGACGAAACCGGAATGTCGTCCGAACCCGGCTACATCGGCGGCGGCATGATGCAGCGAGGGGAAGCCGCTGCACCGGTCGTCACCATCGACGTCGACAACATCGACCAGGCACTCGAAAAGATCGAATCACTGGGCGGGAAGACCGTCTCGCCCCGTACACCCGTGGGCACGATGGGTTTCGCGGCGTACTTCAAGGACTCCGAGGGCAACCTCATGGGGCTTTGGGAGACCGCGCGCGAGAACTGATACCCGCGTGCCTGCACGCCGACGTTCGCCGGACGAGGCTGCCGGTCAGGCGGTCGCGTCCGCGACGTCGCCGCGAGCGAAGAGCTGAACGAGTGCGTCCCCGGCGCGCATGCAGGGGATCGACGACGCGGTCACGGCGCGCAGGGTCGACGCCTCCGTGGGGGTGCAGACGCCCCCCAGCACGTCGTCGGTCGCGATCGCGCACGTGATCAGATCCGGCGTGAACCGCCGGGTGGTCTCCCACCCCTGCTGCGAGGCCAGATCTCGCACGGACGTCCACTGGGAGATCTCGGCCTCGTCGGGATGACCGACGAACAACAGGCGCCTCTGGGTTGTAGTCACTGGGAACCCCCTGCCAACTCTGCGTGTGACCTCTCTATCGTGTGACGCTATCGCCCTTGTTACACGGAAGTGAGGTACGACACACCCGCTGTCGCGTTTCACAGGTCGGGCGAGCGGATCGGCAGGCGAGCGCCGGTGGCGCACCCCGGACCGCCGCGGTCCGGTGGCCGGTCCTGCCGATAGGGGGGTTCGACTGTGGGCTGTCACGAGGGCGCGGCGGGCCTCCACGTCGGCCGATATAAAGAGACAGATCTGTCTCTATTCGAATTCTCGGGAGGATGCGGATGTCCGGACGAGTTGGTGACGCGGCCTCGGCGACCGGGGTCGCCGCCGAACCGGTCGGGGCATCGTGATCGTCGGTGCCCGCGGTCCGGCGACCGCGACGATGCGCGCCGCGCGACACGAGACCTGGGGATCACCGCTCGAGGTGGTCGAAGTACCCCGCCCCGAACCCGCCGCCGGCGAGGTGCGGGTCGCGATGGCGGCCACCGGCGTGAACCCGATCGACATCTACACCGGGAAACACGCGGGGTACGAGCAGTCCATGCGGCTTCCGTTCGTCCCCGGCTGGGATGTCGCCGGCACCGTCGACGCCGTCGGGTACGGCGTGACCCGGCATCGCGTCGGAGACCGCGTCTTCGGCCTGGCGCTGTTCCCGCACCCCGCCGGCACCTATGCGGAGTTCGTCACCGTTCCGGCGCATCAACTGGTGCGGATCCCTTCCACGATGACCTTCGCGGAGGCGGGCTCCGCACCGATGGCAGCGTTGACCGCCTGGCAGATGCTCGACGCAGCAGGCGTGGTCGCCGGTCATCGCGTGCTCGTGGACGGAGCCTCTGGCGGCGTGGGTCACCTGGCGGTCCAGATCGCGGCGGTCAGGGGAGCGACCGTCGTCGCACTGGCGAGGCCGGATCACCACGACACGCTGCATGCGCTCGGCGCGGAAACCTGCGTGGACTACGAGGATCCGGGTGCGCTGCGGGAGATCGCCCCGGTCGATGCCTTCCTCGACTACGTCGGGCACGAGTTCGGGAGAAGCCTGCTCGACCGGGTGAAACCGGGCGGCACCGCGGCGTTGGCGACCGCGTGGTCGATTCCGGCCTATCCGGAGGATGCCGAGCGCCTGGGGATTCATGTCCGATCCTGCCTGGTCGAACCCGATCCGGCGGCGCTCGGCGAGTTCGCCGCACTCGTGGACCGCGGTGCCGTTCGCGTCGTGGTCGGCGCCGAATTCGATCTCGACCACGCCGCCGACGCGCAACAGGCCGCCGTGCGGCGCGGTGGCTTCGGCAAGACGGTCATCGCGACGGCCCGGCGGGAGCCGGTGTGAGCGACAGGCCCCGGCAGCTGCGCGGAACCGCTGTCCGCGACCGGTTGGTCGACGTCGCCACGGAACTCTTCTACGTCAACGGTGTCAGGGCGGTCGGCATCGACGAGGTGCTCCGACGATCCGGGATCTCGAAAGCCAGTCTGTACAGATGGTTTCCGAGCAAGGACGACCTGATCGTGGCAGTGTTGCAGCGTCGGAACGACATGTTCTGGCGGAAATGGGATGCAGTGGCCCGCGAGAACCCGGATGCTCGGGACGAACTGGTCGCGCAGGCGACGTGGATGCGGGACCTCGCGACCTCGGAGGGATATCGCGGCTGCGTATTCGTCAACACCGCAGCGGAATTCGATTCCGATCACGTCCGCATCCGGGACAGGTGCCTCGACCACGAAGAGGAGCTCCACCGCCGGCTGCGCGGACTCACCGCGCGCCTGGATGTGGTGGACGGCGACCTGCTCGCGGACCGGCTCCACGTCGCGATCGTCGGAGCGTTCGCCGTCGGCGGGGTGTACCCGGCCGGCGGACCCGCCGATGGGCTCCCCGACCTGGTGGACGTCCTCGTCTCCGCTGCGGTCCCGGTTGGTTCGCCTACCGTTCGATCCCTACCGCCGCTTCGAGATCCGACAGCGCCCGTTCCGTGAGCGGGATGAGCGTCTCGATGTCGGGAAGTTGTTCTCGCCCCGCGACGTACCCGATGTCGAGCTTGTCGTCGTACGAGCACACCGTGATGTTGAGGGCGAGACCGTCGTACACCGTGGAGACCGGGTAGATCGCCTCGAGGTGGGCGCCGTTCCAGTACCGGTCGGTGGGCGGACCCGGCACGTTCGACAACGCCAGGTTGAACGCCGGCCGCGGAGTCGGCGCGAACGGAATCTGGGGGAGCAGCACCGTCGGCGCGATGGCGGGCAGGGCCACGGCCAGCGACGCTCCCGACCCGAGCTCGGCGACCTGCTCTTTCGCCTCCGACATGGACCGATGAACGGTGGCGAGCCGCTGCGCCGGATCGTCCAGTTCGGTGCCGAGCGTGCACAGCGCGACACCGAACGCATTGGCGGCGGCGTCGTCCGCGGCGGCGTCGCGGGGCCGGACCGTGATCGGGCAGATCGCGACCAGGGATTCGTCGGGAAGTTCGTCGTGGGCGAGCAGCCAGTACCGCAGCACACCGGCGACGACGGCGGTCAGGACGTCGTTGGTGGTGGTGCCCGTTTCCTGGGCGACCGCGCGGACGCGGGCACGGGAGATCTCGGCCCCGGCGACGGAGCGTGCGGGCGCGAGCCTGCCGTTGAACCTGGTGTCGGGCGCCGAGAACGGCAGGGTCGCGCTGCCTCCGGTCAACGCCTTGAAGACGTTCAGGAATCCACCCTTGCCGAGCCGCACCGCGAAGTCCGCGCCTGCCGCCGCGGCCTCGACCGTCGAGCGGGCCAGTGCGAGCGGTCCCGGGAACCGGGTGCCGGCACTCGAATCCCGTTCCCGGGAGGGCGCGGTGAACAACTGCATGCCACGGCGGTCCGGATCGTCGCACACCCAGGACTCGATCATCCGGATGCCGCCGATGCCGTCGACCACCGAATGGTGCACCTTGACGAGCAATCCGATCCGATCGCCGTCGAAACCGTCGATCACGTGCACCTGCCACATGGGCCGCGACCGATCGAGCGGCTCGGCGTGCACGTCACCGACGAACGACCACAGTGCCTCCCGGCCCGAACCGGCCGGCAGCGTCCTCCGGAACACGTGCTCGCTCATGTCCGGGTCGGCGTCGCGCCAGGTCCACGCCCCGCCCGTGTCGACGCCGCGGTGCGGACGACGGCGCAGCCGCGGGTCGAGGAGGTCCGCGTCGACACGGCACGCGCGGTGGATCTCGTCGACGAAGGCAGACCCGGCACCCTCGGGCGGTGCCAGGACGATCAGCGCAGAAATGTGCATCGGATTCGACAGCTCCTCGGCCGTCATCATCAAGGCACCCATCGCGTCCATTGCCGCCATCGCACTACCTCCCCCGCCTGTGGCCCCGTGTCAGGACTCCCCGCCGCAGCTTCGCACGTCGGCAACCGAACGGCTCGCTGCGCAGGCGGTGTGTCGCACGCGCCGCCTACCCGGGCGGCGCCGGTGGGGCGTGGTCCGGCGCGATCTGTGCACCGATCTCCCGGAACAGGGCCTGGGCCTGATTCGAGTATGCGCCGGTGTCGGCGAACGCTTCCGGACCGTAGGTCGCCGCGACCGCGATCGCGATCTTCCGGTCCGGCAGATACGCCTCGACCGCCGAGTACCCGGCGAACAGCGGGTTCTGCAGCAGCCAGTCGCCGGAGATCACGACGCCCAGCCCGTACGTGTAGCCCTCGGTCTGTTCGGCGCACGTCGCGCAGCCGGGTTGTGCGTGTGTCCTGCCGCGCAGATCGGTCGAGACCATCGCTCGGTGCGACTCGGGGGAGAGCAACCGGCCGGTGCCCACCGCGACCGCGGTGTCGTGGAGGTCGTAGATGTTGCTGGTCTGGACGGCGCCGTTCGTGATCGTCCACGACGGATCCCAGAAGCTGGTCTCCTCGTAGAACGGAGTGGTGGGAGGAATACCCAGGAACTGGCGGCGCTCCGAACTGAACGCGTGCAGCACGGGATCCGGGATCGCCGGGGTCTGCGTCGCCTGGGTGTCGTCGAGTTGCAGTGGGTCCAGGATCCGTTCCTGCACAAGCGTTTCGACGGTCTTACCGGTGATCTTCTCGAGAGCCAGGCCGAGGATCACGTAGTTGGTGTGCGCGTAGTTCCAGTTGGTGCCGGGCTCGTACAGCAACGGTTTCGACGTCGCATACGAGAGAAGCTCCTCGGGTGTCCACGACCGGAACGGATCGGCGTAGATCGCGTTCGCGAACTCGTCGTTGCCGATGACGTAATCCGGGTAGCCCGAGGTCATCTGCGCGAGCTGGCCGAGCGTGACGCGGTCGGTGTGCGGGATGTCCGGCAGCCACCGGGACACCCGGTCGTCGAGCGTCACCGTGCCCTCGTCGACCAGCTGCAGCAGCACCGTCGAGATGTACGAGATCGCGACGGCGCCGTTGCGGAAGTGCATGTCCGGGGTCGCGGGCACCCCGGTCATCGACTCGCCGACCGCGCGCGTGACGATCTCCTCGCCGTCCTCGGTGACCCGGACGATCACCGCCCGCAGGTGACGGTCCGCCATCGCCTGCTCGACGATCCGCATGATCGCGTCGGCCTGCGCGGGGTCGGCGCTCTCGACGCCGGCGGGTGTCCGCGCCGTGTCCTGCAACCCGTTCGACGACGAACACGCAGCCAGTATCCCGAACGCGCAGAACAGCGCGAGAACCCTCCACCCGATCGACATATCGGCAGTCTGTCAGGTCCGCCGCGACACTGCCGGTATTCTCGTCCCGTCGAACCTTCCGGGAACCGTGAACGGGCGGTGCACATGGCCGAAAACGGCGTGATGGTGGTCGGAGTCGACGGATCGCGGTCCGCCACCGATGCCGCGAAATGGGCGGCGGCGGTCGCGGCGCGTCGGCGATGCGGACTCCACGTCGTGTACGTCCTGCCGGAGCGGCGCCGCCCGAGTACCGCGCCCGAGGTGGGTGGCCGGGAACCGTTGGCCGAGGAGCAATATCGCGCAGCGGAAGCGATCGTCACCGACGTCGTCACCGTCGTGCGCGCGTATTTTCCGCGGCTGGAGGTCGAGGGCCGGGTCGAATCCGGGCCGGTCACCACGGCACTGGCCGCCGCGAGCGCAGGCGCCCACCTGGTCGTGCTGGGGCACAGCGGAAGCGGCAGCGGCGCACTCGAAGCACTGCTGCGCCGGTCCACGGCGCAGGACCTGGTGCGACGTGCCTCCTGCCCGGTCGCGAGCTGGCGGGGACAGCCGGGCCGCCTTCCCGACGACGAGCGTCCGGTCGTCGTCGGTATCGAACCGGGACCGCGCGGCGCGAGCGTCGCGCTGGTGGCGTTCGAGCTGGCCGCACTGTTCGGGACCTCCGTGGTGGCGGTACACGCGTGGTTCTCGCTGCCGGGGGTGACCGAGCCGTCCCGCGGCGTGCCGCCGGAGGCCCTGGCCGCTGCCCGGGAGCGGTTTCCGCAGGTGCCCGTCGTCGAAGTGTCCGTCGAGGGCGATCCGGCCGACGCGCTGCTCGGGCACGCCGCCGATGCCCAGCTGATCTGCGTCGGCAGTCACGGCCGCGGCCGGTTCGCCGGCGCGGTGATCGGGTCGGTCGGCCGCGATGTGCTGCAGCGCAGCGGATGTCCCGTGGTGATCTGTCCGCCCGCGAGATAGGAATCCCGGCCGCGGATCCGGGTGCGGGCCGCGGTGTTACGAAATCCCGTCGGGGTTCGATACCCGCTCTGTGCTCGACACGCGAGCGCATCCGACGAAGGGATGGGGAATTGAGGGGGAAGACCACGGCCGCGTTGCTCAGCAGCGCGGCCGCGATCGTGGTGGCCTGCACTGCGGTGGGGAATGCGCAGGCTGCCGTTCCGGCGCGGGACGCGTTCCCGGCGCCGCTGTTCCGCGAGGACGCGTCGTGCGACGCGCAGATCGATCTCGCGGCACCCGAGGTGTTCGCGGCGATCGACGAGATGCCTGCGCCGCAGCAGATTCCGGACGCGACCTGGCTCTACGCGTACAACGGCAACTACAACCGCTGCACCGACCTGAGTTACGCGCAGGTCGGGATCGTCGACGCCACCGGCTGGTCGCCGACGCATCTGCTGTTGTTCCACCGCGGTAGCTATCTGGGCACGGCGACCGGATGCGCGCTGCACCCGACGGTCGTGGCGGAGACGGCCGACTCGATCCACGTCGAATACCACTACCCGCGGGAAGGGGAGATCCACGCTGCCGCGACCGGCTTCGCGGCGCAGACCTTCCGCTGGTGGGAAGGGGACGTGATCACGGAGGGCGGTCTGCCCCACGACTACCTCGCGATGAACTTCTGCGACGTGTGGTGACCGGCGCGCTCCCGGGCCCGTTCTCGTGACAGGCCCGGGAGCGCGTGCGATCGTGGGAGAGCACGGAGAGCGGGACGAACATGGTCACCCACACCCTCGACACCGATTACCTGGTGGTGGGCGCCGGCGCCGCCGGGATGGCGTTCACCGATGCGCTGATCGCCGATTCCGACGCCGACGTCGTGATGGTCGACCGCCGGCACGCGCCGGGCGGGCACTGGAACGATGCCTACCCGTTCGTGAGGCTGCACCAGCCGTCGGCCTACTACGGGGTGAACTCGCTGCCGCTCGGCGCCGACACCATCGATCGGACCGGGCCGAACGCCGGCATGTACGAGCAGGCCGGGGCCGCCGAGATCTGCGGATACTACGACCGGGTCATGCGCACGTCGTTGCTCGATTCCGGTGCGGTCCGGTACTTCCCGATGTGCGAATACGTCGGTGGGGAGCGCTACGTCTCGCGCCTGTCCGGCGAGTGCTTCGAGGTGAAGGTCCGGGAGGCGGTGGTCGACGCCACCTATCTCGAACCGGCGGTCCCGGCGACCACTGCGCCGCCGTTCGCCGTCGCCCCGGACGCCCGGTGCATTCCCGTCGGCGAGTTGCCGCACGTGGCGACCCCGGCCGAATGCTACGTCGTGATCGGTGCCGGCAAGACCGCGATCGACGCGTGCCTGTGGCTGCTGCAGACCGGTGTCGACCCGGACGCGATCCGGTGGATCAAGCCGCGGGAGGCGTGGCTGCGGAACCGGTTCTTCGCGCAGGGCGGCGAACTGGTGGACGATCTGATCGAAGGCATCGCGCGGCAACTGGAATCGGCGGCGCACGCGACCTCGCCGGACGACCTGTTCGCCCGGCTCGAGGCGAGCGAACAGCTGTTCCGGGTCGACGACCGCGTCACGCCCTCGATGTACAAGGCGCCGACGATGAGCACCGCCGAGCTGAAGATGCTGCGGCAGATCCGGGATGTGGTGCGGCTCGGGCATGTACGACGCCTCGACGGCTGGGAGATCCACCTCGACGGCGGCACGGTCGCGACCGTGCCGGACGCGGTGCACGTGCACTGCGCCGCCCGCGGCCTGAATCCGGCACCGGCCGTGCCGATCTTCGCGCCCGGCCGGATCACGCTGCAGCCCGTCCGGTCGGGGCTCGTCCCGTTCAACGCCGCGATGGTCGGGTTCGTGGAGTCGACCGGCCGTCCCCTCGACGAGAAGAACCGGTTGTGCCCGACGAACCGGTTGCCCGACGTTCCGCTCGACTGGGCGCGGGGTCTGCTCGTCGAGATGTCCGCCGACCGGATGTGGTCGAAGGAACCGGACGTCGCGGAGTGGCTCGAACGCGCCCGTCTCAACACGGCCCGAGGGCTGCGGCAGCATTTCGACCGGCCGAAGGTGCAGGACGCGATGGCCCGGTACCTCGCGAACGTCCGTCCCGCGCTCGCGACACTGCGCGCGATGGTCCCGTAGAACGAGCCGCGGTTTGCGATGATCGACGGGCTCGGACGGGACGGTCCCGGCGGGCAGACCGGCCCGACCCACAGCAGGAGAACGAGTGACGACGACCAGCCCCACCCCTCGAGTTCGCCCGCGTCGGCACGTCCTGCGGTGGGTTCTGGCAGTGATCGTCGTGGTGCTCGCGATCATCGCCGCGTCCTTCGCCCTGACGCCGACGCCCGGGGCGCTTCTGGTCCGCGTGCTGTTCGAACGTGGTGCCCGTGACCAGACCGCGAAACTCGAGGTCGGGGCCCCGGTCACCGATCTCGTCGCCGACGTGCCGTATCGCGCCGGCGACCCCGACGCGTATCTCGACGTCTACACCCCGACCGGAACGACGACCGCGCTGCCGACGATCGTGTGGACGCACGGCGGCGCGTGGCTGTCCGGGGACCGGACGAACTATGCCGGTTACTACCGGCGGGTCGCGGACGCCGGGTTCACCGTGGTCTCGCTCGGCTACTCGCTCGCCCCCGAACATCGCTATCCGACGCCCGTGCACCAGCTCAACGACGCGCACGCCTACCTGGTCGAGCACGCGGACGAACTGCACATCGACCCGGATCGCATCGTCCTGGCGGGTGATTCCGCGGGCGCACAGTTGTCGGCGCAGCTCGCCGCGGCGGTCACCGACCCGGCCTATGCCGCCGCGATCGGGATCACTCCGGCGCTGACCCCGGAGCAGCTGCGCGGTGTGGTGCTCAACTGCGGAATCTACGACGTTCCCGCGATGGGCGGCAGCGGCGGCCTGATCGGGTGGGGTGTGAAGCAGGCTTTGTGGGCCTACACGGGGGCTCGGGACTTCCGGTCCTCGGAGGCGGCCGCGCAGATGTCCACGCTGCGGTGGGTCACCGGCGAGTTCCCCGCCACCTACATCACCGGCGGCAACGGCGATCCCCTCACGAACACCCAGTCGAATCCGTTGGCTGCGAAGCTCACCGATCTCGGTGTCACCGTCGACGCCCTGTTCTATCCCGAGGATCACGAGCCGGAACTGGGCCACGAGTACCAGTTCGATCTCTCGCTCGAAGACGCTCGGATCGCCCTCGAGCGGACGATCGAGTTCGCCCGCAAAGTGACCGAATCGGAGCGCCCGGGGGCCTGATTCTCCGGGCCGGACGGGCCCGCGGCAGGGCGTGGTCGGCTTTGTCGGGAGCGCTGTAGGCGACCCCCGCGGGGGACGCTATTGTTTGCGCCCATGTCCAAAGAATTTTCTTTCAGCGCCGATATCGACCACGACGTGGAACGGGTCCACGCCGCCCTGATCAGCGAGGAGTACTGGAAGGGCCGCCTGGGCGGAAGCACGACCGGCTCAGTGGAAATCGCTTCCCCGGCAGGTCCCGGCACGGTCAAGGTCACGCTCACCGACGAGACCGACACCTCGGGACTTCCCGCTGTGGTCCGCGGCATTCTGCGCGGACCGCTGGTGATGCAGCGGACCGACGAGTGGGGCCCGCTCGAGGGCGGTGCCGCACAGGGCACGCTGACCGGTGGCTCGTCCAGCTTCCCGGTGTCGATCGAGGGGCGCTCCGAGCTGCGCGCTCGCGACGGCGGTGCGGTCCTCGAGGTCCGCGGCCAGGTCACCGTCAAGGTTCCGGTCGTCGGTGGCCAGATCGAGGGTCTGGTCCTGCAGATGGTCGAGGCCATCGTCTCCGGTGACGGCAACGCTCTGAACGAGATCCTCTCCGGAAACTGATTCGTCGAGGGGCGTCGCGGGACCGCGCGTGCGGTCCGGCGGCGCCCCGAACTTCTCAGCCGACCGGCACGGAGTCCTCGAGTGCCGTGGCTTCGACCACCTTCGCGACCCGCTCGGTGTCGGCGGTGGTCCACCCGTCGGGAGGCGCGATCGCGGCCCAGCCGTACGGGATCAGATCCTCGTAGTTGTGCCCGTGCCCGACCGGTGGTGAGGTGCCGCGCATGACATCGCCGGCCACCTGCCAGAACGTGACGATCGGATACCAGCGCATCGACGGAACCCGGTCCGGGCCGGGCGGTTCGGAGAGCCAGTCGGGGCGGGTGAGCAGCAGGTCCGGGCCCCACCACACGACCGGATCGGACGCGTGCTGCAGATACAGGACCCGCGGGTCGAGCCACGGCTGCCCGTTCGGTTCCAGCGCTTCCATGCTGTCGGCGAACCGGACCTCGAGACCACCGTGGTAGGTGGGCAACACCTCGGTGCTGCCGGGATCGCGCCCGTCCACCAGCGAACGCCACAGGGTGTTCGAATTCGGTGGTCCCACGAACAACGCCCCGTCGACGGACGAGCGCAGGTCCGCGATGTCGTCGAACGCGGCCTCCGCGGACTGCGACCCGAGGCTCTCTCCGTAGACGAGCAGCCGGGGACGCGCATCCTCCGGCAGCTGCGACCACCGCTCCTGCACCCCGTCGATCAGCGCCTCGCCCGCGGAAGCCGCCGCGGACCCGTCGGTGAGGAACGAAATCCAGCTCGGCAGATACGAATACTGGATCGCGGCGATCGCGGTGTCCCCGTTGTACATCAGCTCGATCGAATCCGCCGCGACGGGATTGACCCAGCCGGTGCCGGTGGTCGCGGAGACCACGAGCACCTGCCGATCCCACGCCCCGGTGCGGTCGAGTTCGTCGAGCACCAGGTCGACCTGGGCGGCGGTGTCCGGCGCCGATTCCAGCCCCGCGTACACGCGGATCGGTTCACGCGCCGGAAGGCCGTTGATCGCGGTCAGTTCGGCGGCCCGTGCGCCGCCGTCGACGAAGGACCGGCCCTGCCGGCCGAGGGTGTCCCAGGGGGCCGCCGACATCGGGCTGCCGGACCGCTCGGGTTCCACCGGCTGCGTGTCGCCGGGATCGGTGCTGTTGTTGTCGCCGGAGAAGACCAGGTTCGCGGCCTTGGAACTGCCGGCCAGCAGTACCTGGTCGACGAACACGACGACGAGGACGGCCAGCAGGACCGGGGCGACCACGTGGGCGATCGGAACCGGAATGTGCAGGCGCGCACCGAGAAACCGTGCGAACGCGTCGGCGAGGCGGCGCAGGCCCCGGGCGATCAGCAGCACCACGGCGAAGACGGCGGCGACGACGAGACCGGTGCGCAGATACGCGAACGAGGAGGTTGCGTCCATGCCCATGAGGGCTTCGATCTCGTTCTGCCGATCGGCGGCGACGAGCAGCGCCGCGACCACCAGTGCGACGACGAGCACCGCCACCACGGCCTGGGTGATCTGCCGGACCGTGTGGCGGCGGCGCCACCATGTCAGGTGCGGCACGATCCACCGTCGTGCCGGGTAGGCGATCAGCACGCCGATGCCGTAGCCGGTCACGGCGGTGATGCCGCTGATCAACCCCTGATACAGCCAGTCCCGGGGGATCAGGGACGGGCTCAGACTCCACGCGAAGAACAACAGGGCGACGACGAGCCCGACGAAATCCAGTCCGAGGACCGTCACGGGATGAGCGCGCGTGTCGTCTGTGCCGGGCGCGTCCGTGCCCGGTGCGTCGGGGGTTCGTGGGGCGTTCACCCGCCGACACTAACCCGCGCGGGTGCTTCACGGCGCCGCGGCGAACCGCGGTCAGTCACCCACCCGCTCACCGGTCTCGACGTCGAACAGGTGCACCGTGCCTTCGCGCTTGCGCAGGTGCACGGTGTCGGCGAGCCGGGCGGGGGTGCGGGTCAGCGCCCGCGCGACCACCTGGTTCCCGCTGCCGGGAATCCGCGTATACAGATACGACTCGCTGCCGAGTTCCTCGACGAGCTCGACGACGGCCTCGACGCCCTCGTCGGCGATCTCGAAGTCCTCCGGCCGGATACCGGCGGTGACCTCTTCGATGCCGGCCGCGTGCAGCTTGGCGATCCGCTGCCGCTCGACGGGGACGACGGTGCTGCCGACGACGACGCCGTCGTCGGCGACCCGCGCCGTGAGCAGGTTCATCGAGGGGGAGCCGATGAAACCGGCGACGAAGGCGTTGGCGGGACGGTCGTAGAGCTCGGTGGGGCTGGAGAACTGCTGCAGCACCCCCTTCTTCAACACGGCCACGCGATCGCCCATCGTCATCGCCTCCACCTGGTCGTGGGTGACGTACACGGTGGTGGTGCCCAGGCGTCGCTGCAGCGCCGCGATCTCCGTGCGGGTCTGCACGCGCAGTTTCGCGTCGAGATTCGACAGCGGCTCGTCCATGCAGAACACCTGCGGTTCACGAACGATCGCGCGTCCCATCGCGACCCGCTGACGCTGCCCGCCGGAGAGCTTGGCCGGCTTGCGGTCGAGGTAGTCGGTGAGATCGAGGATCTTCGCGGCCTCCTCGACCTTGCGGCGACGCTCGTCGGCGCTCACGCCGCGCATCTTGAGTGCGAAGCCCATGTTCTCGGCGACCGTCTTGTTCGGATACAGCGCGTAGTTCTGGAAGACCATCGCGATGTCCCGGTCCTTCGACGGCACTCCGGTCATGTCCTTGCCGTCGATCGAGATCGACCCTTCGTCGATGTCCTCGAGCCCGGCGAGCATCCGCAGCGCCGTGCTTTTGCCGGAGCCGGACGGTCCGACCAGGACCACGAATTCACCGTCCTCGATGTCGAGGTTCAGCGAGTCGACCGCGAACGTGTCGGAGTTCTCGTAGATGCACGAGGCGTTGGCGTAGGTGATGTCAGCCATGATGGAAGTCCTTGCTGGTAAAGAGGTTCGGGTCTACTTGATGGCGCCGAACGACAGGCCGCGTACGAGCTTGTTCTGGGCGAGCCAACCGGCGAGGACGACCGGAAGTGCCGCCATCGTCGCCGCGGCGGACAGCCGCGCCCAGTACAGGCCCTCACCGGTGATGAAGCCGACGAGGAAGACCGGAATCGTCTGTGCCTGAACGGCAGTGAGGTTGACCGCGAAGAAGAATTCGTTCCACGAGAAGATCACGCAGATCAGGGCGGTCGCGGCGATGCCGGGGGAGACCAGGGGCAGGATCAGCTCCCGCACCGCGGTCCACAGGCTCGCGCCGTCCATGCTCGCCGCTTCCAGGAGTTCGCCCGGAACTTCGAGGAAGAACGAGCGCATCATCCACACCGCGATGGGCAGGTTCATCGCCGTGTAGAGGACGATCAGGGCCCAGATGTTGTCGAGCAGACCGACCTCGGCGACGATCACGTACAGCGGGATGATCGCGGCGACGATCGGCAGCATCTTGGTGCTGATGAAGAAGAACAGCACGTCCTTGGTCTTGCGCACCGGGCGCAGCGACAGCGCGAACGCAGCCGGAATGCCCAGCAGCAGAACCAGGATCGTGGAGACGATCGTGGCGAACGCCGAGTTGAGCAGGCTCGTTCCGACTCCGGTCTCGAACACTCCGCGGAACTGGTCCAGGGTGGGGGAGAAGAAGAACTTCGGCGGGTCGGAGTAGGCGTCGGCCTCCTGCTTGAAGGCGGTGAGCACCATCCAGAAGACGGGGAAGAAGAAGCCGATGGCCGCGATCCAGGCAACGACTCCCCACGGATTCATCCGGCGGTTCTTGCGCTTGCGCGCGGTCCGGGCGACGCGGCCGGTCGGTGCCGCGGTGTCCGATGCCTGCGGCGTCGTGACGGTGGTGCTCATGCCGCCTCCTCCTTGCCGGTGAACGATGTGAAGATCAGGCGCAGGGCGAAGGTCGCGACGACGATGGTGCCGACGACGACCACCACGCCCATGGCGGCGGCCTGACCGATGTCGAAGCCCAGGAATGCGCGCTGGTAGATGTAGAACGGCAGGTTGGCGCTGGCTGTGCCGGGACCGCCCTGGGTCATCATGTAGATCGCGTCGAACGTGTTGACCAGGTAGATCGCGCCGAGCACGGTGCCGAGTTCGATGAACCGGCGCAGGTGCGGCAGCGTCAGTTCACGGAACAGGGCGAAGGCCCCGGCCCCGTCGACCCGGCCCGCCTCGAGGATGTCGCGGGGCATCGACTGCAGGCCGGCGAGGATGAGCAGCATCATGAACGGCGTCCACTGCCAGATCAGTGCGATCATGACCGCGGGCAACGGGAAGCGGCTGATCCAGTCGACCTCGCCGATACCGAACGGCGAGAGGACGAAATTGACGATGCCGAAGACGGGATCGAACATCGCCGTCTTCCACACCAGGGCGGCGGCCACCGGGGTGACGAGGAACGGTGTGATCAGCAGCGTCCGGGCGATGCCGCGCCCGAGGAAGGCCCGGTCCAGCAGCAGGGCGAGCATCAGGCCGAGGATTACCGAGACCAGCACCGTGCCGACGATGAGGACGACGGTGTTGATCGCCACCTGCCAGAACTGGCTGTCCTGGAAGACGTCGACGTAGTTCTGGAGGCCGACGAACCGGCGGGAGCCGGGGCTGACGAGGTTCCACGACTGCGTCGAGTAGTACAGGGTGAACAGGAACGGAACCTGGGTGACCACGATCGTGAAGATCAGGGCCGGGAGCAAGGGACCGCGCCGGCGCCAGCCCTCGGCCCGCGAGACCCTTTCCTCCTTGGAGTCCCGGAGCGAACGGATGCGCTCGGTCGTGTCCGGTGTCGGACGCTGCGCTGCAGGTGCGGTCATGACGACGCCTCCCGATAGGTCTCGCCGACGGCCTCGGCGTACTTCTGTGCTTGCTCGAGTGCCTCGTCGACCGTCTGACGTCCGGCGATGGCCGCGCTGATCTGCTGGCTGACCCGAGTGCCGAGATCCTGGAACTCGGGGATGGCCACGAACTGGATGCCCGTGTAGGGAACGGGGTCGACCGTGGGGTTCTTCTGATCGGCGGTCTCGATGGATTCGAGGGTGATCGGACCGTAGGCCGCTGCGGCCTCGGCGTATTCGGGAATCTCGTAGGTCGACAACCGGCTGCCCGGCGGAACCCGTTCCCAGCCGAGTTGCTCGCCGACGGTGCGCAGGTAGTCCCGGTCGGTCATCCACGAGATGAACTTCCACGCGTCGTCGGTGTGTTCACTGCTCGCGGGGATGCCGAGCGACCACGTGTACAACCAGCCGGAGGGGTCCTTCTCCTGCACCGGAGCCGCCGCGTACCCGATCTTCCCCACGACGTTGCTCGACGCGGGATCCTCGAGCGTCGACACCGCGGACGTCGAGTCGTACCACATGGCGACCCGGCCCTGGGCGAGTTGCGTTGCGCACTCGCTGAATCCGCTCGTGGCAGCACCGGGCTGGCCGTACTCGCGGACGAGATCGACGTAGAACTGCACGGCCTCGCGGAACTCGGGACTGTTCAGCTGCGCGTTCCAGTTCTCGTCGAACCACCGGCCGCCGAACGTGTTGACGACGGTGTCGAGCGGCGCGAGCAGTTCGCCCCAGCCGGGCTTGCCGCGTAGGCAGATCCCGTTCACGTCCGGGCTGTCGAGTCGCGCGGCGGCGTCGGCGACCTCGGTCCAGGTCGGGGGATCGGACAGTGTGATTCCGGCTTCCTCGAACAGGTCCTTGCGGTACATGAGGAACGACGATTCGCCGTAGAACGGCACCGAATACAGATCGCCTTCGTACGACAGTGCTTCCCGCAGCGAGGGGATGATGTCGTCCGCGTCGTAGCCCTCGGTCTGCTCGATGTACGGCGACAGGTTCGTCAGCCACCCGTACTCCGCCCACTGGGGCGTCTCGTAGTTGCTGATCATCACGACGTCGAACTCGCCCCCGCCCATCGCCGTGGAGGCGGTGATCTTGGCGCGGGCCTGGTTCTCGGAGAGGGTGACGAATTTCAGGTCGATCTCGGGATTCTCGGCTTCGAACTGCGACGCGAGTTGCTGTGCGTCCTGCATCTGGGAGTTCGACACCATCGCGATGGTGACGGTCCGGCCGGATGTGCCGAGGGATCCGGCGCCGGCGCACCCGCTGAGCGCGAGGCACAGGGTTGCGGCGCCCGCGACGGCCGCGCGGGTGGATCTTCTTGCTGTAGGCACGATGGACTACCTCGTTTCGGTGCTGTTCGTCCGTCGGCGACGGGTGCTGTTCGTCCGTCGGCGACGGGTGCTGTTCATCCGTCGGCGAAGGGTGCTGCCTCGTCGTGCACGGAGGCGGTCTCGGGTGCCCGGTCCGTACCGAGCAGGTACTGGGCGCAGGCGATGTCGCACACGAGCATCGTGGCGAGCCCACCGCGGAGCGCGCCGAGGACGGCGCGGTGCTTCGATTGCCCTCCGGTGACGAGAATTGTTGTGGTGCAGTCTCTTACATCTTCGAGTGGAACGGACATCGTACGTGCCTCGAGGTCGCCGTGGACGGGGGTGCCGTCGGCGTGGAAGAACCGGCCGCCGATCTCCCCGACCGCGCCGAGGCTGTCGAGTTCGTCGAGCACGGTGGTGTCGAGGAAACTGCCCTCGAACAGGGTGGTGGCCGTGGAGACGGCGCCGACCCCGAAGATCATCATGTCGGCGCTGCGGCCGATTTCCAGGGTGCGGGAGATGAGCGAGTCGGCGCGCATCGACGCCACGGTCGCCGCGTCGGCGTAGAGGGGAGTGGGGAGCCGAAGCGGTTGTGCCCGGAGTTGTTCCGCGCACCGGCCGAGGACGAACTCGGTGCCCGTCTGGTAGGTGCTCGCGGAGCCCGAGCCATCGAGCTGGACGATCCGCGCGCACGTGGCGACACCGGAGGGCAGGGCCTGCGCGACGGCGACGGTTTCCGGTCCCCACGTGAACCCGAGGGTGTCGGTCGGGCGGATGCGGCGGGTGAGCAGAGCTGCGGCGGCACGCCCGAGTGCGGCGAAGCTCGCGGAGTCCTCGACCGGGCCGGTGTCGTCGACGCGGGCGCCGACCACCACGGCCTCGGTGAGGCCGTACCGCTCCTCGAGGGCGCGTTCGAGGTCGGCGTGCAGGTTGTCGCGCAGGGACGGCGGCACGGCGACCTCGATGCGGACGATTCCCTGGGCTCGGGCCCGGGCCACCAGGCGGCCCGCGGTGGGCCGGGAGACCCCGAGGCGTTGCGCGACCTCGGCCTGGGTGAGTCCGTCGAGGTAGTAGAGCGTCGCGGCGCGCACGGCGAGGCGCAGGTCCTCGGGTGTCGCCGAGGTGTCCTTCTCTGCGGGGGTGGTCGTGCCGGGCGTGGTCACGCGCCCTCCTTGATTTGTGAACATTTGCTCATAGGTGCGTTCATTTGCTCACTACGCTAGCATCGCAGTGTGACCTACACAACAGTCGTCGCTTCGATCCCCCGAGCCATGCGCGCCGCGGTTCTCGTGGAACCGGGCCGAATCGAGATGCAGGAGCGACCCGTACCCGCTCCCGACCCCGGGGACGTCCTCGTCCGGGTCACCACGGTCGGGGTGTGCGGATCGGACACGCACTACTACCGGGAAGGGCGAATCGGCGAGTTTGTCGTCACCGGCCCCCTCGTCCTGGGGCACGAAGCGGCCGGGGTCGTCGTCGCCGTCGGCAAGGGTGTGCCCGCGCACCGGATCGGAGAGCGGGTGTCGATCGAACCGCAACGCCCCGATCCGCTCACCGAGGAGACCCGGCGCGGCGACTACAACCTGTGCCCGCACATGCGGTTCTTCGCCACCCCGCCCGTCGACGGGGCGCTGTGCGAGTACGTCACCATCGGCGCCGCCTTCGCGCACCCCGTGCCGGCGACCGTCTCGGACGACGCCGCGGCCCTGTGCGAACCGTTGTCCGTCGGCATCGCCGCCGTGCGCAAGGCTCGGATCACGGCCGGATCGCGCGTCCTGGTCACCGGGGCCGGACCGGTCGGCGTCGTCGTCGCCCAGGTCGCCCGGGCATTCGGTGCGCTCGAGATCGTGGTGACCGACCTCGACGAACGACGCCGCACGAGCGCACTGTCGTACGGTGCCACCCGCGCACTCGACCCGCGCGTGGACGACCCGGCGAGCCTGCAGGTGGACAGCTACATCGACGCCTCCGGCGCTCCGAGCGCGGTGGACTCCGGCATCCGGGCGGTCCGTCCCGGAGGCACCGTCGTACTCGTCGGCGCCGGCGCGGAGACGATGACGCTTCCGGTGCAGATCATTCAGAACCGCGAACTCGTCCTCACCGGCGTGTTCCGCTATGCGAACACGTGGCCGACGGCGCTCGCCCTCGTCGAGTTGGGACGGGTGGATCTCGACACCATGGTCACCGCGCGGTTCTCGCTCGACAAGACCGCCGAGGCGCTCGAATCCGACCGGACGCCCGGGAACATCAAGGCCGTCGTCGACGTGACCGATCGGCCCGGAGAGGAATGACCACCATGCGCGTGAGCCGGCAGACACTGCCCCACCTGCAGGTACCCGTACCGAGTTATCGCCGCGAGGACGTCACCGTCGGCATCGTGCACTTCGGTGTCGGCGGCTTCCACCGCGCCCACCAGGCCATGTACGTCGACCGACTCCTCGAGCAGGGGCTCGCGCAGGACTGGGGCATCTGTGGCGTCGGGGTGATGCCGCGCGACCGCCGGATGCAGGAGACCCTCGACGAGCAGGACGGTCTCTACACACTCGTCCTCACGCACCCGGACGGCAGATGGGAGCCGCGGGTGATCGGATCGATCGTCGACTACCGTTACGCCCCCGACGATCCCGAGGCCGTCGTCGAACTCATCGCGGCGCCGACCACGCGGATCGTCTCGCTGACCATCACCGAGGGCGGCTACAACATTCGGCACCACACCGGGGAATTCGACGCCGACGATCCCGCGGTCCGGCGCGACCTCGACTCCGGCGAGCCGCCGACCACCGTGTTCGGGCTCGTCACCGAGGCTCTCGCCCGTCGGCGTGCCCGTGGACTACGGGCGCCGACGGTGATGTCCTGCGACAACATCGAAGGCAACGGCGACGTCGCCCGGCGGGTGTTCACCGCCTACGCCCGGCTCGTCGATCCCGAACTGGCACAGTGGATTTCCGACAACGTCCGGTTCCCGAACTCGATGGTCGACCGGATCACCCCCGTCACGACCGACGAGGTCGTGACGGCGCTGTCCGAACGCTTCGACGTGCAGGACCGCTGGCCGGTCGCCGCCGAACCGTTCACCGCGTGGGTCCTCGAGGAGGACTTCGCGGACGGCCGACCCCCCTTCGAGAAGGCAGGGGTGCAGGTCGTCGACGACGTCGCGCCCTACGAACTGATGAAACTGCGCCTGCTCAACGCCGGTCACCAGGGGCTCGGCTATTTCGCGTATCTGATGGGATACCGGCTCGTCCACGACGCCGCGCAGGACCCGCTCATCGCCGGCTTCCTCCGCGACTACATGGACCGCGAGGCCACACCCACACTGGAACCGGTGCCGGGTATCGATCTCGACGACTACAAGCGCACGCTCATCGAACGATTCGCCAACCCCGAGATCCGCGACACCGTCGCCCGGCTGTGTGCCGAATCGTCCGACCGGATCCCCAAATGGCTGGTGCCGGTGATCCGGGAGAACCTGGCCGCGGGAGGTCCCGTGCGACTGTCCGCCGCCATCGTCGCGTCGTGGGCCCGCTACGCCGAGGGCGTCGACGAACACGGGCAACCCATCGAGGTGGTCGACCGGCTCGCCGACACGCTCGTTCCCCTCGCGCGCCGGCAACGGTCCTACCCCACGGCGTTCGTCGAGAACACCGAGGTGTTCGGCGATCTCGCCGGCAACCGCCGCTTCGTCGACGCCTACACCGGGGCGCTCGACACCCTGCACCGCGACGGTGCACGGGCCACGCTGGAAGAGCTTGCGGGAGAACACCGATGAACGGGCACGCGCTGGTGGTCGGAGAAGCGCTCGTCGACATCGTGCAGCGGGACGGGAAGGAACCCGTCGAACACGTGGGTGGAAGCCCGCTCAACGTCGCGGTGGGACTCGGACGTCTCGGCCGGGCGGTGCAGTTCACGACGCGGGTCGCGGACGATCCGCGGGGCACCCGCATCATCGACCATCTCGCCGGATCCGGCGTGAGCCTGACCCCGGGCAGTGCTGCCGCCGAACGCACCGCCACCGCACAGGCCACGATCGACGACCGAGGCGCCGCCCACTACGAATTCGACATCGCCTGGGATCCCGTCGAACCCCCGCCCACGGTCGACTCCGTCCTCGTGCACACCGGGTCCATCGCCGTCGTGCTGGAACCGGGCTGCGACCTCGTCGCGGAACTGGTTGCGCAGCAGTCGAGCGCATCCACGGTGAGTTTCGACCCGAACATCCGGCCGGCGCTGATCTCCGATCCCGCCCGGGCCCGGGCCCGCATCGAACGCCTCGTCGCGCTCGCCGACGTCGTCAAGGCCAGCGACGAGGACCTCGCGTGGTTCGCGCCCGACCGCGACCCCCTCGACACCGCACGCGACTGGCTTTCGAGCGGACCGGCGATCGTCGCCGTCACCCGCGGCGCGGAAGGCGCCGTGGCGGTGTGTGCGGCCGGTGTCGTCGAGATCCCGGCGGTACAGGTCGAGGTTGCCGATACCGTCGGTGCCGGCGATGCGTTCACCGCCGGACTGCTCGACGGCCTGTGGACCCGCGGCCTGCTCGGTGCCGACCGGCGGGAGGCGTTGCGTGCCATCACGGTCGACGACCTGCGCGACGTGCTCGGGACGGCGGCGTGGACGTCGGCGGTGACGGTCGCGCGTGCCGGAGCCGACCTGCCCACCCGTGCCGAGCGGGACGCCGCGCAGGAGGGTGTCTCGTGACCCCCGCCGACGCAGTCGGCTCGGTCGGCCCCGCCGACGGAGTCGGCTCGGTCGGCCCCGTCGAGGGGGTCGGCTCGTCCGTGCTCGTCGCGGGAGTGGACTCGTCCACGCAGTCCTGCAAGGTCGTCGTGTGCGACGCCGAGACCGGTGCCGTCGTGCGCGAGGGCCGCGCGGCGCATCCGTCCGGCACCGAAGTGGATCCGGTGGCGTGGCGGTCGGCCTACGAGCTGGCGTGTGCCGAGGCCGGGGGACTCGACGACGTCGCGGCCGTCGCGGTCGGTGCGCAGCAGCACGGCATGGTGTGCCTCGACGACGAGGGTGCCGTCGTGCGCGATGCGCTGCTGTGGAACGACACCCGATCATCTTCTGCTGCACAGGATCTCGTCGATGAACTGGGTGGCGTCGCAGCGTGGGCCGACGCCGTCGGCGTGGTTCCGCTCGCCGCGATCACCGTTGCGAAGGCGCGGTGGCTCGCCGACCACGAACCCGGCAACGCACGGCGCACCGCCGCCCTGTGCCTGCCGCACGACTGGCTCACCTGGACCCTGCGCACCGACCGGACCCTCGACGCTCTGGTCACCGACCGTAGCGATGCCAGCGGCACCGGATATTTCGACGCGGCAACCGACACCTACCGCCGCGATCTGCTCGAACTGGCGCTGCGCCGCCGTCCTCCGGTTCTCCCGCGGGTCGCCGGGCCGGCCGAGCAGGTGGGGCGGACCTTGTCGGGCGCGGTACTCGGCCCGGGCGCCGGTGACAACGCCGCCGCGGCCCTGGCGCTCGATGTCCGTGAGGGCGACGTCGTCGTCTCGATCGGCACCTCGGGGGTGGTGTCCGCTGTCTCGCCGACACCCGCGCGGGACGCCGACGGTTACGTCGCGGGCTTCGCCGATGCGACCGGGCGGCACCTGCCGTTGGTGTGCACGCTCAACGGTGCCCGAGTTCTCGACGCCACGGCGACGATGCTCGGCGTCGACCACGCCGAACTCTCCCGCCTGGCACTGTCGGCCCCGCCGGGCAGCGGCGGCCTGGTGCTGGTCCCGTACCTCGAGGGGGAGCGGACCCCGAACCGGCCCGACGCCACGGGCGCCCTGCACGGACTGAACCTGGCCACCGCGACCCCGGCGCATCTCGCGCGTGCCGCCGTCGAAGGTCTGCTCTGCTCGCTCGCCGAGGGCATCGACCACATCGTCGCGCAGGGCACGCACGTGCGCCGGGTGCTGCTGATCGGGGGTGGAGCCCGGTCGCGGGCACTGTGTGAAGTCGCCCCCGCCGTCCTCGGTATGCCCGTCGACGTCCCCGAACCGGGTGAGTACGTCGCGCGCGGCGCGGCGCGGCAGGCCGCCTGGACGCTGCGCGGCGGTGACGAGCCTCCGGCCTGGGAGCCGGGCGCGGTCCGGCGTTTCGAAGCCGACCCGACTCCGCACGTGCGGGAGCGTTACGCGCAGGTGCGAGACCTGACCGACGGTGCGCCGGTTCAGAAGTTGCCCTCGGCGACCTGAAAACACACCAGGCCCATCCGCCGCCACATGCGCACCACCTGATCGCGATCGTCGAGGACCGCGACGATGCGGTAGCGGTGCCGGATGTGGGCGTCGAACAACTCGGCCTTGACGATCGAATCCTTGCGATTGTCACCGGCCGCGCGCATGTACAGCTCGTCGTACGGGATCTCGTGCCGGGCGAGCCACTCCTCGGTCTCGGGACGGCAGACGCCGTCGCGGCCCGAGAGCAGCACGACGGCGAACCCGTCGGGCGCGGCGGCGAACGCTCTGACCGCGGCCTCGACGGCGGGGGAGACGGTGTCCTCACCCACCCGGTGCCAGTGATAGGGACTGCGGTCGCTCATGTGCGCGAGAGTGCCGTCGATGTCGACGAGCCAGGCCGGGGGCAGCGTCGGATCCTCGACGTACCGCGCCGGTGGCGGAGCCGCCCCGCTCGGAGGACGATGCCGTTTCCTCGCCGGGTGCTCTCGGTGTCGGGTCTTCCTGGTCACGACCGTGGATACCACCTGTTGCTTTCAGTGGAACGGAGGCGCACTGTGGGATGGCGGCGGGACGTCCCAGGTGGTGTCCGGGTAGGGGGTTCGGTGGGTGCGCCATCCGAAACATCCGATCGCAGCAGGTCGGCCGCGGCTCGCCGCGTGGGTTACGTCGTGGCGGTGCTGATCGATGCCGCGATGCTGTACGCGATCAACGTCCGGCCCGGCTGGGAGGTGGTGCCCTTCCTCACCGAGGAGACACCGGCGGTGCTGGGATGGGTCAACGCCTCGATCGTCGTCGGTCTCGTGGCGAATCTGGTGTATCTGGTGCGGGATCCGCGGTGGCTTAAGGCGCTCGGTGACATCGCCACCACGGCGGTCGGTCTCGTCGCGCTGCTGCGGATCTGGCAGGTGTTCCCGTTCGACTTCGGGACCGACGCGTTCGACTGGCCGCTCGTCGTGCGAATCCTGCTGGGGCTGGGCATCGTCGGCAGCGGCATCGCAATTCTCGTAACACTGTTCACGGCGGCGCGGAGGCCCTGACCTCACGGCTCAGTCGGGTGCCTCGTCCCCGGGTTCGACGGGTTCGACATCTTCCCGGTCGGACCTGCTCCCCGGAACATCGCGTTCGTCGCGCTCACGCTCTACCTTGCGTTCCAGGTCGTCCACGATGCCGCTGAGCTCGTGGCCCGGACCCTTGTCGTCGGCTCGTGTCCCCGGACCGCTGTCGTCCGCTTGTGTCACAGTGCTGCCCTCCTCGGCTCGGCGTGAGCCAGATACCCGCGGACCGCGCGGGGCAAACTCAGCCGGTGAGCAGGACCGCGGCCTGCGCCGGAAGCTGTGCGGCGCCGCGTCGGCGGAACAGTTCGGCGGGCCGGCCGTGGCCGGGATTCGACAGCCGTCCGGTGCTGTCGAGCGCCGCGACGACGTGACGGCGGAACGAGTCCTTCTGCAGCGGCCGGTCGAAGATCGCCTCGTACAGCAGGCGCAGATCGAGCACGGTGAACTCCTCGCCGAGCAGCCGATCGGGGTCGACCTGTGCCGCGTAGCGTGCGCGCAGGTCGTCGACGGCCAGCCGCACCATGTCGGCGTGGTCGAACGCGAGATCGCCGTCGACCGTGCCGCCGTGGACGACGTGTAGTGTCGCGTCGTCGGGCAGGTCGGTGACGGGGACCGCGGCGGTGTGCGCCATCGAGATCACCCAGCCGCGTTCGTCGCGGTCGGGATCGTCGAACATCCGCAGCTGGTGGAACTTCAGGCCGGTGATGTGTGCCTTGTCCCGGAGTGCGCGCTCGGCGGCGTCGACGAGACGCTCGCCGCGGTGCAAGAAGGTGCCGGGGAGAGCGCGACCGCCGAGATGATGATCCACGACCAGGACCCGTAGCTCGCCGTCCAGACAGGTCAGCACCGCGACATCGACGGCGACGGAGGGGCGGTCGTAGTCGGCGAGGGTCTTGCCCGCCCGATCCTTCGGTTCACTCACATTTGCATATTAGCGCAATGCTGATCTAAACTTAGCGCAATCTTGATCTAATGAGGAGGCTGCAATGAATGTGACTGCACAGCAGAGGGATCGGGCCGTCGGGGTGCTGCTCGGAACCGCCGCAGGTGACGCCCTCGGAGCCGGTTACGAATTCACCTACCCCTCGGCCGCCACGAAGATCGACATGATCGGCGGCGGCACGTTCGCGTGGGAACCGGGGGAGTGGACCGACGACACCGCCATGGCCCTGGCGATCGCGTCCGTCGCCGCGACCGGCGTCGACATCGGTCGCGGCCGCGGCCTCGATGCGGTCGCCGCGGAGTTCGTCCGCTGGTACGACTCGAACCCGAAGGACATCGGCAACCAGACGCGCAACGTCCTGGGCCGTCGCGCCGGCGACGCCGCCACCATGCAGGCGCATGCCCGGGCGTTGACCGGACGCAAAGCCGGGAACGGATCGCTCATGCGTACCGCTCCCGTCGCACTCGCCTATCTGGACGACGGGGCCGGATGCCTCGAAGCTGCCGCGCAGATCAGCGCGCTCACGCACGACGATCCGACCGCGGAACAGGCGTGCCGCCTGTGGTCCCACGCCATCCGGCACGCGGTGCTGTACGGAACCTTCGACGGTGTGCGCGGCTTCCTGAAGATCGCGTCACCCGAGGTCGCCGACTTCTGGCGCCCGCTGCTCGACGAGGCGGAACGCGGCACGCCCGCCGACTTCGCCAACAACGGCTGGGTCGTACACGCCCTGCAGACCGCGTGGTGGGCGATCACCACCACCTCCGGTGCCGGCGAGGAGCACCTGCGCGGCGCGCTCGAAGCCGCGGTGCGGGCGGGCGGCGACACCGACACCACCGCCGCGATCGCGGGTGGGCTGCTCGGAGCGCGATGGGGCGCCGCGGCGATCCCGGCACGGTGGCGTCGCATGCTGCACGGCTGGCCGGGCCACACCGCCGACGACCTGATCCGGCTCGCGCTGGACACCGTGAACGGCGGCCCGCGGGGAACCGATTCGCGGCGGCGGATCAGGGTGGTGCAGGGAGACATCACAACCCTGCGCGTCGACGCCCTCGTGAATCCGACCGACCCGAATTTCAGCGGTGACGGCGGCGTGGATCGGGCCGTGCACCGGGCCGGTGGACCGGCGATCCGCGCAGCCTGCGACACGTTGCGCGCAACCACCCTGCCGCACGGGCTGAGCGTGGGTGCCGCCGTGGCGACCACTGCCGGCAACCTTCCGGCGACGTGGATCGTCCACACGGTGGGTCCGCGCTATTCGCACTCCGAGGATCGCACCGCGCAGCTGCGCGCGGCGTACACGCGAAGCCTGGCGGCCGCCGAAGCGGTGGGCGCCCGGACGGTCGCCTTTCCGCTGATCGCCGGCGGTGCCGCGGGCTGGCCGATCGATGACGCGGTGCGCCACGCCGTCGCCGCTCTCACCGAGGCGCACACCGCGCTCGAGGAGGTGACGCTGGTCGCGGCCGACGCTCGCGCGGCCGCGCTGCTGCGCCGGGAAGTCGGGTAGAAAAAGTCGGAGGTTACGCCGGGCCTGCCACAATCGGCCACAAAATGTGATCGCAATCATAATTGATCGAATTGTGTCCGAGTTTTCGCAAATGTCTCCGAATTGCGCGCAATGCGGGATCGAGGTAACAATTGATGCGGCGCACGACGGCGTCACTGAAATACAAGATCACAATTAGGAGTTACCCGTGCTCGATCTCGCCACGCTGGCCGACATCTTCAGCAACGCCGCCGACCTGTTCGGTGCCCTCGACTTCTTCTCGGGCCTGAGCAGCCAGTAGTCTTAGCGCATCAGAGACCTGCAGGTATGTACCTGCAGGTCTCTTTTGTTTTCCGGCAAGAGATTGCCTCCGAGTATTTTGTCGGATTCCGCACGAACGTCGCGGTTCGTTCAGGGACAAATGCCATTCGTGTAATTCCGATCGTGATTCGACCGTAATGGATCTTCTGCATTCGGAAACCGGACTTCCCAGCAGGAAGAAACTGATCTCCAGGATAGTGGAAAGTGATCTTCCGGCCTCTCCGATCGATTCGTGGGAAAGCGTCGAAACGGTCCCGAAAATGCAAGAGCCGGGTGCTCGTTCGAGCACCCGGCTTCGTTGTTGCGGCGAACGGCAGGTCAGCGCAGCGCCGGCGGATTGTCGAGGTTCGACGCCGAGTAGGTGTCACACGCAGCGACCTGGCCGGTGCGGTAACCGGCGAGGAACCACTTCTGACGCTGCTCCGACGAACCGTGCGTCCAGCCCTCCGGATTCACCCGACCCGTCGCGGCCGCCTGGATGCGGTCGTCGCCGACCGCCGAGGCCGCGGAGAGCGCGTCACGGACGTCGTCGTTGGTGAGCGGGACGAGGAAGGGCTGACCGGTGTTCGGGTCCGCCATCTTGTCCGCGTGGTACGCCCACACGCCCGCGTAGCAGTCGGCCTGCAGTTCCGTGCGCACCGCACCGGACTCGGGGCCGCGCGGGTCGGCCTGCGCGCGGCCGATATCGCCGAGCTGCGTCTGCAGATGGTGTCCGAACTCGTGGGCGACGACGTACTCCTGCGCCAGCGGGCCCCCGCTCGATCCGAAGCGGGTCACGAGCTCCTGGAAGAAGCTGGTGTCGAAGTACGCGGTCTGGTCGGCCGGGCAGTAGAACGGGCCGACGTCGCTGGTGGCGTTGCCGCACCCGGTGGATGTCGCGCCGGAGAAGATCTCGACCTCGGGACGCACGTAGCGCACGCCCGTCTGCGCCTGCAGCTGCGATTCCCACACCAGATCGAGGCTGCCCACGGTCGCGGCGACCCGGCAGTCCACATCCTCGTTGGCGTCGGCACCGGTCTCGCAGCCCTCCAGGGTCCCGGCCCCGGCCTGGGTGTTCGGATCGACCGTGCCCGACCCGAGCAGCGAGCCGGGATCTCCGCCGAACAGCAGCGCCAGGATCAGCACGAGGATGCCGCCCACGCCGCCGCCGACGGCGATCTTGCCGCCGCGTCCGCCGCCGCCCTGGCGGACCCGGCCCGCCTCGATCCGTGCCCCGTCGTTGAACGTCATCGCATCGCCTTCTTGTTGCAGGTGCTTTCAGCCGCACAAGCTTGGCACGTCGAATCGGGTACGGGTGTCCTCGTCGCCCTCGTGTCTTTCGTAGGATTACAGCCGACGAAGAACCTCGTTGATCATTTCGAAAGGAATTCCGTGCTGCGCACCCATCTCGCCGGCTCGTTGCGAGCCGAGCACGCCGAGCAGTCCGTCACCCTCACCGGTTGGGTTGCCCGGCGGCGCGACCACGGCGGGGTGATCTTCATCGACCTGCGTGACGCATCCGGTGTCTCCCAGGTCGTCTTCCGCGACGCCGCGGTTCTCGAACAGGCCCACCGCCTGCGCGCCGAGTTCTGCGTCAAGGTCACCGGTGTGGTCGAGGTGCGGCCCGACGGCAACCAGAACTTCGACATTCCGACCGGTGCCATCGAGGTCAACGCGACCAAGCTCGAGGTGCTCAACGAGGCTGCGCCGCTGCCGTTCCAGCTCGACGACCAGGCCGGTGAGGAAGCGCGCCTGAAGTACCGCTACCTCGATCTGCGTCGCGAAGGACCGGGCAAGGCCATCCGCCTGCGCAGCAAGGTCAACGCCGCGGCCCGCGCGGTCCTGGCGCACCACTCGTTCGTCGAGGTCGAGACGCCCACGCTGACGCGCTCCACGCCCGAGGGCGCCCGCGACTTCGTCGTGCCCGCGCGCCTGCAGCCCGGCAACTTCTACGCACTCCCGCAGAGCCCGCAGCTGTTCAAGCAGCTGCTCATGGTCGGCGGCATCGAGCGGTACTACCAGATCGCCCGCTGCTACCGCGACGAGGACTTCCGCGCCGATCGCCAGCCCGAGTTCACCCAGCTCGACGTCGAGATGGCCTTCGTGACCCAGGAGGACGTGATCCTGCTGGCCGAGGAGATCCTGCACGCCCTGTGGCGGCTCGTGGACTTCGAACTCCGGACTCCGATCCCGCGCATGACCTACGCCGAGGCGATGCGCCGATTCGGTTCCGACAAGCCGGATCTGCGGTTCGACATCGAACTGGTCGAGTGCAAGGACTTCTTCAAGAACACCACCTTCCGGGTGTTCCAGGCCGAGTACGTCGGCGCCGTCGTCATGCCGGGCGGCGCGAGCCAGCCCCGCCGCCAGCTCGACGCCTGGCAGGAATGGGCCAAGCAGCGCGGCGCGAAGGGCCTGGCCTACGTCCTGGTCGGCGAAGACGGCGAACTGTCCGGTCCGGTCGCGAAGAACCTCACCGACGCCGAGCGCGCCGGCCTCTGCGACCACGTCGGCGCGAAGCCCGGCGACTGCATCTTCTTCGCCGCCGGCGCCACCAAGCCGATGCGCGCGCTGCTGGGTGCCGCGCGCGGCGAGATCGCCCGCAAGCTCGACCTGATCGACCCCAAGGCATGGGCGTTCGTGTGGATCGTCGACGCGCCGCTGTTCGAGCCCGCCGCCGATGCCACCGCGTCCGGCGACGTCGCGCTCGGCTCGTCCGCGTGGACGGCGGTGCACCACGCGTTCACCTCGCCGAAGCCCGAGTTCCTCGACACCTTCGACACCGATCCCGGCTCGGCCCTGGCCTACGCCTACGACATCGTCTGCAACGGCAACGAGATCGGTGGCGGCTCGATCCGTATCCACCGCCCCGACGTGCAGGAACGCGTCTTCAAGGTCATGGGCATCTCGGAGGAGGAGGCGCAGGAGCAGTTCGGCTTCCTGCTCGACGCCTTCAAGTACGGTGCCCCTCCGCACGGTGGCATCGCGTTCGGGTGGGACCGCATCACGGCCCTGCTCGCCGGAGTGGACTCGATCCGCGAGGTCATCGCGTTCCCGAAGTCCGGCGGCGGCGTCGACCCGCTGACCGACGCGCCCGCCCCGATCAGCGAGGCCCAGCGCAAGGAGTCCGGCATGGACTTCAAGCCCGAGCCGAAGAAGGACGCGGCGAAGAAGGACGATTCCGCGATCTCGGCCCAGTAGAACCGACCGGTCCGCGCCGGGACCTCGGGGCCGTACCGCCGGGACCTTCCGGTCCGTGCCCCCTGGGACCTTCCGGTCCGTGCCCCCTGGGACCTTCCGGTCCGTGCCCCCTGGGACCTTCCGGTCCGTGCCCCCAGGGACCTGCCGGTCCGTGCCCCCTGGGACCTTCCGGTCCGTGCCCCCAGGGACCTGCCGGTCCGTGGCGTGTCGACGTCCTGCGCCG